>JBAQYM010000167.1:0-46666 GCA_049300095.1 Syntrophobacteraceae bacterium
GGGAACGAGCGAACGAGCGAACTTTATGAAAAGACACTGGATTCCCGCCCAAAAACGCCGCGGGAATGACGGTTTTAAAGTTCGCCGCAAAGTGCGGCCCAAGTGAACGGTATCGGTATTGCGCTATCTGATCGCGAAGGGTACGGGGGCGCTTTGAAGCTATTTGTCTTTTCCTTCCTGGTTTTCCTGCACGCTTTCTCCGTGTTCGCATCCGCCGGCGCATCGGGGGATGATTCCGCGAAATGTCGGGCCGGCATGGCGATGGTCCCCTCCGGGTCCTTTGCGATGGGCCAGGCGGACGGGAACAGGGACGAGAGGCCCGTCCACGATGTCCACCTGAAGGCCTTTTGCATGGACACGCTTCCGGTGACCAACCGGCAGTTCTCCGAGTTTCTCAATGAAACGGGCAACAGGAAAGAGGGCGGCAAGAAATGGCTCGATACGGACTGTCTCGCATGTCCGCTCCTGGTGCGCATAAAGGACCACCAGGGGGTCTTCCGCCCGAAGGACGGCTATGCCGAGCATCCGGTGATCAAGGTATCGTGGTACGGGGCCAGGGCCTATTGCGCCCGCGCGGGCAAATCCCTTCCCACCGAAGCCCAGCGGGAGAAGGCGGCCAGGGGAGGGCTGATCGGGAAGAGATATCCCTGGGGGGATTTACCGAATCCTGAATACGCCAACATCAACGGGAAAAACACGACGCCCGTCGGCTCTTTTCCGCCCAACGGGCACGGCCTTTTCGACATGGCGGGAAACGTCTGGGAGTGGGTCGAAGACTGGTACGGCCCCGATTACTATTCGCATTCTCCGGCAACCGACCCGGCCGGTCCTTCCGCCGGCGCCTTCAAGGTGCTCAGGGGCGGAAGCTGGTTTCATGAGGATTCGGCACGGTGCGCCCAACGCATCTTCGATCATCCGAGATCGGATGATTATTGCTTCGTCACCGGCTTCAGGTGCGTCCAGGAACCGGTGATTCAGGGATTGAGGGATTGAGGAATTGAGGAATTGAGAAATCACGGAATTAAAGGGGCGGGCCGCAATTCCTGAATCCCTCAATCCCTTAATTCCTCTCTGTTGTGGCGCGGTCTCCCGACCGTGCCACGGGGCCTGACCGAAGGTCTCCTCGGAGGGCGGTCGAAACAAATTGGAGACCTACGGTCGCATCGAGTGGCGCGGTCAGGAGACCACGCCACAACAGCGGATTGACGACTTGCGATCAGCCCCCTCAATCCCTCAACTCTCAATCCCTCAACTCTCAATCCCTCAACTCTCAATCCCTCTCTCTCAATCCCTCTCTCCAAGCCATTTTTTCGCCAGGCGCTTCATTATTTCGACCCACTCGCTAAATGCCGGCGGCTTGGTTATGAATTCATTCGCACCGTTTTTCCGGCTGAAATCAATGTCTTTTTCTTCCCTCGATGTAGTGAACACGATGATGGGAAGGTCTTTGAAGCGGGGCATCGACCTGATTTCCTTGAGGGCTTCCCGCCCGTCGACCCTGGGCATGTTCAGATCGAGCAGGATTACGGACGGCGCGGCGCGGCCCGCATCCTTGAAGCGGCCCCTCTCGAGCAGATAATCCAGCAGTTCCTCGCCATCCTCGACATAGAGGAGGGTCCCCCGCACTCCGCTTGCCTCGAGAGCATGCTCGGCAAGAAGGCAGTCGTCCGGATCGTCGTCGGCCATCAGGATGGTATGAGCGGTACGTGGCAACTGGAACTTTCTCGGGTTGCGGACCTGGAATCGACAGGCAGCCTGCGCCGGCCGGCCGAATCATCCGGAACGGACGATCCGTCGCGGTCCTTACATAGCCTGTTCGGCCTTTGATTTCTCCAACTCCGTGAGCGGCCCGACATACTCGTCGGAGAATACGTCTTCCTCGTCCCTGAGGCCTTCCGTGACGAGGGCATAATCCCTGGCGGCGGGACCGGTGAATTCTCCCTCGGACATATACAGACACCCGAACCGGAGGGCGGGCTCGATTTTCGGGTCGATGTTTTTATAAATGTATTTGAACGACAGCCTGGTAGTATTCCACGACAGTCCCTTTCCCAGCATCAGGACGATCCCGCCCGGCTTGGTGATCCTTTTCAGTTGGTCGAAAAACTCGACGGTGAAAAAACCGATCGCATAGGGGTCCTCAATGGAGTGATCCATCGCGATGATGTCGTATTCCTCCTGTGCAAACCTGACGTAGCCCCTGAAATCATCGATGATATTCCTGGCTTTTGGCGAGTTTTCCACGTACTCGAATTCCTCGGGGAAAAACTTTTGAGCCGCCTCGACAAGAGGGGCGCAGTTCTCAACGATATCCAACCGCTCGACCATCGGAGATTTTAGAAACGCCACCGCCGTGACCCCGCTCCCGTAACCGAGCAGGAGCACCCTGGCGGGACGGTTCACGATGCCCAGGCTCGTATCGGCCCACTGCTCGTGGATATTTCGGTCGATTTGCAGGTTGAAGCTTTGATGGACATTGTTCACCTTGAGGTCGATCGCATCCTGGATCGGCTTGAAATCGCCCGCTTTACCTCCCAGCGCGGCATGCTTGTACCATGCTTCCGATTCGCTCAGACTCCAAACCTCGACGATTCCAAACTCGCTGTCCTTGCTGAAAAGAATGTTTTTGGACGGGAAGAGGAGTTCGGCCAGGTTCCAGTTGATCGCCGAGATCGCCCCCAGTAACACAAGCGCGACGGCGACCCGGCGCATCCGGTTCATGAGAGGATACATCGTGTACAGGGCCAGCCCGGCGAAAATCACGGCGCACATATATGCCGAGCGGATACCCCACAGGGGGACGAGAACGATCCCGTGGGCCAGTCCGCCGATCACGCTGCCCAGCGTGCTGAACGCGTAAATGTAGGTGATGTATTTTTCGCCTCTCCAGTGCATGATCTTGACGCTCAGCGCGTAAGACAGACCGGACAGGAGCGATGGCGCGAAAACCGAGAGCATGAAATAGAGTCGCACCAGCGCCGGTGATTGGCTGTGATAGATGAAATATTTCTTGGTAACAAAGAAGAAGACGACAAACACGACCATGAGGAGTTGCAGCACGGCGAACTTGCGCCTGGCGTCGGCCTCATCCTGGACGGCAAACTTCCGCCACGTGCCCAGGTAAGCGCCGAGGGCCAATCCGACCAGAAAAATGGATATTATGATCGCATTGGATACGGCGGTGGACCCGAAGATATAAATGAACTCGCGCAAAAGTGAAAGCTCCAGTAGAAGCGACACGATACCGGCTGAAAAAATGGACAAGAATATCAGCACAATATCCTTCATCTTAATTCCCCCAAGCATTTTAGAGTTGTCGGCATGTGAATTCTTCAGGCAGGCTGATTATTAGACTACCACCTATTCCCAACTTGTTCAATGGCAGTCCCGTAGCGATATGATGTTTCATACGTTTTTTGTCGGGTCAATGGATTTGCCGCCCCGATGCGGCCGCGGCTCCTTCTTGTTCCCCTCGAAATGGTGTATAAGGCCCTCACCCAATGGACAGCGGGTCGTAATCGTTCACCGCGGAGACGCGGAGAGCGCGGAGGAAAAGCCATGAGCAGGATTTACAGGATTAGGATGGGAAACCAGTCCTCGGTTCTAAATCCTGTCAACACTATCCTCAGGTCTTCTCAGCGTTCTCTGCGCCTCTGCGGTGAACGGTTACCAGCGGGGCCGTGGGGCAGGCTTTCCAGCCTGCCGGCGACAGACCGCGGGACCCCAACGAACGGCAGGCCGCAAAGCCCGCCCCACGGCCTCGGCTGCCGGATGCGTTTGAAGTGAACGCTGTTGCGCTTAAGGCGCCCGCATTGGGATAATCCCCACTCCCCCGATCCCCGCGCCGGCCAAAGCGGGGCCGGAGACCACAGAGGCGGCGTGCGATGAACAGGAAAAGGATTCTGGCGGTCGTTTTCGCGCTTGTATTGAGCATGGGGTGCGATCAGATCACCAAGTATATGGCGAAATCACACCTGTCGAAGACCAGGGTCGTCTCGGTTGCTGGAAGCCCCCTCAAGCTCCACTACAGCGAGAACACCGGGGGGCAGTTGGCCTTCGAATGACTGCTGCCGGAAAGGTGGCGCGGGAGGACCGTCACCATTGCAGTCGCGCTCTTTCTGGGGCTCATCGTGCTCGTCCTGCTCTTCTGCCCGCAACTGCCGGCCCTCACGGCGCTCGGGTTGTCGCTTTTTTGCGGAGGGAGCATCAGCAACCTGCTCGACCGGATCGCGTTGGGAGGCAATGTGGTCGATTTTCTGAACTTTTCCTGGGGTGGGTTCCAGCCTTACATCTTCAACGTGGCCGACGCCGCAATCGTTGCGGGCGCGGCCCTGGTTTTGGCGGGCGGCGCATGGGCGCTTGGGAGGCGGGCCTTTCGCGCCAAGAGGGAAGGCTGACGGTTAAAGCCCCAGGCGGACTTGCGCCGCACGGCCCCCTGCTCCGAACAGCCCGGCGCCGAGCGGGCGCGAATCAAGCCCATTCCTTGTGCATGCGAATCTTTATCACCCCGTCTCGTCATTATTTTTTTCGTTGCTTTTTCCTCCCTGGTCCGCTATCCATGCGCAACAATTAATCCATGAATCCATCCCCCCGAAAATCGCTTTTTCATAAGAAAACGCTCCAGCAGCAAAGAGAGTTCCCCATGGACTGTGATTCCGCATGCCAAAGATTCATGAGAATTTACCGGGACCGAGACATCATCTTCGAGGAAGGCGCGAACGGCGACGAAATGTATGTGGTCTGTTCGGGAAGAGTGAAGCTCTTTCGCGCCCAGGCGAATGCTGAAGTGGAACTGGCGTTCGTGGAGCCGGGACAATTTTTCGGTGAAATGGCCCTCGTGGACGATTCACCACGAAGCGCCGGGGCCCGCGCGGCCGAAGACCAAACCAAACTGATCGCCCTCGACAGGGACAAGTTTCTCTTCATGGTCAGCCACCAGCCGGCTTTTGCCCTGACGATCATGCGAGCCCATTGCCAGGTGATCAGAGGCTTTACCGGCCCCCGTTACAACTCTGACTAACAGCCCCTTGGACAACCCTCACACGCGGATGCGGAAACGATGGCGCGAATCGTAGAACTCAGGTCCGACATTTTCCAGATTCGATCCGAGAGGCCGGGAAGCCACGTCTATCTCGTGAAAGGCACGGCAAAAAACATCCTGATCGACACGGGAACACACGCCAATTACCCGAACCTGGTCGAATGCCTCGCCCAGGCCGGCCTCGCGCCCGAGGACATTCACCTGATCGTCCTCACGCACGAGCACTTCGACCACATCGGCGCATCCGCCTTTTTCGCCCGGAAAGCAATCATCGCCGCCCATGCCCACGCGGCAAACAAGATCGACCTGCACGACGACTTCGTGATGATGAGCAAATACATGGACGGGGCCGCGCAGGCTTTCCGGGCGGACCTATGGCTCCAGGAACAGACACAGATCGACCTCGGCAACTACAAAATCACCGTGATGCACACGCCGGGACACTGCTCGGGCTGTATCTGCCTCTACGAACCCAACCAGCGGGTCCTTTTCACCGGCGACACCGTCCTGGCGGGAGGCGTCCTCTCGGGCATCCTGGGCTCGGGAAACATAAGCGACTATATCAACTCGCTCGAACGGCTCAATGCGCTCCGGATCGATGAATTCTTCCCCGGGCACGGCAGGGTGTCCTATTCGCCCGCCGAGGACCTGGCCAAAGCGCTCGAGAATTCGAAATTACTCATGGAAGAATCCAAGGCCCTGTTCGACGCAATCGACACAAAATCCACCTACGAGGGGTACTTTGCGGCCCTGCGAAAGCAGCCGCCCCCGAAGGTCGCAAAGACAGCATAACCGGCGCGCCCGAGAAATGCCGGGGCCGGTTCATTTCCAGAGAAAAAGCCCGGTCGCCTCATCGTGGGCGCGTTCGAGCGCCGCGGCGGAGAGGTACTCCCTGATCGAGTACTCGCAGGCGAATACTTCGGCGCCCTCCGCCAGGTGCCCGCCGACCGCCTCCCCCTTTTCGTTTCCAAATGTCACGTGCGCATGCACGAACGGTTTGCCGTCCTTTAGCGAAACGTTCCCGACAAGCGCCAGTATTTCCAGGTGCTCCTTAAACTCCAGGTAGAAGTATTGGCGTTTGTCCTGGTCGTAGTAGCCGATCCGGGCCCCTTTTACCGCCCCCAGCGCCGTCACCTCCCCGAGCTTTATCCCCTCTTCCGCGCAGATTCTTTCAAGACCGCCCAGGAGGTCTTCCCCCTTTTTCAGCCGTCCGACGATGATCCGTCCCGGCGTCATATTGATTTTCATGCCGTCTTTCCTTTCCGGTGATACGTTTCGCAGATTCACCGCTCGTCGTCCACGAACAAGCGCCGGAATGACGCGCGCGGTGTTTGGCCTATCGATGAGCTCAGGACAGGAAATACGTTTTTCTGTCTGGAAATACGCCTTTTTTTAATAACGACCTTTTAAAAAGCACGCCTGTCTTGACGGGACCTTCCCGGGTCCCCCCTGCTCCTCGTAGAGGGCATTGCAGATGGAATACTCCAGCGGTGTCAACGCGATGGGGATAAGCTCCCGGATGCGGTTTTCGCGGCAGATGACCTCGTTTCTCAAGCCTTCCAGGAGCGGGTTCGTCACCCCTGAGGGTACGGGAGTGATGAGACTTATGAATATTGCGGAAAGGCGCGGGGTGCTGTACGGTCCCGCGATGATCAGGCGCTTCAGCCCCCGCACCCTGGCGTAGATTTCCATCATTTCGCGATAGGTGATTATGTCGGGGCCGCCGATGTCGAATTCCGCGCCCGCCGTGTCGGGATTTTCCATGGACCCGATGAGGTAGGCGACCACGTCGTGGATGTCTATGGGCTGGCAGCGGGTGTCGATCCACCTCGGCGCGAAGATAACCGGCAGGCGCTCGACTATGTGGCGCAGCATCTCGAACGGGGCGCCCCCCGCGCCGATTATGTTGGCGGCCCGCAGGATCGTTTCGCTGACCCGGCCCGAGCGCAGGATTTCGGCCACCTCGCGCCTGCTTGCGAGGTGCTTTGACAAATCGTCGCCCATTTCGCCCAGGCCGCCCAGGTAGATGATCCTGCGCACCCCCGCCCTGTCCGCCGCCTGCACGAAGTTGCGGGCCGCCTCCCTGTCCCGTTCCGCAAATATCCGGTTTTCGAAGATGGTCTGTCCGCCCATCGAGTGGACGAGATAGAAGGCCAGCTCGACCCCCTTGAGCGCCCGGTCGAGGGTCCGGGGTTTGAGCATGTCCGCTTCGACCGGCTCGGCATAGATCTCATCGGGGAAAAGCTCCCTGAACCTCTCCTCGGAGCGCACAATGCACCGCAGCTCGATCCCCCTCTCGGAGAGGGCGCGCACGAGCCGCCCGCCCACAAAGCCGGTGGCCCCGGTAACAACTATCTTCCCGCGGTCCCGTGTTGTCCGCACTCGGCTCGACCCTTTCCAATAAGCTCCATCTTCCACGGCCCCATCCCCGTATCTTATTTTGTGACCGTTCGCCACGGAGGCGCAGAGAAAGCAGAGGACAGAGGACAGAGGACAGAGGACAGAGGACAGAAAAATAATCCTCCGTCCACGGTTACCTGTCTTCTTTCTTCCGTCTTCCGTCTTCCGTCTTCCGTCCTCCGTCCTCCGTCCTCCGTCTTCCGCGTGAACGATTACCTTATTTTCATAAAAAACACGATTTACTTTTAGAATACAGAGTTTAATTTCGATTTGTTCACCGGCGGCTGAACATATTTGTTCCGGAAAACGGCCGCAACTGTTATGCCGGACCGGAAAATGACCCTGAGCCACCCAAATACCGAGGAGGAGACATGATACTTCAAGCGATTCAAACGAACAAGGCCCCCGCCGCAATCGGCCCCTATTCACAGGCGATCCTGGCAAAGGGTTTGCTTTTCGTCAGCGGCCAGATACCGTTGAACCCGGAAACGGGCCAGATGGTCGGCGAAGATTTTTTCCAGCAGGCAAGCCAATCCCTGGAAAATATGAAACAAATCCTGGCCGCGGCTGGATGCGGGTTGGAAAAAGTTGTTGCGGTCGATGTCTTTATCACGGATATTTCCCGCTTTGCGCAATTCAACGAAGTATATGCGTCCTATTTTCCGGAACACAAACCGGCGCGGGCCGTGGTCGAGGTAAACGCGCTCCCCAGGGGCGCAATGGTCGAGGTGAAGTGTATCGCGGCCGTGGAATAAGGAAGAAATGACAAGAAACTGGACACGCGTTGACATATCCTGCGGCGCCGACAGGGCCGACGATCTCGGGGCGGAGCTTGCCGAAAGCTTCGGCGCGAGCGTCGAGTTCATCCCGGAGGGCATCCGCATCTATTTTGATTCGGCCGTCTTTGGCGAAAAGCGAACGGTCCTCGACCGGATGCTCGAATCCGCTTCGAATGCCGATCCGGGCGGCGGCAGAATCGAGTGGACTTTTTCCGAAATACCGGATGAAGACTGGTCCGAGACCTGGAAAGCGCATTTCAAGCCGCTCCGGGTGGGCCGCCGTTTCCTGGTTGCGCCCACATGGGAGCCCGTCCGCCCCGGCCCGGAGGACCTCGTCATCCGGATAGACCCCGGCCGCGCCTTCGGCACGGGCCACCACGAAACGACCCGGCTGTGCCTGGAATGGCTCGAAGGATGGGCCGAAAGCGTGAGAAAAGACATCGCGGCTGCAAGCCGCTCCCACAGTCTCGGGGGCGAACACATCGCGGCTGAAAGCCGCTCCCACAGTCACGGGATCAAAGAGGTTGCGGACGAAGGTTGCTCCCCCGGAACATCCCCCGGAACATCGCCGGGAACATCGCCGGGAACGCTTCTCGATGTGGGGACGGGGTCGGGAATTCTGGTTATAGGGGCCGCTCTGCTGGGCTTCGAGAACATCCTCGGAATCGACAACGATCCGGAGGCGATCGAGGTGGCCGCCCCCAACATCGAGCTAAACGGGCTTTCGGAAAAAATCAGGGTCCGTTGCGCGTCGCCCCTCGAAATTGACGAAACCTACGACGTCGTGATCTCGAACATCATGGCCCTGCCGCTGATTCGGATGTCCGAAACCCTTCTCGCGAGGGTCGGGGACGGGGGCAGGCTGGTCTTGAGCGGGATACTGGCCGAACAGGCCGAAGAGGTCCGCGCCGAGTACGAGAAAAGGGGCGCCGCGCTCGCCGCGAGCCGGGCCGACGGCGAGTGGGTCCTGCTGGATTTTGCGGTATCGAAAAGGATTTCCCATGAATGAGCACGAATATACGGGTGAGTGGATCACCCTTGACGAACATCTCGGTGCGCGGGTCCCGAAAAATCCGAACATCGGCTACATAGAAGGGGACGGAATCGGGCCGGACATCTGGTCGGCGGCTAAGCTCGTACTGGACGGCGCGGTCGCGCGGGCCTATTCCGGCCGGAACAAAATCCACTGGTTCGAGCTTGCGGCGGGGGAAAAGGCCAGGCGGCAAACCGGCGAGTCCCTTCCGCAAAAAACCATCGAGTTGATCCGCAAGAGCGTGGTCTCGATCAAGGGCCCCCTCACCACCCCCGTGGGGACCGGATTGAGGAGCCTCAACGTGATGCTCCGCCAGGTCCTCGACCTCTACGCGTGCATCCGCCCGGTGAGGTATTTTGCGGGACTCCCCTCCCCCGTGCGCCACCCCGAGAGGGTCAACATGACCATTTTTCGGGAAAATACCGAGGATGTCTATGCCGGAATCGAGTGGCCCGCCCTGTCCGAGGAGGCTGAAAAACTCGCCCGCTTTCTGCGGGAGCAGTTTAACGTCGTCTTGCCGGCCGAATCGGGGATAGGCATCAAGCCGATGAGTTCCGGCGCGACGAAGCGCCTCGTGCGGCGCGCCGTGGCCTACGCCATCGAAAAGGGCCTCCCGTCGGTCACCCTGGTGCACAAGGGAAACATCATGAAGTTCACCGAGGGCGCCTTCCGCAAATGGGGCTACGAACTGGCCGCCGAGGAGTTCGCGGACTCGACGATCACCGAGGCCGAAGTCCGGGAAAAGTACGCCGGAAAGCCCCCCGCGGGCAAGGTCGTTATAAACGACCGGATAACGGATTCGATGTTTCAGCAGGTCCTGCTGCGGCCCGAAGAGTACAGCGTGATCGCCACGCCGAACCTGAACGGGGACTATCTCTCCGACGCCCTGGCCGCGCAGGTGGGAGGGCTCGGAATGGCCCCGGGGGCAAACGTCGGAGACAGGTGCGCGATGTTCGAGGCAACCCACGGCACCGCCCCCAAGTACGCGGGCATGGATAAAGTCAATCCGGGCTCGCTGATCCTCTCCGGCACGATGATGCTCGACCACCTCGGGTGGTCCGAGGCCGCCGACCTGATCCGGGACGCGATGGAAAAAACCATAAAGGACAAGCTCGTCACCTACGACCTCGCGCGGCAGATGAACGGGGCCCGCGAGCTGAAATGCTCCGAATTCGCGCGGGCGATAGTGGAGCATATGAGCTGAGGGCTCGCGGATTCGTCACCGTTCACCGCAGAGACGCAGAGAACGCGGAGAAGACCTGAGGATATGATTTGCTCGTTCCCACGCTCCTGGGACCGCTGCCCAAATCGATTGCGGTAAAACCGTAATGCGCTCACGGTTAAGCAATGCACTCATGGTTGAGCCTGGGACCCAAGGATCGTCATTCCCGCGGCGTTTTTGGGCGGGAATCCAGTTTCTTTCCAGACGGTTGCAAGAACAAAGACGCTGGATTCCCGCCCAAGAACGCCGCGGGAATGACGGTTTTAGAGTTCGCCGCCCGGACCTAAAGTATAACAATTAGTTATACTTTGACTTGGGCAACAGCCCCTGCCGCTTAACCCAACAACCCCTACCGCTTAACCCAACAACCCCTACCGCTTAACCCAACGGTCATGAAAGAATCATTCACCCCCATCGGATGAAAGTCCGCACGAGTCTGTGGGAGCGGCTTGTAGCCGCGATTTCCACGCGTTGGCCCGCCCTTCTCGCGGCTACAAGCCGCTCCCACAGACTGGCGTGTGGCTCCCTCTGGCTCTATGCAACTTGGACGGAATACCTTTCACGGCAACCTACGGCCTGATACCCGGTAGCCGGCGTTATTCGCGGATGTGGCTTAGCGCCTGGTCGAGGTCTTCCTTGAGGTCTTCGAAGTCCTCGCAGCCGACGGAGAACCGCACCAGTTCATCCAGGATGCCGGCCTCCTCGCGCTGCTCGCGCGGGATCGAGGCGTGGGTCATCGAGGCGGGGTGTTCGATCAGCGACTCGACCCCTCCAAGCGACACGGCGAGGGTTATCAGCCGCACGGCGTCCATGACCGTTATTCCGCCCTCCAGGCCGCCCTGGACCCCGAAGGATATCATCGAGCCGAATCCGTCCATCTGCTTTTTTGCGATCTCGTGCTGCGGGTGCTCGGGCAGGCCCGGGTAGGACACCCAGATGACTTTCGGGTGCGATTTGAGAAAACGCGCGAGCTTCATGGCATTTTCCTGCGCCCTCTCGATCCGGAGCGGCAGGGTCCGGATGCCCCGCAGTATCAACCACGCCTGGTGCGGGTCCATGGTCCCGCCGGAAGTTTGCACGTATTTTTTCAGCCTCTTGAAATTCTCCTCGTCCCTGGTGACGATCATCCCGCCGACCACATCGGTGTGGCCGTTCAAAAACTTCGTCAGGCTGTTGATGACGATGTCCGCCCCCAGTTCGATCGGGCGCTGGAGATAGGGGCTGGCGAACGTGTTGTCCACGACGAAAAGGATTTTACGCCTTGCCGCTATCTCACCCACCCCGCGAAGATCGGTTATCTTCATGCTGGGATTCATCGGCGATTCGATGAAAATCATCTTCGTTTCCGGCCGCAGGGCCCGCTCGACGTTGGCGAGGTCCGAGCTGTCAACGAAGGTGGAGCGCACTCCGAACCTTGCCAGTTCCTTTTCGAGCATGACCCGCGAGGACCCGTAAATGCAGTGGGTCGAAACGACGTGGTCCCCCTGGTTGAGCAGCGCAAGAAAGACGGAGCTGACGGCGGCCATGCCGGTCGCGGCGGCTATTCCGGCAAAACCGCCCTCGAGGGCCGCGACGTTTTCTTCCAGGGCGTTTACGGTGGGATTGCCCATGCGGGTGTAAATGTATCCGGCCTGCTCCCCCGCAAACCGGGCCGCCCCGTCGGCGGCGCTCGGGAAGACAAAGGTCGAGGACTGAAATATCGGCACCGAGATTTCGCCGTAAATCGAATGTTCCGCGCCCCCCGCATGGATGGCCTTGGTGGATTTGCGCATGGCCGGGGCACGTTTGCGATCGTTTTTCATGGCATTTCTCCTGCGGCTTCGCCTGTCCGTAACCGGGACACAATCAGGGCTGGACCGGGTCCGGCACCTATTGTTGGATTTAAGGACTGGGGAAAGGTTGTCAATGAGATGTCCGAGCGGTTTCGACACTATTTCGAGGCGGCGATCCTTTCCGGTCGCGGGTTGCGCCATCCCGTGCCAGGCGTCCCGCAACCCGCGCCCAGCAACCCATTAATGCTTTCACATGCCGGGTCATTTCTGCTATGGTGGGTCGCAGTCGGTGCGTACCGCGGGGCGTTATCTCCGATTCCGCAAGAAATCCAACAACAAAACTTACATCGGGAGTGATCTTCGGGTGAAAAACGATGCATTGCCATACGAAAAGGTCAGGGCGATCCAGGTAAAGAAAAACAAACCCCTGTCGCAATTGATTGCTGAAATGTCCCGGACGGGCTTCCAGGGACGAAAGCTTGCGGAAGTCTGCGATATTTTCGAGGAAATGATCGGGGAAAAGGACCTGACCATCCTGATGGGCTATGCGGGATCTCTCTCGGTCGCGGGCCAGTGGTCGATCGTGAGCTGGCTCATCGAGCAGCGCTATATCGATATCCTTGTCGCAACCGGCGCGAACCTCACCGAGGACATCGTCGAGGGCATGGGCCGCGCCTACTATAAGGGAACGCACAACATCGACGACGAATACCTGTGCAAGATCGGCTTCAACCGTTACTACGACATATACGGCACGGAAAAAGACTACCTGGAGATGACCGAGCTTCTCAGCGATTTCGTGGTGACCCTCGATGAGACTTACAGGTACTCGTCCAGGGAATTCCTGTACCTGCTCGGCGCGTGGCTCGGAGCGCGCGGCGTCAAGAGCATCCTGGTTTCGGCCGCCGCGAATAAAGTCCCCGTCTTCTGCCCCGGTGTGGCGGACAGCCCGGTGGGCGATGCCGCGCTCATTGCAAAAAGCAGGGGGTTCACCCTCACGATCGACGCCATCAAAGATTACATAGAGTTCATGAGCCTTGCGGAGCGGGTCAAAAACACCGGTGTCTTCTATGTCGGTGGAGGGGTCCCCAAGGATTTCATCCAGCTTTTCGCCGTGTCCGCCGACCTGCTCTATCCCGGCAGGACAATCCCGAACCGGGACAAGCCGCTGATGCGCGAGGGCACCGACGAGACCTACCACCCCCACAAGTACGCCATCCAGATCACCTCGGATTCACCGCAATGGGGAGGCCTTTCCGGCTGCACCTTCGAGGAGGCGACCTCCTGGGGCAAGGAAACCAGCGCCGGCAGGACCGCACAGTGCTTCTGCGACGCAACCATCGCCCTGCCGCTTCTCGCCCACGTGATCGCCGAAAAAGTCGACACGGCGCGGAACGGGGTTGATTTTTCGGAGTTTTTCAGCATCGGTTGCTAGCGGGCTTGTTGATAGCGGGCTTCACGAGAAAAAGAAACGTCATTCCCGCGGCGTTTTTGGGCGGGAATCCAGCGGCTTTGCTTTTGCGTCCGCCTCGACAGACACTGGATTCCCGCCCAAAAACACTGCGGGAATGACGATCCTTGGGCCCTGGGCTTAACCACGAGCGCATTGCGGTTTTTCCGCAATTGACGCGGGCAACAGCCCCGTTTTCCTGCATGCCGTTCATCGGGATTCCTCAGCCCCTTGCCGGCAGGCTGGAAAGCCTGCCCCACGACGAGGGGTCGCCACATTCGCCATACAGCAACAGCATTGCGCCACGACCATAGGTCGCCACATTCGCCTTACAGCAACAGCATTGCCCCGCGAGACCTCACCCCTCTGATTTTGCCGGGGCCATTGAGCAAAACGCATCCAATCACTAATTTGTTGCAAGAATCTTGAGGACCGGTCCCCGTTTGGGAGGCGGACGATTTGCGCCCGCCGCGCGGGAGGCGGTGTGGTCGCCGCGCAAGAGGCGGAGTTGTCCCCTGCCCTTGATGCGCCTCCATTTCACGGGGGAGTTGCGAGCGCCATGACAGAACAGGAGCGGAGAAATGGATTTTCAGGTCCCGACCGACTATCTCGAATCGCTTGACGGCTTTAAGAAATTTCTTGCCGAGCGTCTCACGCCCAATCTTTCATCGTGGTATTCCGAGGGCAAGATCCCGCGCCAATTTTTCCGCGAACTGGGATCGAACCATTTTCTCGGCTTCGATTCCCAAAACGGCTCGCTCTCCGAGCAGCCCACCCTCAAGCAGGCATTGTTCCTGGAACACCTCGGGACGCTTTCGCCCGGGGTGGGCGTTGCCGTTCTCGTGCACATTTCGCTCGGGACCAAGGGGATTTCGCTTTTCGGAAACGGGGACCAGAAGGCGGCCTTCATTGCCCCGGCAGCCCGGGGCGAGGTCCTTATCTGCCTCGGCAACACCGAACCGACGGCCGGAAGCGACGTGGCGGCCCTTGCGGCAACGGCCGAAAAGGTTGACGGAGGCTGGGTCCTCAGCGGGACCAAATCGTATGTCACCAACGGCTACATCAGCGACCACGCCCTCGTGACCGCCGTCTCGGACCCCGATGCGCCGCGCAACCGCCGGATTTCCATGTTCCTGGTGGACCTTTCCTCCGATGGGGTGTCCCGGACACCGCTCAACAAGAAGGTCTGGGTCCCCTCCGACCTCACCCGCATCCACCTGAAAAGGGTTTTCGTCCCCGACGCAAACCTCGTCGGCAACCGGGGCCGCGGGCTCCAGCAGGTGCTCGAAATCTTTTCCAACAGCCGGATCACGATCAGCGCCCTGACGCTCGGCACCGCCTTCGGGGCATTCCGAAGCGGACTCGATCATGCGAAAAAGCGCTCCATTTTCGGACAGAAGGTGATCGACTTTCAGGCAAAATCGTTTGAAGCGGCGGATTTCTACGCCAGGCTGGAAGCCGCGAGGCTCGCGCTCTGGAAGACTTGCTGGGAAAAGGATACGGGGCGGGATTTCAAGATGGGCGCATCCATCGCAAAATATCTCGCGGTAGGTCTTGCACGGGAGGTCGGCATATGGGCGGCGGACCTGTTCGGCGCGGCGTCGGTGGTCTTCGATCACCCCGTCCACAAATACCCGATGGACGCCTGGGCCGCCTCGCTCGGCGAGGGCACCCAGGACGTCCAGAAAGTGATCATTTTCAGGGAAATGATGAAACGCGGCGCGTGATGCGGGCGGCCCGGCCCCTTAGCACAGGACCTTGAAGCCCAGGTCCTCGATCATCTGGAGGTCTTCCCTGGGGTTGCGCCCCGCTACCGTCAGGAGGTCTCCTATCATGATGCCCGTCGCCCCGGCGTAGAACACCATCGACTGCAGGTCCCTCAGGTGGATGCGTCCCGCGCACACCTTGAGCTCGGATTTGGGGTTCATCATCCGGAACATGGCAATGGTGCGTATCATGTCGAGGGGCCGCATCACCTTGCTGCCTTCGAGCCGCGTTCCGGGGATGGGAATCAGAAAGTTCAGCGGTATCGAGTCCACTTCCTCGCGCGCAAGGATTGCGGCAAACTCGACCCTTTGCTCCAGGCTCTCCCCCAATCCCAGGATTCCGCCGCTGCAGATCTCCAGCCCGGCCTCTTTCACGGCGCGCACGGTCTCGATGCGCAAATCGTAGGAATGCGTCGTACAAATATTCGGGAAAAAGCTCTCCGAGGCTTCCAGGTTGTGGTGAAAGCGCTTGAAGCCGGCCTCTTTCAGGGCCAGGAGCAGCTCTTTATCCAGGCACCCCAGGGAGGCGCACCATGTCAGGCGCGGATCGTTTGTCCGCTTCGCGGCTTCGCAGATGACGCGAATGTCTTTTGCCTTGACGGCCTTTCCGCTGGTCACCACGCCGAAGTGGCTGACCGGAAGCTCCGTCGCCCTCAGGTAGGCCGCCTCGATTTCCGCGACCTCCGCCAGCGGAAATGTCTCCGCGTGGGTCCGGTGGTGCGCCGATTGGGCGCAAAACGCGCAATCCTCGGTGCACGCGCCGCTCTTGGCGTTCATTATCGAACACATGAGGAGGCCCGTGCCGAAGCGCCTTTTCCTCACCATCGAGGCGCAAGCCATTATTTCGGGGATTTCTTCAGGTCCGCAGCGCAGGATATCGAGAGCAATCTCTTCCGAGACCGGGACGCCGGTTTCAGCCGCCCGGCGCATTTCTTTTATCGCACCCTCGTTCATAGTCCTAATCAGTCCTTCCGTGGTCCATTGGTTAAACGGGTGGGGGAAATGGGGGCCGAACCGTTAACCTAAACGGTCCAGTCAGGTTAACCATACCAGAACTTGCCCCGCAAATCACCCAAAACAAGCCCGGGCCCGCGAATTATTTCCGGGCCGGGCTCCGGATCGAATAACCGTTCACCGCGGAGACGCAGAGAGCGCGGAGAAAACAGTGAGCAGTGAGCAGAAGGCGGCGGCGGACCACACGGAAACATGCTTTTCCCGTTCACTGTTCACTGTTCACTCTCAGCGTCCTCTGCGTCCCTTCGGTGAGCCATTACCGGATCGACGGACTACGGGAACGCGGCCCTCACAGCGCCGTTGAAAATTATCACCCGCTGATGTAAGAATGCATTCCACGTTCCGTTTGCTTAAGCTGGATATATAACATAACAGCCGATTTGAATCCCATTGTCGAAAAGGAGGACTATGAGAGCCGGTAAATTAGCGGTTGTCTTCACGTTTCTGGTCTTTTTCGCGGCCTTTGCCGCAGTTTCGGCCCACGCCGACCTGTATTGGGAGTCCGAGAACGTATCCAAGGGGATACCGCATCAGCCGGACGGCATGAAAATTCACAAAAATTATTTCACGGCCACCGCAACGCGAATCGATCCGGGAGACGGCAAGGTCATCATCATCGACTACACCACGATGATGGGCTACACCCTCAATCCCCAGAACAGGACCTATTCACAGATGAACCTGGGCGAACCCCCGCCGCTGCCTCCCGACATGCCCGCGGCCGAAAAGAAGAAAATGGACAAGATGATGGGCGAGATGATGCAGTTCAACATCACTCCGACCAACGAGACAAAGACCATCGAGGGCTACAAATGCCGCAAGTACCTGGCCGATATGGTTATGATGCAGGGCGAGTACTGGGTGTCGAAGGACGTCAAGGGCTACCAGGAACTCCGGTCGATGTCGGCAAAGATGGCCGCGGCGGCCGAGAAGAACCCGATGCTGCGCCAGATGAACGTCGCGGCGATGATCGAAAAGCTGGACGGCTTTCCGGTTCAGACGGTCAACAGCATGATGGGCGGAACGATTACGAGCACCTTGAAGAAAGTGGAGCAAAGGTCCCTTGACCCCGCGCTGTTCAAAGTGCCCAAGGACTACAAGCTGCGGGAAATGAGAATGCAATAGGAATATCTCCCTTCCAGGGGCGCCTCGGGTTTTCGATTCTTTGTGAGACCGGCATATCAAGCGTTTAACCTCTACGGTGGAGGCCAAGATGACCCCCCTTGATCGGCGGAACGAGATTCTAGCCACGACGCTTGAGTTCAAGGAGATGAAGAGAATCCTCTACGAAAGTGCGACGAGAAGGTGCTCCGATAGGGCCGGGTGTGAACTGTTCGCCTTCCTCGGAGACCAGGAAGCCGAACAGATAAAATGTATCGAAAAGAACCGGGCGGGGGCGGGGGCCGGGGCCCCATTTCCCACCGTGCCCGCCTGGGATTGGGAAAGAGCCGAGGCGATAAAAAGAATCATTTACGAGCTCGAGGAACCGGCCGCGCCGGCCCCTCAGGATTTGATCACCCTCAATAACGCGCTCAGCATGGAACAGGCCTGTATTCAGTTCTTCGTCTATGCCCTCGAAGCATCGAAGGACCCCGGGGAACGGGAATTTCTCATCCGGATGATGTCGGAGGGCAAGGAGCACATGGCCCTGCTTTCGGACCTGGGGCTTCATTTTTCCACTCGCCGGGGGCAGCCGGGAAAGACCGGAGGGACCGGCCCCGCGGCGTGATTGCAGCCAGATGCGGGGCAAGCTTTTCAGTAAATTTACAGGGTCGGGTGAAAGCTGTGGGTTGGGTGAAGCGGAGCGCAACCCAACATATGTTATCCCGTGCCTGTTATCGTTGGGTTTCGCTCCGCTTCACCCAACCTACATGACTCAGCGTCCTCAGCGTCCTCTGCGTCTCTGCGGTGAACCATTACGCGTTATCCACCCGGAAACCACGTCTCCCCCTCGTAGCCGTCAAGTTCACCGGTATCGAATCCCGCAACGTAGGTCCACGCCGTGGTGAGCGAGCCGTCGGCCAGGGCCGCGCGGACGAGGACCCTCACGTAGGTGGACGCCCCTCCCGGCCGGAACTCTTCGAGGCCGTCGATCAGGGGCAGCCTCGTCTCCGGGTCGTCA
The DNA here is from genome assembly GCA_049300095.1 of Syntrophobacteraceae bacterium. Taxonomy (GTDB): domain Bacteria; phylum Desulfobacterota; class Syntrophobacteria; order Syntrophobacterales; family Syntrophobacteraceae; genus SbD1. The sequence goes on from JBAQYM010000167.1 coordinate 18,600, forward strand.
AAGAAGAGGACCTCTCCGTTTATCCTTTTCCATCCCTTGCACGCCGCATCCGGTTCGACAGATACCGCTCCCGTCGGCGGCGGCGCGCTTGCGCCCGATTCGAACCTCCCCTGCAATTCCAGGTCGGAGGCCACGTTTCCCGTCCCCCGGGCAAGGATTTCCCTATCCGGCACGACCATCACGGGAATATCGGGCATCAGTTTGAAAAGCCTCCCGCAAAGGCGCGCCCGCTCGATCCGCAACACTCCCCCGCAGAAGCTGTCGTGGTTCGCAAAACCTTTCTTAAGGGTGCCGTAGACAAAGATTTTGAGCAGAGTTTTCATATCGGTTTGCCATGATACGAGAGTTATTTCCGGCGCGGGCGAAAAATCCCACCTGTTTCCCGGTCGAGATTTCTCGCCCCGCGCGAAATGACAGTGTTTGATGTCCGATAACCAATTGGCGTCATGTCACTTTCCAGCGCCGGTCATGACGGATGGACAATCGGTTGGGAAGGAGGTAATAAGAGGATTGCACGGCAAGGTGGGAGAGGCAATAAAAAAGGGCGCCCGAAGGCGCCCGGCGTTTATTTGGCGGAAGCCCGCCTGCCTGGGCGTCTGTTCAATCTTCGGGGAGGTCTGGGCCGCAGGAAGTCCACCCGGATATATTCGTGCTTGTTCACAAAGGAAACGAAAACCCGATCAATGTTAAGCTCCTTTTGCACCACGGCCCGGATAAGCGCCGGGTCGGAATATTTGCTGATACCATGTTTGCTGTAATCGTCGGTTTTGATGTAAAGGGACATCGGGCAACCTCTCCGCTCAATAATTTTGAGGATTGATCCTCGCCCCGAGCCTGGGCGGGAACCGTGGTGAAACCCTCCGGGGTCCTGATTTACCCCTCAAAACTTATGTTAACACGTTCCAGGGCTTTGTCAAAACGAGGATTTCCACCTTAGCGCAAAATATATAATATATTCCAACCCAATGTTAAGCGTTTTGCAACCGGAAATGTGAGCGTCGTCGAAAATTATGCATGTCAGACTACAGGGACTGGTGGAAAGAATCACCTTCGCGAGCGAAGATGACGGCTACTCGGTGATAAAGGTGCAGGTCCCCGGCCGCAGGGACCTGGTGACGGCCGTGGGCAATTTCACCTCGGTCTGCCCCGGCGAGACGCTCGTCATGGAGGGTGAGTGGGGGAGCCACGCGCGGTTCGGGGAACAGTTCCGGGTCGAGCGCTATGAAACAACCGCGCCCTCGACCGTGCTGGGCATCAAGAAGTATCTCGGATCGGGGCTCATCAAGGGGATCGGGCCCAAGATGGCCGAGCGCATCGTCAAGCGTTTCGCCGAGCGCACCCTCGATATCATCGATTCGGACATAGGCCGCCTCAAGGAAGTCGAGGGCATCGGCAAGTACCGGATCGAGCAGATACGGAAAGCCTGGGACGACCAGAAGGAGATACGCGACCTGATGGTTTTCCTGCGCGCAAACGACACGAGCGCCGCACTGGCCGCGCGCATTTTCAAGCAGTATGGCAGGGAATCCCTCAAGGTCGTCCGGGAAAACCCCTACCGCCTTGCGATGGACGTGCACGGGATCGGGTTTCTCACCGCCGACAGGCTCGCCGTAAAGCTCGGCTTCGAGCACGATTCGCCCCTGCGGGCCGAGGCGGGCATCCTGTATGTCCTGAGCGAGGCGGCCGACGAGGGCCATGTCTGCGTGCCGTTCGAGTGGCTGATCGAGCAGTGCCGCAAGACCCTCGATATCGATTCCGGGATTATCGAGGACGCCCTGCGCGTGCTCAAGGCGGACACCCGCACTCGCGAGGAGATCCTCTCGCCCGCCGCCGCCGAGCAGTTCGGGAGCGAGCGAGCAGTCTATCTTCGCGCCTTCCACGCCGCCGAGGCCGGGGCCGCCAAGCGGTTGTTCACCATCGGGGGCTACCGGATGCTGAGATCAGAGATCGACCCCGCCAAGGCCGTGGAATGGCTGCGGGGCCGCCTGCCCTTCACTCTCGCCCCGCTCCAGGAAGAAGCCGTCAAGCGGGCGCTCTCCGAGAAGGTGATCGTCATCACGGGCGGCCCCGGCACGGGCAAGACCACCCTGGTCCTTGCCATCCTGGCGGTATATTCGAGGATGGGGGCCCGCGTGAAGCTGGCCGCCCCGACCGGGCGCGCCGCCAAAAGGCTCTCCGAAGCAACGGGACAGCCGGCCGCAACGATCCACAGGCTCCTCGAATTCAGCCCCATGGCGGGCGGGTTTCAGCGAAACGAGCAAAAACCCCTCGCGGCCGACCTGGTCATTGTGGACGAAACCTCGATGATGGATATCGTGATCGCGCACCACCTGCTCAAGGCCGTGCCGACTTCCGCCGTCCTCATCCTGGTGGGAGATTCCGACCAGCTCCCCTCCGTGGGTCCCGGAAACGTCCTTCGCGACATCATCGACTCGCAAAAATTTCCCGTCATCCGGCTCACCGAAATCTTCCGCCAGGCAAGCCTGAGCCGGATAATCACCAACGCGCACCTCATCCGGCTGGGCAATTTCCCCGACTTGCGGGTCAGCGGCGAGGAAGCCCAGGATTTTTATTTCATCGGCCGGGAAGACCCTCAGGAGGCGGTCGATACCATCATAAAGCTGTGCACCCAGCGCATTCCCGGCCGGTTCGGGCTCGACCCGGTCGAGGACGTACAGGTGCTGAGCCCCATGCACCGGGGCATTGTCGGGGCGCACAACCTCAACGTCGCGCTCCAGGAGGCCCTCAACCCCACCGGGGTCACCCTGGACCGGGGCGGCCGCACCTACCGCGTAAACGACAAGGTGATGCAGATCAGGAACAACTACGATAAGGATGTCTACAACGGAGACATCGGCCGCATCCGGCGCATAGACCGCGAATCCCAGGAAGTCAGGGTGGACTTCGACGGCCGGAGCGTGAGCTATGATTTTTCCGACCTCGACGAACTCGTTCTCGCCTATGCGATAAGCATCCACAAGTCCCAGGGGAGCGAGTACCCCGCCGTCATCTTCCCTCTCCTCACGCAGCACTTCATAATGCTCCAGCGCAACCTGCTCTACACCGCCGTGACCAGGGCCAAGAAGCTGGCGGTGATCGTGGGTTCCAAAAAAGCCCTGGCGATCGCCATAAAAAACAACCGCATGCAGTCCCGGTTCACCCTGCTGAAGGAGCGCCTGGCGCGGGAGGTCTGAGAGGGTGAACAGTGAAGAGTCAGCAGTGAGCAGCGAACAGTGAACCGTGAAGGGTGAAGGGTGTGCGGTGCTGAAGTCATGTGGTCAGGTTTGGTTAATCGCAATACGGTTCACTTAAGAAGCATCCGATGGTTGTCGAAGGTTCGGTGTCGTATTATCCTCGTTCCCATGCTCCAGGGGCTGTTGCCCAAATGCAAAAGGTACGACAGGTCTGGCCAAAACAGGGTAGAGGTCTCCCCTCCCTTGGCGGGAGGGGTAGGGGGAGGGGGTCGTAAGTCATGTAGTCATGTAGGTTGGGTTAAGCGGTAGCGAAACCCAACACCTTTGCACTCGCCTGCCGGGATTGTTGGGTTTCGCTACCGCTTAACCCAACCTACATGAACTTCGCCGAACGGCAGGCTGGAAAGCCCGCCCCACGTCCGCAGTTGCGGCAGGGCCTCCCGATCGTGCCGACCGTGCCTGACCTCTTATCTCAAACCGGGTGTCACGCACCGTTAATCCGGCCAAATCTCGGCTTGAGCCAGGCTATCCCCACGCAAACGCAGAACAGGGCCACGGTCACCTGGGCCGGAGGGTAATCGTAATGGTTGGCCAAGACGAACGCGAGCGCGCTGCCGGCAAACGCAAAGAGGGGCGCGACATAAAACATGGAGCGGACTTCCCGGCACACGTTTTTTGCCAGCAGGGGAGGAAGCACCAGGCAGCCGAAGGTGTAGAGCATTCCGGAGGAGCGAATGCAAAGGCCCACGGCAAGCCCGAGCCACAACGAGATGACCGGTTCCCAGAGTTTTCTTTTCATACCGACCGCGGCGGCCATTTCCGGGTCCATCGCCAGAACGAGAATGCGCCGGCGCATGAGTCCGAAAAACACGGCCGTCAGCAGCGAAACCGTGGCGAATATCCATACATCTTCTTCGGTGGCGCCGATAATGTTGGAAGAAAGGAGGCGGTAGATTTCTTCCAGTCCGTGCGGGCTTTTCGAGACAATGAGGATGGAAACGCTTGCCGAGAAGAGAAATATCCACCCCGTGGCCGCTTCGTAGCTCTCCTTCTTCGGTTTGCCTCCGCACCAGGTAAAAAGGGCCGCCCCCATGCAAAACAGGACGGCCATCACTGACAGGAAGCCATCCGATTGCAGCCACTCCGGGGCGGTCCCGGCAAACATCGCCCCAATCCACATTGCCAGGGCTATTCCGAGGGTCGATGCCTGGGAGACGGCCGCGCCGATGAATATCTGGTCGCGGGCGACCACCAGGACGCCGACCATCGAGAGCAGCACGCTGATAAGAGACCCCGTAAGGTACATATTGTGAAAGAGGTCCCAGGAAGATAAGAAATCGTGAATCATAAACCGGACGTCCCCCTGACCTGGATGCCGGCAAACCCGGAAGAGTCGCCGCCCACGGAGATCGGAACACCGTAGGCGCTTTCCAGTTTTTCCGCCGTCAATACCGCACAGCCCGGCCCGGCCAGGACGCCGCCCCTGCTGAACAGGGCCGCGTGCGTGCCGTAGCGTGCGGCCATGTTCAGATCATGCGCCACAAAGATTACGGTAAGGTCCTCATCCTTGTTCAGACTGCTCAGGAACTGGAGAAACCTGTCCTCGGTCGACAGGTCTATCCCCTTGGTCGGCTCGTCGAGAATCAACAGGCAGGGCCGCCGCACGAGCGAGCGCGCAACCAGCGCCCGCTGCATCTGCCCTCCCGAAAGGGTCCAGTAGTCCTTATTGCCCATCCCGCCCAGACCAACCCGTTCAAGGGCGTGGGAAAGCCGCCGCGAGCGCTCGTTTCCGGTCAGCCGGAGCCCGGTGAAACCCAGGGAAACGAACTCCCTTACGGTCGTGGGCAAAGTGGGATTGAGGTCACAGCGCTGGGGGATAAAGCTCAAATTCTCCCTCGCCCTTGTTTCAGGGCCGAACCACAATTTCCCGGCAACGGGTTGAATCTCCCCCAGGATTGCTTTCAGAAGGGTCGTCTTCCCTTCGCCGTTCGGTCCGAGAAAAAACCAGAATTCTCCGGCCTGTATGCTGAAATCCACGTCTTGCAGGACGACCTTCCGCCCGTAGGCCAGGGCCACCTTCTCAAAGGCCAGTATCGTTCTCTCACTGTTCATTATTTACCCGCCTTCAGTGCATTCGCCACCTGTTCCACATTGTGGTTCACCATCGCGAGGTAATCATCGGTCCCCTTCAAAGCCCCGGTCTGATGGACCATGGGCACGATGCGCGCCCCTGTTTTTTGCGCGACGAGATCCGCGGGCTTGGGGTCGAAGTAGGGGGTCTTGAGGATTATTCTCACGTCCTCTTTTTGCATAATGGCTATCAGCTCGCCGAGGTGTTTGGTGGTCGGGGGGACCCCCGGTTTGGGCTCGAAAAATCCAACCACCGAAATCCCGAATGTGCGGGCGAAATAGGGCCACAAATTGTGGTCCGCCACCGCCCTGGTCCCATGGTAGGGGAGCATGAGGCCGAGCCAGCCGCCAAGAAGGGCCTCTTCTTTTTGCTCCTTGAGAAACGGCCCGAGCTTTCCGTGCTGATAAAGGAGCGCCAGTTTCTCGAAGTCGTACCTGGCGGCGAGGTTTCCGCCCACCATGGCGGTCCCCATTTTTTCCCGAAACGCGGCATACCGGTCATTAAAATACTGCGCATCCCGCGGGCGCAGTTCAATGAGTTTATCCCGTATCAGCCGCGCCACCTTGATCCCGCTCAAGGGATCGACCAGGTAGTGCGGGTTCCCCGACGGGTGCACATCCCCCATGGAACGATCTATCACACCCGTGGGCACGTCCAGGGGCGTGACGGCCGTGGAAGCATCGAGATGGCCCTTCTCGCCCATCAAGACCCTGCCGTTTCGCGCGTTCTTCCGCAAAACGGGGAGCCATCCAACTTCCAGCTCCATGCCGACCTCGATGAGGAGGTCGGCTCGACTCAAAATTTTAATCAAACCGGGCTTTGCATCGAGGAAGTGCGGGTCTTCGGGTCCCTTGGTGAATACGGCGACGGAAACCTTGTTTCCTCCAATCTCCTTTGCAAGCTCTCCAAGGTCCGGCACGGCGGCGCAGACCTGGAGGACCTCGGTAGTCCCCTGCGCAACCGCACCGGTGCGGGCAAGCATGCTCAGCAAGAGCAAGAAACCAAGGGCGACGGCGGCGAATATTTTCAAATGCAACCTGGGCATAGTGGGCCTCCTAGTATTTATGGGCGGGATGGGCGCCGATGAGAAATTCCGTTCCCAGCCAGATTGAATGTGCTTCACGGTCGAGGTGATCGGGCAAATCGTAGTTGTACTGGAGACGAAAGCGCATGAATTCGCTGGAATACCAGGTGAGAATCGGGGAGACGCGATACCGGTTGTCCCTGAAAGGGTCCTGCGCCCTGCTGTCGAAGACCAGCTTGCTCGCTTCATCGCCGGAGGCGTATTCGAAGCGCAGTCCCGCGGACCAGTGCGGATGGAAGCCGTAGAGAAGTTGGGTGTAAACCCCCCAGTCGTGGAGTGTTGCCTCGGGCAGCATCACAGAGGGGCTCCCGTCCACGCGGATGGTGTCCGCCCTGTAATCGCGCGCCATGATTTCCGATTGCCATACAAGAAACGGCCAGCCTTTCTCGTTGCTCACCGGCCGCCATTTCATTTTCATATCCGCGCCGTAGATTGTCGTATAACCGTCGGCGCCGGTATTATTGGGACCAAAAAGACCGGAGAAACCGAACTTTGTCGTCACCTCTTTACTCAAGTCGAAGGAGTTCTCCCACCGGGCCAGATAGAGAAAATCGCCCATCCTCGTTACCTCCCGCTCCTCCAGGGGCCGTCCGCCTATCGTTATGGCGCCGGAAGGGACGTCAACTCCGACATTTTCCCTGGAGCCGAGGAAACTCACCATGGTTTCGTTGTTGGCGTTCTGCATGCCGACATAGATTTCCGAATACCAGGGCAGAGGAGTCAGCCAGCTCAGGCGCGCTCCGGGCCCCCGGGTGCCGTCGCCTCCAAAAAGGCGCGTATTGATAATGGGCTGATCGATCCAGTCCCATGAGTGGGGATGCGTCTGGTTGATGATGCCAAATTCGGTGAGGAAGAAACCTCCCTTGAGTTGCAGGCCGGCGGGCAGGGAAGAGCTTTTGAAATATGCCTCTTCGAGTTCCACTCCCTCTTCGGTAAAAACAATGTAGGACTCGGCCGTGAAGTAGGGGTCGATCGCTCCGACCAGTCCGATTTCAGCCTGGCTCAACGTAAAGCCGCGGCGATGCGGGTCGTGGCCTCCGCCCTGAAGGAGCTCGATCTGCTTGTCGCCTTCCGTGGAAGAGCCGGCGTTAAACAGAACGTCGAGGGAAATGTCCATGAGCCGCACGGTGGCCCCGCCCCCCAGCGGCCGCGAAGCGAGTTCCCCTTTTCTGGTCTGCTCCTGGTATTGCTCGATGCCGCTCAGGGCCTTCTCCAGGGCGGACTGACCACTCGTGCTCGGGCCCGGGCCCGCGTCCGCGGATTTTGCCTGTTCAGCGGGCTTGGACGTTGTCTGCAACGACTGGACCTGGCGTTCAAGCTCTTCGATTCTTTTCTGTTTCTCGGAAAGCGTTCGGTGGAGTTCGTTACGCAGTTCCCGCATTTCATTTCTGAGTTCCTGCAAATCGGGGTCCCCGCCCCGGGCCGGCGCGCCCCCCATCAAGGCAAGGGCGAAAACCGAGAGCGCTATCCCACGGCCAATCACGCGAAATGACATGGCTTTTCCTCCTCTGAATCTCGGACCGCGGACATCGGTAAGGCCCGACGTGGCCCCATCAGTCCGGGAAGATGAGATGCTTTGTAAAACGGTGTGCTTTATTGATTGATTGGAATCAAACGAAGCAGGGAGGGGAGCGGGGATTGCAGTCAAAGCTGAAAATGCCGGAGATAATCCGGTGGGCCCGGTCGAAAACGATCAGGTCCACGGGCCCCGGGAGCGCCGAGCATGTCGAGGCGCTACCGGTACGGCAGTTATGCGCGAGCAGGATTGCCTGGCATATGGGGCAGGAATCGGGAGTATGGCGCCGGTGATCGAAAGATCCGGCTGAAATGGGGGCTGACTCCAGTACGGGGGCCTCCATCCCACCCGCATGGGTCCACGCGACGGATACTCCGGGCCGGGACCCTTCTCCCCATTGCTCCCCGACAATGTGGATGGTCGGCAGCGCGATCTGCACGATTACGGCAAAAAGGCAAAGCAGGGTCATGCCGGGATGTCGCCTGGGAGAGCCCGCATCGTGCATTTTGGGGAGTTTATTCCGCATGCCCCTCTATCGTCCTGAATGTCTTCGCGATTGAATTAGCCCCGGATAACGGAATTTCTGGAATTTAGCACATCCCGCGCAATTCACAACACGTAAAATCTGCTACTATGCCGACTTGGTTTCGCTTGTTGGCGCCGCCCGGTCAGGCATTGTATGGAGGGTAAAAAAAATGGAACCACCGGAAAAAATGACATGCCCCGAGATCACGATTAGGCCGATAGGATTTATCAGGAGCCCCATTGCCGACCGCGACACGGGCCCGTGCATGGGAAGCGAGGGGGGGATCGTCGGGGAACTGGTGGTCGATGAGCGCTACCGGGAGGCGCTTCTCGGCCTCTGCGCCGGTCAAAAGGTCGTGATTCTCTACTGGATGCACCTGGCCCATCGGGACACGCTCCAGGTCTATCCCAGGCGGGACCATACCCGGCCCATGCGGGGCGTTTTTTCCACCCGCAGCCCCGACCGGCCCAATCCCATCGCCCTCGATACCGTCGAAATCGTTGAAATCGACGGGATGGTCCTGCGGGTGCGCGGCGTGGACGCGGTGGACGGGACACCGCTTCTCGACATCAAGAGCGCTCAGTAGCTCGGCCGGTAAGGGCCGGAGAATCTGTCAGGGGCGAGAATTAATGATTTGTAAAAACCCCGGCTAATGTTATGAAATAACTGAGGCCACATGTCGAGCCTCCTCCAAATTCTCCGGCTGCGCAAGGAAGTTCTCATGACCGCTCCTCCCACCGACTCGTTCGCCAGAAAAATCGACTACCTGAGACTATCGGTAACCGACCGTTGCAACCTGCGCTGCACCTACTGCATGCCCGAGGGCGGCGTACCCAAACTCGACCACACCGAGATCCTGAGCTACGAGGAAATCCTGTCGCTGGCCCGGATCGCGGTCGGGATGGGTATCGCGAAGATCCGCGTTACCGGCGGAGAACCCCTGGTGAGAAAGGATATTCTCACCCTCTGCGCCAAAATTTCTCAACTTCCGGGCATAAAGAGCCTCAGCATGACGACCAACGGCGTCCTGCTTTCGATGTTTGCCGAAGGGCTTTTCGCGGCCGGCATTCGGCGCATCAACGTGAGCCTCGATACGCTAAAACCGGAAAAATACGCCGCCATTACCCGCCATGACAGTTTTTCCCGTGTGTGGGAAGGGATAAGGGCCGCCGAGAGGGCGGGCATTTCGCCGATCAAGCTCAACGCCGTAGTGCTGCACGGGGTGAACGACGACGAAATAGAAGACCTCGCCCGCCTCACGCTCCGCCACCCCTACCACGTCCGGTTCATCGAGCTGATGCCGTTCCGCTCCGACGACCATAACGGCTGCGAAAAAAAACTCGTCCCGGCATCGGAGATACTCGATCGCCTCAAGCGGGTCGCCCCCCTCGAACGCGTCGAAGAGACCCAGGCAAACGGCCCCGCCCTCTACTACCGGTTCCGCGACGCCCCCGGAAAGATCGGGATCATCAGCCCGGTAAGCAACCACTTCTGCCCGACCTGCAACCGGCTCCGAGTGACCGCGGACGGCAAGCTCCGCACCTGCCTTTTCTCCACCGAAGAAACCGACCTGCGCCAGACACTCCGCCGGGGCCTCCCCGATAAGGCCGTCGCCGACATTATCCGCCTGGCTATCGCCCGCAAACCTGAAAAGCACGAACTGAACAGCTCCGTCTTCCGAAAGTGCATATCCCGGCAGATGTCCTCCATCGGGGGTTGAGGCCGAATTCGCCCCTCCGGGCTTTTTCCCTTTGAATTATCCGGCCAAACTTAGTAAAAGTTTAGGTTTGCGGACTGTATTGACTTTTCGGGATCGGGAAAGCGGATGAAACAGGCTTGGGTCCAGTTGGAAAACTGGTCGGAAGGGCCGGCGGTTGCTGCGATTGAAAGCGGGGCCGACGCGCTCGTCCTGCCCCCGGGCTTTGCGCAAAAAGCAAAGGCCCTGGGCCGTATCACCGTGGTCAGCTCCGACGGGGATCTCGAACCGGGCGTAGACGTGGCCTTCGAGCCGCTGGAATCGGCCGGGGACGAAGCGCGCATAAGAGAGCTGCTCCGGGCCGGGAAAACGGTCGTGATAGCATCCGAACCGGGGAGACTCCCCGGCGGCCCCGCGCCCTGGGAGATTATTCCCCTCGAGAACCTGGTCGCGGCCGGCGGGGGCGCCCTGTTCGTCCCGGCGGGGTCCTCCGAGGAAATCGAACTGGCCCTGGGCGTGCTCGAAAAAGGGGTCGCCGGCGTTTTGATCCGCTCCGACGATCCGGCACGGATAAGAAACCTTGTCGCCGCAGTTAAAAAGGCCGCCGAACGCGGACGCATCCAGGTCGCCCGAATCGAGGCCGTAAGCCATGCCGGGATGGGCGACCGGGTCTGCGTGGACACCTGCACATACATGGCCTCCGGGCAGGGTATGCTGGTGGGAAATTCCAGCGGCTTCCTTTTTCTCGTCCAGGCCGAAACCGAAGAAAACCCGTACGTGGCCCCGCGCCCCTTCCGGGTGAACGCCGGACCGGTCCATTCGTATGTCAGGGTCCCGGACGGCGGGACCTGCTACCTCTCGGAACTCGGGGCCGGGAAGAAAGTCCTCCTGTTCCGGCCGGACGGCCGGGCCGAGGAGGCCACCGTCGGCCGGGTAAAGATCGAGCGGCGTCCGCTGGTCCTGGTCGAAGCGGTTTGCGGTGAAGAACGAGGGTCCATTATTCTTCAAAACGCGGAAACCATCCGCCTCACCGGACCGGGAGGCGAAGCGATATCGGTTGCGCGGCTCGCGCCGGGCGATTCCGTCCTCGTCGCGACAGAGTCCGCCGGCCGCCACTTCGGAATCAAGGTGGATGAGACGATCCGGGAGGGCTGATTTTCATAGGAACCATATGATGACCGTGGATTAAGCGCCGTAGGTTGGGTTAAGCGATAGCGAAACCCAACGATTACGGTCCGCACCCCCGCAAAATGTTGGGTTTCGCTGTCGCTTAACCCAACCTACAATGCCTGCAATGTCGGCGGCATCCGGACCGTTCAGCGGGAAACATCGATGTTGTGGCACGGTCTCCCGACCGTGCCACAGGTCCCGACCGAAGGTCTCCCTGGATGGTGGTCGATATAAATCGGAGACCTGCGGTCACATCGAGTGTCGCGGTCAGGAGACCACGCCACAACAGGGGTCGGCGGCATGCGGACCGTTCAGCGTGTCGCGGTCAGGAGACCACGCCACAACAGGGGCATTTTTGTTTTAAATAGCGGGAAACATCTTATCAGGGGCAATAAAACTAGAGTGGAAACCGATCTTTTAAAAATTAGAGATGACATCGACCGGGTCGACTCCGACTTGCTGCGGCTTCTCAGCAAGCGGATGGAACTTGCCACCGAAGTCGGCAGGATCAAAGCGTCCAAGGGACTTCCCCTCTTCCACCCCGAGCGGGAGGAACTCATATTTCAGCGGCTTGCGCAGATGAATCCCGGCCCTCTGACCGAGCAATCTCTCCGGTCCATCTACCGCGAAATATTCGCCGCGTCGCGGCTCCTCCAGTACAGCCTCACGGTGGCCTTCCTCGGCCCCGAGTGGACATACTCGCACCTGGCCTCCCTGGCGCTTTTCGGGCACTCGGCATCGTACCTGCCCTGCATTTCGCTCGAAGAGGTCTTCGACAGCTTTCTGAAATCCAAGGCGCACCTGGCCGTCATCCCGATTGAAAACTCGCTCCAGGGCGGCATCGGCCACAGCATGGACCTGCTCTACGAGCGCGAGGTGCGCGTGATGAGCGAATGCTACCTCGAGATCGCCCACCACCTTTGCGGCGTGGCCGACGGGCTCAAGGACATCAAGCGCCTCTACGCCCATCCTCAGGCAATCGAGCAGTGCCGCCGGTGGCTCCTGGAAAACCTCGGCCTCGTTGAGCACATCGAATGCACCTCGACGGCCCGCTCCGCCCTGCTGGCCAAGGAAGACCCCAACGGCGCCGCCATATGCAACCTCTTCGCCGCAAACCACTACCGGCTAAACGTCCTGGCCGAACGGATCGAGGACCATCCCGGCAACACCACCCGGTTCCTCGCGCTCGGCAACTATTCGAACCTTCCGACCGGGAAGGACAAGACCTCGATCCTCTTTGCCGTCTCCGACAAACCCGGCGCCCTCTACGACGCCCTCGGCTCGCTCTCGTCGATCAACATGACCAGGATCGAATCCCGCCCGAACCGGCTTTTCTCGTGGCAGTACCTGTTTTACGCCGACGTGGAGGGCCATCGCGACGACCCCCTCGTAAAGTCCGCCCTCGAAAGGCTTGGCCAGAGGGTCACTTTCCTCAAGATTCTCGGATCGTATCCCAGGAGCGATCCCGCGCAGCCTTTCAGGATCGAGAAGGAGAAGATACGGGCGGACGGCCGGACCGGAGAACGGAAATGACGCTCGGGCGCGTGGGCGGAGGAATTTGCGGTTGCCTTCTCGACTGCTCCCTGGAAGAATTCCCGGGCCGGCTCGATTATCCGGGGGTCGATATGGTCGAGTGGCGGCTCGACGGCTTTGCCGCAAGGTTCGCGAAAGATCGGCCGGGTCCTTTTTTCCGGGCCCTCGCAGGCCCTTTCCGGCATCCGCTGATAGTGACGAACAGGCCCGCGCGCGAGATGGGATCGTTTGACGGCCCCGAGGAGGCGCGCCTGGAGATGCTCGAAGAGGCCGCCGCGTCGGGGGCCGAATGGGTGGATATCGAGCACGATGTGGCGGAGGCGACCGCCGCCCGTTTCCGAGGACGGGGCGCGAAGGTCTTGGCGTCCTGCCACAGCCCGGCGGAAACGCCGTCCCGAAAGGACCTGCGCGCAAGGCTCGAAAAGATGTGCGCAATCGGAGCGGACGCGCTAAAGATCGCGACTTTCGCCCGGTGCGACGAGGACAACCTGAGGGTCCTCGAACTTATTCCCCTGGCCCGCGCCGAGTTCGGCGTCGATCTTATCGCTTTTTGCATGGGGCCGGCGGGAAAATGGAGCAGGTTCGCCTGCCTGCTGCTCGGGAGCCCGTGGACATACGCGCGGTTGCCGGGCCAGCCCGCGGCGGCCCCCGGCCAGTTGAACGCCGAGGAGATCCGTACGGTCCTCGATATAGTCGAGCGGATATGATCAGACCCGAACAAGAAAAACTCTTCGCCGTGGTGGGAAATCCCGTGCGCCACAGCCTGAGCCCCGTCATGATGAGGGCGGCTTTTGCGGCCATGGAAATCCCCGCGCTCTATACGGCCTTTTTTGTGGACGAGATTGCGGAAGACCTTCAAACTCTTCACAAAACCGGCTTCAGCGGTCTTAGCGTGACCATTCCCTACAAGGAAATGGCCTGCCGCCTGGCGGTGGAGGTGGACGGTACGGCGGACGAAATCGGCGCGGTAAATACGTTGCGCAGGACCACCCATGGATGGGAAGGCCGCAACACCGACTGGATCGGGGCGGTGCGCGCCTTTGCTCGTAGCGGGGAAATCCTCGGCAAGAGCGCTCTCATCCTCGGAGCGGGAGGCGCGGCCCGTGCCGTGGCCTACGGCCTGCAAAGGGCCGGGGCGACCATCACGATTTCCAACCGTTGCGTCGAGCGCGGCCGCACCCTTTCCAAACAGTTGCATAGCGGGTTCATCCCGCTGAAATCTTTGGAAAAGACCCGCGCGGATTTTGATATCGTCGTCCAATGCACCTCGGTCGGCCTGGATGGAGGACCGCAATCACCGGTTTCGAGTTCGTTTTTCCGCCCCGAAATGACCGTCATGGACATAGTCTATCGCCCCCGGTGGACCGCATTTTCGTCGGCCGCAAGGGATGCCGGCTGCACGCTGGTGTCCGGCGCCGAGATGCTCATCTACCAGGGCGCGGCCCAGATCGAATGGTGGCTTGGCCGCCCCGTACCGGAATCTCCCGTCATTGCGGCCATGCGGGATGCCCTGGAAAAAGCCGCGGACGATGAAAAAACTCACTAGAAAAATAAAGCCAGCGGCAAAAATCGACGCGACGATTCGTCTGCCCGGCTCCAAGTCGATAACCCACCGCGCCCTCATGATGGCCTCTCTCGCCTCCGGGCCGAGCACAATCCGCGCTCCGCTCGATGCCGAGGATACGCGGCTCACGGCCGGGGCGCTCGAACAGCTCGGCACGGGAATCGACTGGCGTGAGGACTCGATCCTTGTCACCCCGGCCGCGCGCCGCTGGATCTCGCCGGCGGGGCCGATTTTCCTTGGGAACAGCGGAACGAGCACCCGGCTTCTTCTCCCGCTCGCCTCGGCCGGGACCGGCACCTTCGTCCTGGACGGCACGGCGCGCCTTCGAGACCGTCCGGTCGGCCCGGTCGCCGACGCCCTCGAAACCCTCGGGACGCGGTTCCGATGGCTCGGAAAACCCGGCTATCCGCCGGTCGAGATCACGGGCGCGGGATTTTCGGGCGGCGAGGTCACAGTCGATGCCTCCGAGAGCAGCCAGTTTCTCTCGGGTCTCCTTCTCGCCGCGCCGACCGCGCGAAAAGACGTCCGGATCACCTGGCGCGAGCCGGTCGCATCCTTTCCCTATGTCGCCATGACCCTGGCGATGATGGAGCGGGCGGGCATCCGGTTCGAGCGCCCCGCGCCGAACGCCGTCATCGTCCCGGCCCCGCGGGCCTACGCCCCGCTCGATATTACCGTCGAAGGGGACTGTTCTTCCGCCTCCTACTTCTGGGGGGCCGCCGCGGTCACCGGCGGCGCCGTGTTCACCTTCCCGGTCTCATCGGAGAGCCTCCAGGGCGATAGTCGCTTCCTCGGGGTGCTCGAAAAAATGGGCTGCCGGATCGAATGGGAAGGCGAAGGGGTGCGCGTGATCGGCCCCGCCCGCCTCGACCCCATCGACATCGACATGAACCGCATGCCGGACATGGCCCCGACGCTTGCCGTCCTGGCCGCTTTCGCCCCCGGGACGAGCAGGATACGAAACGTCGCCCACCTGCGCATAAAGGAATCCGACCGGCTGGAATCGGTTGCGGCCGGACTCGCCGCATTGGGCGTGCGGGTCGAGCAGTTGCGCGACGGCCTCATCATCCACGGCGGAAACCCCGCCCCGCCCTCACGTCCGATATCGGCCTTCGACGACCACCGCATCGCAATGGCCTTCGCCCTCGCCGGGCTGCGCATCGACGGAGTGGTAATCGACGGCGCCGAATCCGTGGCGAAATCCTTTCCCGAATTCTGGGAGTATTTCGAGCGCCTCGGGGCATCGTGATAATAACGCCTTGGGGCGTCGTGATAATAAATCGAGGTGCGGCACCCCAAGGGTTGTTGCCGGAATAAGAATTGTTGAAAAAGCTCTCGACTCCGGCAGTCCGGGCGGGGTTGATCCCCGCCTGGACTGCCGGATGGGCAGGGGCTGACCATTTCGAATGTATTCGGTTTGAATCCGCCCCCGGGAAGGGATCTGTGGTTTGGGCAACAACTCCTCAGCGCTGCCTCCGGGAAAGGAAAGAAAATAATGAAGATGCATAACCCACCGCATCCCGGCGAAATTATCCGTGAGCAGTGTCTTGCGCCACTTGGCCTCTCGGTCACGGCGGCGGCCAAGGGATTGGGGGTCACACGCAAGACGCTCTCAGAGCTTTTGAACGGCCATAGCGGCGTATCGCCGGATATGGCAATCAGGCTGGCCAAGGCATTTGGCGGCAGCGCGGAAACCTGGCTCCGCCTGCAGATGCAGTACGATCTGTGGCAGGCCGAGCAGCGCGCCGACAACATCAAGGTCGACCGGTTTCCGGCCCACACTTCCGCCTAGCCCATGCGGCGACCGCCCCGCGACGGATGGGAATTTTCTTGGTTCTCCGAAGACTTGATCCCTGGTCAGAGACCTCATATTATGAAGAGTTGCAGTAAAATACTCCGCGCAACGTTTTGTCTCCTCGCCCTTTTCATATTGCCGGGAATGTCCGATGCCGCCGGCCCCGAACAGGGGTCTTCCTCCTTCCAGCAGTCGCTGGACCGGTTCCACAAGGCCGCCGGGAGGGTCGGGGTGATGCTCGTGTCGCTTCCCTCCGGCCAGCCCACCTTTGAATACCGGTCAAAGGAAGGCTTCGTCCCGGCCTCGGTGGTAAAGCTGCTCACGAGCTATGCGGCCCTGAAAAAACTCGGCCCCTCATTTCGTTTCGGCACGGAGATCTATGCGCGGGGCGAGCCGACAGGCGGCGTGGTCCAGGGCGATATCTGGATCAGGGGCAGCGGCGATCCCTTCTTTGTCGCCGCAAAGGCGCAGGTCCTCGCCCAGGCGCTCAAGGACCGCGGGATCAGGCAGATAACGGGCGGAATTTTCACCGACAACGGCTTCTTCGATCCCGCATCCGAGCACATCTGCCTCGACGCCGACTGCATCGGGACGTACAACCCGGTCGTCTCGGCGACCGCCGTGGACTTTAACCTGGCGCCCGTGCGCCTCGGCGTCCCGCAAAAGCCGGGAAAGCCCGTCACCGTGGAAACCACATGGGCGGGGAACTACGCGCGGGTGAGCGGCAAGGCGGTTTCGGCCAAGAAGAAGGGGGCGCTCAAGGTCAGGCCTCTTGGGGCCACGGGAGACGGGCGGGAAGAGTTCCAGATTTCCGGGCAGGCCCCCACGCGAGGGCCCCGGACGCGGGAGTACCGGTTCCATGCGGCCGACCCCGCGGGACTTTTCGCCCACACCGTCCGGGCGGCCCTCGAACGCTCGGGGGTCCGGGTCCAGGGACAGGCCACGCGCGAAGGGACCGTGCCGCCGGGGGCCGTGATGATTGCGAGGTATGAATCCCCGCCGCTCTCCGAGCTTGTCGCCGGGCTCAACAAGCACAGCAACAACTTCATGGCCGAGATGCTGCTCAAGGGCCTTGCGGGCCACGTGACGGGGCCTCCGGGGACCACCTCCAAGGGAGTTTCCGTCGTCAGGGCCGCCCTGAAAGAGGCCGGGGCGCCCGACCAGACGGGCATGATCGACTGCGGCTCGGGCCTCAGCCGGTATTGCCTGGTCAGCCCCGAGACCTTCTGCCGCCTTCTCGCCGCCGCCTGGCGGGATACCGCGATGGGCGCCGAGTTTCTCGCCTCGCTGGCCGCGAACGCCGAAGCCGGGACCCTCAAGCGCCGGATGCGAAAACCCGGCCTGACCGTCCGGGGCAAAACCGGCACGCTGAACGACGTCATCGGTTTTGCCGGCTACGTATCCGGCCCCTCGGGGAGGACTTTCGCCGTCGCGATCATCCTGAACGACGTCCGCGACAGATCGAGGGCCCGGCAGGCCATAGACTCCTTTCTCGACGAGGTGGCCTTCTCGAATTGAGATAAGAAGAGCGCCCGGATGAAAATAGCCGTCATCTCCGATATACACGCAAACCTCGAAGCCTTTCGGGAGGTGCTCTCCGATATCGGGCGCTCCGGGGCCGAATCCGTTATTTGCCTTGGCGACTGCATCGGCTACGGGCCCAATCCCGAAGAGGTCGTCGCGCTGGTGCGCTCCCTGAAGATCCCGACGGTGATGGGAAACCATGAACTGGGGATCGCCCGGCCCGAATTTCTCTCGTGGTTCAACGAATCCGCCAGAAAGTCCATCCTGCTTACCGCCGAGCTGATATCCGGGGAAACCCGGAAGTGGATCGAGGAACTCGAAGCCTCGCTCATCTTCCACGACGGCCTTTTCGTCCACGGCTGCCCCCCGGATTCGATCACCGACTACCTCTTCGAAAAGAGCGGCAAACAGCTCGGGTTGCTTTTGGGCGGGATGGAGCAGCGGATTTGCTTCGTGGGACACACTCACACCCTGCGGCTCGTATCCTGGAAGGGCGGCCGGGTAATCAGGGCGGGGCTGGAAAGGGGCGTCACGCGCCTCGATGCCGGGGCGCGTCACATCGTCAACATCGGAAGCGTCGGCCAGCCCCGCGACGGGAACAGGGATGCCAAGTACGTCGTCTGGAATAGCGCCGAGGATACGCTGGACGTCCGGTTCGTCCCCTACGACGCCGTCGCGACCGCAGAGAAGATAATCCGGGTCGGCTTTCCCCGAATAAACGCCGACCGGCTGCTGTAAGGAAACTCGGCCCCCCTCCCCCGCCGGCGGGAGGGGCCAAGTGGCAATGCTGTTGCCTTGCGCGAGAAACCATGTGGGGCAGGCTTTCCAGCCTGCCCGCGCATGAGCATGGGACTCAAGACCGGAGAGCCTGGCACATTGTCATTTCGACCCTTGGGAGAAATCTTTCCTTGGCGAACCATCCGGAAGCGTGCCACGAAAAGGGAAAGATTTCTCCCAAGGGTCGAAATGACAGACCCGGAGAATTGTCGCTTGAGTCCAGTACCGTTCATCCAAGGGTTGTGATTATTAAGTGAACAGTATTGACATTAAGGCAACGGCATTGGGGAGCGGGGGAAGGGGCCGGACAGATCTATGAATGTTGACGTACTCTGCGTGGGAAATGCTTCGTACGACCTGGTGCTCTCCGTTGACCATCACCCGGATGCCGATGAAAAATGCTTCGCATCCGGATTTATCGGCGCGGGAGGCGGACCGGCCGCCAACGCGGCGGTAAGCGTCGCCCGTCTCGGGGGTACGGCGGCCTTCGCGGGTTACCTGGGCCGGGACCATTTCGGCGATCTGCACTTCGAGGAACTGCGCTCGGAAGGGGTGATAACCGATCTCGTCGCGCGAGGGGCCCACCCTACCCCGCTGTCGTCAATCCTCGTAAAGCCCTACGGGAAACGGGCCGTTGTCACCTATAAATCCGCAACCCCGGTCCTTGGGCCCTCGCGGGTCGATTTCTCCCAAATCCGCCCCAAAGCGGTCCTGTTCGACGGCCACGAACCGAAAATATCCGTCCCCCTGGCAAAGCAGTTTCTGGGAAGCGACATAATAACCGTTCTCGACGCGGGCTCGGTCCATCCGGGAACGGTCGCACTCGCGCCGCTGTGCCGGTATCTTATCGCCTCCGAAAAATTCGCCCGCGATTTCTGCGGGGAAAACGACCCTGTCGAGGCGGCAAAAAAGCTCGCGCGGACAGCCCCGGTCGCGGTCGTTACGCTGGGCGCGGAGGGACTTGTCTGGCGCAGGGGCGGTGAATGTGGGAGGCTCCCTTCGGTACCGGTCGAAGTGGTGGACACCACCGGCGCCGGGGACATCTTTCACGGGGCCTTCGCGCTGCGAACGGCGATGGGAGACGACCTTCTCCCGGCCCTGCGCTACGCAAGCGCCGCTGCCGCCCTAGGCTGCACCAGGATGGGGGCGCGGCCGGGCATACCGAAAAAGAGCGAGGTGGACCGGCTCGTGCAAAGATTCCCCGCCCTGACAAATGCATACGAATAATGCATATTAATACATAAAACAGGTGCATCTCTTCCGGGAAGGAGTTTCATGAGAACTACCCTGAACATAGAAGATGAATTGCTCAACCGGGCAGCTACGTTGACAGGCATTAAGGAAAAAACCGCTCTGGTCAGGCTTGGCCTTGAAGCGCTGATAGCTCGGGAAGGCAGCCGGCGACTGGCTAAATTGGGCGGCAGCGAAAAGCAACTCGGAACGATTCCCCGCGGAAAAGCAGGGGACTCATGGGATGGTCCTCGTTGATACTTCGGTGTGGGCGGCGCATCCGCGGGATGGGAACGCCGGGCTTGAAACCTTGTTGAACGAAGGCCGCGTTGTCGGACATCCATTCATCAGCGGGGAATATCTGTCCGGGAGCGTCAGGCAACGGCGTGAGGGGCCGCCACGGGGATTTCCCGCTCACTGGATTCCGCGATCCATTCTTCCAGGGTGGGAGGTTCCGTAAGGAGTTGGGTGAGCGGTTCCCATTCGACCCTCGCCGTCAGGTCGGTCCCGTTGTGGATCACCGAAACGGGCCGGTCCGAGGACACCACGACCACGATGATATTTTCATGCTCGGCCGTAAAACGCAGCGCCGAGTTGAACCTTGCCCCGCGCGCGCGGTTTTCTCCCGGAATCGACCTGCCGTCGAGCAGGCACGCAAATCCGTGCAGTCGACAGTCGGCCCCTATGTGGAGCGCGCCGTCCACTTTGGACAGCGATTTCGCCAGGTCGAGCATCTGGTCGTCACGAAGATCTATGGGCCTGTCCAACTGCTGGCCGGACATCGTGATGGGCTTCTCATTGAGGTCGATCACCACCGAAGCCCCGTGCCGCTGTTCCCCCGCCTTGATAACGATGCCCGTGACGATCTTGTAGAGGAGGTCTCCCCGGCCCGACCCGCCGAACGGCTCGATCAGCAGCTCTTCGAGCTGCACCAGGTTGGGGCTGCGGTTAGATGAATGGAAACTCCCATCCGAAAAGCTGCATACCAACTGGCCGGAAAAGCGCAAAAACCCGTAACCGCCGCGAAAATCGGCCGTGATGCGGCACTCCGGCATCTTCTCTCCGCCCGAAACCCCGATGATGCTGCGGCCGTCGGAGACCAGCCTGCGGTCGGAGTTTTCCACCGCCATGATGAGTTTGCGAACGTGTTTGAAATTGGACAGCCTGAGTTTTTCCGGGTAGGGAAAACGCACCAGGAAAGATGTTTCCGGAATCATCGATGGGTCGACGAAAACCAGGGTGCCGCGCGGCCAGGCGCCCTCTTCCCGCGTCTTGGAAATCCCGAGCACCGCGTCGAGGATCGGATAGACCTCGATGCGGCTGTCCAGGCCGAACTTGAGGTCCAGCTCGTCGCGGATGTAGTCCCGCACCGCATGGGTCGCGTACTCGCGAAGCACGTACTGCGAGTTGCGCGTATAGAACCAGTCCTCGTTGGAACAATCGTGCGCGAGCAGGCAGATGGCGTGTTCGAGCCACCTTTCCGTCGGGCCGGTGGAACACATGGTCGGATGCTGCTCGGTAAACCACATCTGGTAGAAGATCGACCGGGTCCTGCCGCCGCAGGATATGAGGCCGGCCATCTCGGGGATTTTCTCCGGGTATATCTGGCCGAACAGCCTTATTTGCGGGGTGCTGGGGATTTTCTTCCGCCAGGCGTCCGATTTCAGGTAAAGCTTTTCCAGCAGCGGTTCGTGCCCCTCCAGGAGCCTTTGCGGATCATAGATACGCAAGGGGGCATCGAGCGATGCGGCATAGATGAGCGCGGTGCGGCTGGGCCCGGAATAATGCGAAAGCCCGTCGCAAAGACCCTCATGGATGTGGAATATGCTCTGGAACCTGGCAGAGAGATTCATTCTTGCATCTTATGAAGCAGGGTCGTGAACGGCCCGACCCCGGTTGCCCCTAAAAACTCCCCCGCGCCGCCACTCTTTTCTGAGTACAATTATAACGGGATAATTTCAAGCACCAGATGCAAGATGCACGCAAAAATTGGTAAAACAGGTTTCATATTCCGCTCGCTTGCCTCTCTTTCTCCCAACACTCATGCCAGTAACAGGCGTAAAAACGCTGCCCCGTTTTTTGATAGGTTCTCCCGCGAACCTTGCCGCCACAAATTCCACACAGTTGTGTGCGTCCTCCCCCTGGTTTCGATGTCCCCATGGGTGGCGCTGACTTGCGCCTCGAGTGTTCAGGCCGCCGGTTCAATATCCGGATTGACTACCCATGCGAAAGCAAGTCCTGTATACTCCTGGTGGAATGACGAGGTGATTTATGGGAGTAACCCGAAGGGACTTCATCAAGATAGCGGGTGCGGTGGCGGGCGGCGGGCTGGGGGCCGGCCGGCTGGCGCCGTCGGTTTTGGCTTCGAGGACCCGGTCCGACCCGTTGGATGCCTGTACGGCAACCGTTTGTGAAATGTGCCATTGGTATTGCGGCGCCATAGCCAGAGTGGTGGACGGCAAGGTGGTCAAGCTGGACGGAAATCCCAACCATCCCAACAGCAGAGGAAAACTTTGCGCGAGAGGGAATGCCGGAATCGGGCTCCTGTACGATCCGGACAGGGTAAAGACCCCGCTCATCCGAGCGGGGGCCAGAGGAGACGGAAAGTACAGGAAGGCCTCATGGGACGAAGCACTGAATTACATTGCTGAAAAAATGGAGGCTATAAAAAAGGCTTATGGCCCCGAGGCCGTATGCCTTTTCTCCGGTGGAGGATGCTCATCCCACCTCATTCCGCTCATGGCCGCCTTTGGCAGCCCCAACTTTGGAAATCCCGCATTTGCCCAATGCAGAGGTCCGCGTGACATAGGTTTTCAACTGACTTTCGGCGAATACCCCGGGGCCCCGGAAAGGTTGGATCTTGCCAACAGCAAAGTGATCGTTCTCTTTGGGTCGCACCTTGGCGAGAACATGCACAACTCGCAGGTGCAGGATTTTGCGGAAGCGGTCGGCGGGAAGGCAAAGCTTATCGTCGTTGACCCGAGGTTTTCCACCGCCGCGGGAAAGGCCGAGTATTGGCTCCCGATCAGGCCGGGGACCGATATGGCGCTTATGCTCGCCTGGACGAATATCCTTGCCAGGGAGGGCCTCTACGACCGGGACTACGTGGAGCGCTATGCAACCGGATTTGAGGAACTTGCCGCTTCGGTGGCCGAATGCACCCCGGAATGGGCCGAAAAAGAAACCGACATTCCGGCGGGCCGGATCGTGGAGACGGCCATTGAGATCGGAACATACAAACCGGCGGTATGTATCCACCCCGGCAGGCACGCCTCCTGGTACGGCAATGACGTGCAAAGGTCCAGGGCCCTGGCGATCCTCACAGCCATCCTGGGTTCGTGGGGAAGGGAAGGCGGGTTCTATCTGCCCGCAAAAGCCTCCCTCAGAAAGGCGCAGCCCCCAAAAGCTTATCCGCTGCCCGGCAGGGAAGCCCTGATGGACCTGAGCCCCTACCCTCTTGCCTCCAGGGCCGGTCTCACCAACGGAATCACCAATCTCGCAAGGGCTGCGACCCTAACGGGCAAACCCTACCCCATCAAGGGTTGGATAGTGATGGGAACCAATATCGTGAAGGCGTTGCCCAACGAGAAAGAGACACTGGATGCCATCAACAATCTCGATCTCCTGGTGACGGCCGAAATCCTGCCCCTGGACACGGCGATGCTGTCGGACGTTATACTACCCTCGGCATCCTACCTGGAGCAGTTTACCGACCTGGCCGTGGACAGGGGGCGACATCTCGGTGTCTGCATGGGCAAGGCCGCCGTAAAACCCCTTTACGAAAGCAGGGACGGCTACACCATTGCAAGGGAGCTTGCCAAAAAGCTCAATCTGGCCGACTATTTTCCCTGGGAAACGCTCGAAGACAAGATCAAGGCTCAGTGCGGGTTGTGGAAGATAGATTACGAGGAACTCGGCGGGAACGGTTATGTCCACTTCGAGGCGACGTACGGCGCCTACATAACCCCTCAAAACCAGCCGGTGTTCAAGACCCCTTCAGGCAAGATCGAATTGTACAGCAAGGAGCTTGAAAAGCACGGGTTCGACCCCATCCCAAAATACATCCCCGTGCAACAACCCGAGGAGGGCTATTTTCGACTTCTCTACGGCAGGAGTCCGGTGCATTCCTTTTCCAGGTCCACCAACAATCCGCTGCTCGCGCAACTCTATGGGGAAAATGAAGTCTGGATCAACGCGAGGAAAGCCGAAGCCATGGGCATCAAAAACGGCCGGCACGTGGTGCTCGTCAACCAGGACGGAGTCAGGAGCAACAGGGTAAAAGCCAAGGTCACCCAGCGGATCAGGGAAGACTGCGTCTACATGGTGCATGGTTTCTGCTCATCATCGAAAGACCTCCGAAACGCCTACCGCAAGGGCGCTGACGACCAGGGCCTTATAACACGCTACGCAATTGACCCGATCTGCGGTTCCACTGGAATGAGGGTCAATTTCGTGAAAGTCGCCAGGGAAGTCTAGGATGCCCAGATACGCGATGGTAATCGATCAACGAAGATGCGTGGGGTGCATGGCCTGCATTGCGGCATGCAAGACAGAGAATATGTCGCCTCATGGGCTCTTTAGAACACGAGTGGTCGAGGTTGTCTCCGGGGAATTCCCGGATCTCAGTATGGAACTCAGGTCAGAGCTTTGTAACCACTGTGACAATCCTCCCTGTGTAAGCAACTGCCCCACCGGCGCCTCCTTCAAGGCTAATGATGGAACAGTCCGGATCAAACGCAACAGGTGTGTCGGGTGCAAGGCCTGCATCGCGGCCTGCCCCTACGATGCGCGCTATATCGATCCGACCGGCGGTTACGCGGACAAGTGTTCGTTTTGCGAGCACCTTGTCAGGCAGGGTAGAGAACCTGCGTGCGTTGCCACCTGCATCGGCAAGTCTCGTGTCTTCGGCGACCTCGACGATCCGAACAGTCCTGTGAACCGGCTCCTGAAAGGATCGAAGGCCACCGTTCTGCTGGATCATGCGGGCACCCGCCCCAGGGTCTTCTATATTCGCAAATCGAGCGAGCCCGATTAGGAGGCGCCCCTAATGGAACTCACCATAACCGGGGCAAATGCCCTGACCCACCCTGCTTTGAATATCTGGAACTGGATGGTTTCCCTGTATCTTTTCCTGGTCGCATCGGCAGCGGGGCTGCTCGTCATGTCCGCCGTGACTGTTCTCCCGCGCCAGAACGTGGACCTCGAACAGAAGAAAGATACACTCGGGGCGGCGATGGTCGTCCCGGTGCTGCTCGTTCTCGGCATGCTCACGATATGGCTGGAGTTGGAGGGCAGGCAAAACTCCCACTGGTTCTTCCTGTCTGTTGCTTTTTCCTCGCCAATGTTCTGGGGTGGGTGGGGGCTTAACCTGGCTCTGCCTGCCAGCATTCTTTACGCCCTGTCGTTAATGGCCGATGAACACAGGGAGCGGCTGAAGTTCGATTTTCTAAAGGCGCTCTCCCGCGGGCTCACGTCTCACACCCGGACCCTTGCCGGTATCTGCTGCGGTCTCGGGATTTTCCTCGGTCTCTATACAGGGGTGTCCCTGAGCGTCTTCGCAGCTCGACCGCTTTGGAATTCCGCCGTGGCCCCGCTTCTCTTCCTTGTTTCGGCGTTGACGACAGGTGCGGCTCTCGTCATAATCTTATCCCGCAAAAAGTCGGTGCGGCTTTTATTCAGTAAAGCACTCGTATGGCTCATAGGGGCTGAAATCATCACTATTTTCCTGTTCTTCCTCGGACAGCTCACATCCTCCACCGCAAAACGCCGGGCGGTGTTGCCGTTCTTCTCCTTTACCCAGGACTATTTCCTGTTCGAAATATCTTTTGCGCTTACCGGGATTCTCCTTCCCCTGGCGCTCGTTCTGAAGTTCTTGCGGGTGAAGGAAGATCGCCTGGAACAACTCTCCAGGATGGCTCTTCTCAGGATGAAGCTGAGCGCATGCCTGGTGCTTGCGGGCAGCATGATTATGAGGCTTGGATGGGTTTATCTGGGGCAGCTGAGCAAGCTGTCCTGATCGTCGAAATGAGGGAATCGAACTGACCGATGCGGTCGTCAACGTTACAGTGAACAAGGAGCGACCCGAACCAGGGGGGGCCAACCAGTAAGGCTCGCGACTGATTTCAAACCGCACCGGCAGTGCATCAGTAGCGGAGGGACGGACATGAAACGCGTAGTGGTTTGTTTTTTGATCCTTGCAGTGCACCTGACCATTTCAGGCGCCACTCCCGGTCCGGTCTACGGCAGCCCTGCCGGGGGCGCCTTTTTGCCCGACATCGGTCTGCCGCCACTTGGTGAAAAGGGACCGAACATTGCGCCACCGGCTATTCCAATCCCGCGGACAATTTATCATGGCCAGTCAATCGGTGGATCGAACTCATCCACTGCAAGTAACCTCGACCTTGACGGCGACGCAAAGATTCGCTACGTCTCCGGTAATACCAACGGGTCGGACAAGGTAACCATATATGGCTGTGACGGCTCCGCCTGGGAGGGTTCCACCGGTGTCGCCAAGGGCCAGGCGGAACTGCAAGGGACGTGGATCGGGTACGAAGAGAATCGAACCGGGAAGTGGTCGGTCACTTTCGCTGACTCTGGTGCGTTCGAAATCAAAGGACCCGGCAACGAGTGGTATAACGGGAAATATGTGTGTGACAGCAACCAGGACCCCAAGCATCTCAATTTTTACATAAAACAATCCAGTAATCCCACACACATCGGGGAGACATCTCTCATTATTTACAAAATAGATAGGAATATATTGACGTGGGCGTTAAACGAACCGGGGGTAAAGACAAGGCCCGGTTCTTTTGTTCCTGAGAGTGGCGCCAGGATACTCGTCGTCACAAAACAACAGTGATTGAAAAGGACTGCTGTCGAATAGAGTCTCTCATCACCGTTGACGATATTTCCATTGAAGCCGACCTTTTCACGGTTGCCGTATTGTCTAAACGGTATGTGTTCTTATCCGTCGGAGGATGGGCCCGGGGGTCTTGATTGGTCGCACTGACAGGGGCAAATTCCATCAGAGGGTTGGCGCCATGAGCGCAAGCGTTTTTGAGAAGTTATTCAGAAGAGGGCGGAAAATGTCTTTTTTCGCCTGGCAGATTGAATTGACCACAAGGTGCCCTTTGCGATGCCGGATGTGTATCAGAGACTCCTCCAAAGACTGGCATGCCGGCGACATGGCCATCGCAGATTTCAAGAAACTCACCCCTTATTTCAAAAGTGTGGAAAACGTAGTCCTTGAAGGGTGGGGTGAATCACTGCTGTACAAGGACCTCATTGAGGCAATCGGAATCGTAAAGGGAGCCGGATCACACCCCGGATTCGTCACAAGCGGGTGGGGACTAAACCAAAATTATGTTTGCGATCTCATAAAAGGCGGACTGGATTTCATCGGCTTTTCACTGGCGGGCGCCACTCCGGAAACACACGATGCCATACGGATAAATTCACATTTGCCGAGCATTCTGCAGGCGATCCAGGAATTCATCAAGATCAAGGCCGACCTCAAAATCGAGAGACCGAATTTGCACATTGTTTTTCTCATGCTCAAAGATAATGTGGCGGAAATTCCTCTGCTGCTCGACCTTGCAAAGCGTATTGGCATTGAAGTAGTCGTTTTGATTAATTTGGTCCATGTAACAAATGAATGGCAGAATGATCAGAAGGTTTTTTCATGCGGGAACGAGGAGAGCGCATCCTTCCTCGAAGAGGCCAAAATCAAAGCGAGGGAGTTAAAAATAACGCTCAGGGAATGCTGTGTTGCACCACAGACTTTGGCCGTGTGTGAAGAAGATCCCATGAGAAATCTTTTCATTTCCGTTGACGGCGAGGTCGCCCCGTGCGTTTATCTGTATCCGCCAATCCCTTCAACCATCCGGAGGATATATTGTGACAAGGACTCGTCCATTGGGAAACTGACTTTTGGGAACATTTTTGCGGGGCCCCTTGAACGTATATGGAACAGCAAGGATTATGTTGAATTCAGGGAATATTTCAAAGTGAGAAAAAAGATATTTGAGCGATTGTATTCCTTTTCGTCGATTGCCTTGGATGCGGAGCGTCTGAGAAGGTCACGCGAAACGGTCCTTCCCAATCCCCCCGCGCCGTGCGCAACATGCCACAGAATGCTTGGAATATAGGCTATATGGTGGGCTACGGTCCCGGTCAATGCTGTTGCTTTAAGCGTTAACGCACCCTGTTTTGTCATTTCGACCGGAGGGAGAAATCTTGTTTGTTCAGCACCACGAAAAGATTTCTCCCTCCGGTCGAAATGACGATATGCTCAAGCGATTCGTTAAGGCAACAGCATTGGGCGTCAC
>JBAQYM010000168.1:0-2480 GCA_049300095.1 Syntrophobacteraceae bacterium
GATTGCACTGACCGCCTCACGAGTCACGCCGTAAATGGCCTCGGCGTCCGTCGACTCGGTGCAAAACACACTGCAATGAAATTTCGACGCAACATCGGCGATTGAATCATAGCCGTGGCGCTCAACGACCGGACTGTGTACAGCGTAACCGTTATCCTCGCAGACGAATAGCACTGGCAACTTCATCGCACATGCTGAATTCAGGCTCTCCCAGAAGACTCCTTCATCAATGGCGCCATCACCAAAAAAAACGACAACTAGACGTCCATTATTCTGACTCTTGTTTGCAAATGCCGCCCCAACAGCCACTGGGATTGTCGTGGCGACGATAGCGGAGGTGCAGATCAAGCCGTCACCTGGTGAAGTCAAGTGCATCGACCCGCCTTTTCCTTTGGCCATCCCCGTTGACTTCCCGTACATTTCAGCAAAGAAGTGATCCGTCTCACCAGTCTTTGCAAGGTACAATCCGTGACTGCGATAAGTGCCAAGCACTTGATCAGACGATTCAAGAGCCTGACACACTCCAGCGCAGATCGCCTCCTCTCCCGAGGACATGTGCATAGGTGTTTTCATTGCGTCAGTTCGATAATTCTTTCTGATCGAGTCCTCGGCGGCACGTATAAGATATAGCTTTCGATAAAGTGCAGTGTTCAGGTACTGGCGATTCAAGTCGTTTCCCTCTTGTAAGTCGATAAATTACTTAATTTGATAAAACAGTCAACGTAACGCGGCCATATGCTGCGAGCCACTTAATTGACGCGAAGTAAGAAATATCCCTAAGATCGCTAGAGGAACCGATACATAGATTTTGCCGCTGGCCATCATTTTAGCTATCTCTGTAATTGGAATCCGGCTAATACTGTGAATCTCATTATCGTGAGGTTGCCGCTGCGCAAATTCCTCCTCCGAGATATTGATACGAAATACGTATGATAGCCTCGGCATTCGAGCAGAGGATACCGCTATAGGTGGCATTGGCATATAGCGATCAAAATCCGTAATCACGATCCCGGTCTCTTCCGCAAGTTCCCGCGATGCACCCTGCATGGGGTTCTCGCCCTTCTCGACGCCACCTGCGGGCAATTCTAATGTCATATCGTTTATTATCGGACGCTTAACCCTCACCATCAGGATCGAATTCTCATTAATTACCGGCAGCACTGCCACGGCATCCAAGTGATACTCCACCGTAAAAAAGCCTCCTCTGTTCCGAAGGGAAAACCAGGGGTTCTCATGCAGCGTCTCTACTGGCGACAGCTCGGGACATGCGACATTTGACAATCGCGGATCCCAGTCCCCGTTCGGAGGAAACGAAACATCGTTGTAACGAGACATTTTACCGAGCCAACACAGTTGCGCCACCAGCAATTCGACAGCGCCAATAGTCTAGTAAATCGCTCATTGTCTTTTCGAATGGGATATGTGGCTCCCACCCGGTGTGCCTGCGGAATTTGCCGACATCGGGTATCTGAAGATCAGCGTCGATCGGCCGGAGCCGTATCGAATCGACTTCAATCTGAATATCCCTGCGGGTCGAGAGCGAAAGAAGGTAATCCAGCATATGGCGGACTGTGCATGAGTGACTGCCGCCAATGTTATAGGACTCCCCTGGAACTGGATTAATGGTTACTAGCATATAGTAGGCTCGCACGGCGTCTCGCACGTCAGCCCACGTTCTAAGCGAGTCGAGATTGCCCACTTTAACGACCGGTGGTATGCGATTCTGTTCTATCAATGCAATCTGCTTGGCAAAAGTCGATTCCGCAAAGACATCCCCGCGTCGCGGGCCGGTGTGAGTAAACATTCGTGTCGTAAGAACCTTCTGCCCATACGCTTCTGCATGATAACGCCCGACAAGATCGGTTCCTACCTTTGAAATTGCGTACGGAGATGCGGGATGAAAGTTACAATCCTCATTTATTGGAAGCTTATCATGAGGAACACGTCCATAGACTTCTGAAGACGCGCATACATGGATCACCGGATCAATCATGGGACAACGTCGAAGCACCTCAAGCAAGCGCTCAGTTCCAAGGATATTGGTGTCAAGTGTGTCCAAGGGCGATGTGAAGCTGGTTGTAGGGTAGCTCTGTGCCGCCAGATGGAAAACGTATGCCGGCTGCGCCTCCTCGACTACGTTCAACAGCGATATGTAGTCACGGAGATCACCCGACAAAAACCTCAGTCGATCCTTTCGGTTAGCGCGATCCAACAGATGCGAAACATTGTCAAGCGGGCTTCGCCAACGACACATGCCATAAATGTCCCAGTCGGTGTTCTCAAGCAAAAAATCTGCGAGGTGCGAGCCGACCATTCCAGTGATCCCTGTGATCAAAGCTCGTTTCGCTGTCATCGCCATTTCCATTTTTAATGTATTTAAAATGAGCAACAAACAGTGCTCAGCCCAAGACCCACGGTAAATTTGTTCTGCCTTCTAAGGCATTGATTTTCCTGATTAGCAAGATTTCATTGCTTCCCGT
>JBAQYM010000169.1:0-39478 GCA_049300095.1 Syntrophobacteraceae bacterium
GCGAAGGACTGCGGAACCCGGAGAATGGCAGGCTGGAAAGCCCGCCCCACGGCCTTGGCTGCCGGATGTGATCTGAACGGACAGTGTCGGTGTTAAGGCAACAGCATTGTCGAGTGATGCGGGGGCGCCTTGGCAGGCATGCTCATCCGGAGTTTTTTGGGGTAGGGGATTCGAGGGGTTTTGCGTGTGCTAAAATCATTTGGGGAAATCATTGACATCGGGTGACAGATCATCTCTTGCCGGTCTCCTTGCGGCCCTTGCGGCGGGTGTTCTGCTGTGCATGGGGATGGCGGCGGCGGTCGGGGTCGGCTCGCTCGACCTTGTCCGCACCATCTGGACGGGGGCCTGGGGCAGCGCGGACGCGGCGATAAATACCCTGACCAAAATGAGCCCGCTGCTCCTGACCGGCCTGGCCGTTTCCCTTGCCTACAAAGCGGGGTTTCTCAACGTGGGGTGCGAGGGGCAGCTCACGCTGGGGGCGCTCGTTTGCGCGACCGTGGCGCGCGCCGCCGCGCCGCTGCCTCCTTTTCTTCTCCTGCCGGTCTGCCTCGCGGCCGGGGGGCTCGTCGGCGGCCTCTGGGCCTGGCCCGCCGTGGTCCTGCGACGGCGTCGCGGGGTCCATGAGGTCATAAGCACTCTCCTGTTAAACTACATAGCCATTTATCTGTGCGGCTACCTTGTTTCGGGGCCGCTCGGGGACGGGTCGGCGATGGGAAGGACCCCGCCCATACCGCCCGGGGCCGAGATGCCGGCAATCGCGCTCGGCGGCTCGCTCAGCCTTACCCCCGGCCCGTTCCTTGCCGTCCTGCTCTGCTTTGCGGCGTGCTTGTGGCTGTCCAAAACGGTTTGGGGATTCGAGGCAAGGTGTGTCGGGGCCAATCCCGAGGCGGCCCTTAACGCCGGGGTCGCGGCTTCGAAGTGGCAGGCCCGGATCTTCATGCTGAGCGGCGCGCTCGCGGGGTTTGCCGGGGCCATCGAGGTCGTTGCGGTCCACCATCGGTTCTACCGGTCTTTTTCACCCGGCTACGGGTTTGACGGGCTGACCGCCGCATTCCTGACAAACTGTTCCCCGGAGTGGCTCTGGCTGAGCGTGCTTTTCATTGCAAGCCTGCGCTCGGCGGACAAGTATCTCCAGATCGGCCTCAACGTGTCTCCCAATTTCATATGGGTGATCCAGGCCGTCCTTCTGCTCTGCGTTGCCTGCAAGGACCGCGTGGGGGCGGGGGTGGGGGCGCTCCTCGCGCGTTTTCGAACGGAAAGAACCTAGATGCCGATTCCCTTCGACCTCATCCCGCTGACTCTCGTCAAAACATGCCCGCTGCTCCTCGCGGCCTTCGGCGGATTGCTCTGCGAACTGAGCGGGCTGATCAATTTCGCGCTCGAAGGGATGATGCTCTCGGGGGCCTTTGCCGCGGTGCTCGGCGCCTGGATCACCGGATCGCCCTGGGTGGGGCTCGCGTGCGGAATGGCCGCGGGAACGCTCGCCGGGATGCTGCACGCCACGGCAAGCCTCAAGTTCCGGGCAAACCAGATCGTGAGCTCGATTGCCGTAAACCTGCTTGCGGCCGGCCTTACCGGCCTTCTCCTCAACCAGGTGTTCAATGTCTATGGGACCTCTCCCGGCGTGGCGAGGCTGCCCGAACTCGGGGGATTCCATCCGCAAGGCGGTGCTCTTTCCGGCTTGCGCTCCCTTTTCGAAGGGGTTTCGATCCTGGTTCCCGCTGCCTTTGTATTGGCTGCCGGGGTGATCGCTTTCCTCAAGTGGAGCGTTGCGGGCCTGCGCCTCAAGGCCTGCGGGGAAAACCCCGGGGCTGCCCGGGCGGCCGGGCTTTCGGTGTGGCGGACCCGATTTTTCGCCGCCTGTGCCGGAGGGGCCCTGGCGGGAATGGGCGGTGCGTTTCTGTCAATCGGCGAGCTTTCGCAATTCGTGGAAAATATGACCCAGGGGCGGGGATACCTGGCCATAGCGGCGGTGATCCTGGGCAGATGGAGACCGGCGGGAGTGCTCTTCGCGGTGCTTTTCTTCGGCTTTGGCGGGGCGCTTTCCGAATGGCTCGCCGTCAGATGGTCCACGGTCCCGAACGAGGTCTTTCTCGGCCTTCCCTACGCCGCCTGTCTTGCCATCCTCGCCTTCTACACCGGAAAACGGCGACCGCCGTCGGCCCTTGGGCGGGTCGAGTGAGGGGGCCCGGCCCCGCGTAACACCCTCCAACCTTATTTCGGATTTTTCCCGAAGCGCTCCGCTATTTTTTCGATCAGCCCGGAGGTCGAACGGTCGGCAACGAGATCAATCGTTACGACCTGTCCTCCGGCGCGCAGAACTTCCTCGGCCCCGACTATTTCTTCGATGGGCCAATCCGCGCCCTTTACAAGGAAATCGGGGAGAAGACACCGGATGAGGGGGAGGGGATCGGGGGTGTCAAAAAGGGTGACGTAGTCCACGCACTGGAGGGATGCGACCAGTTCGGCCCGGTCCGTTTCCGGGACGATGGGACGAAGAGGCCCCTTGATCCGCATGACCGACGCGTCCGTGTTCACCGCGACGATCAGGGCGTCGGCCAGGCCCCGCGCCTCCTCCAGGTAGCGGACGTGCCCAACGTGCAGCAAATCGAAGCAGCCGTTGGTAAAAACAATTTTGCCGTCCCTGCTTCGGACGGCATCGCAAATGGTTTTCAGCTCTTCGAGCGATTTTATCTTCAGCCGGGCTTTCATCGCGTCTTCGCCGCCGGTTTCGAGTCCATCGCCGAGCGGACCTCCTGTTCGATGCTTTGTACTTCGGCCTCGCTCGAAAGAGGGCTCAAATAAAAAGTTTCACAATCGAGGGCGTCGATCAGCCCTTCCCGGTACATGCGAAGCCAGAACGGCATGCTGGGGTCAAATGCGCACCCCTCGGAAGGCTGGTCAGGAAACTCGAGGAATATCGCTCCCTTAAAGATCTGCTTTAACCACCGCAGAGTTTCTCTTCCACGACCCTGCCGCTTTGGGCCATACACTTCCAGGTGGTAGAGGGTGATTTCCTTGCTCCCGTCATCCGTGAGACAGAGGCTCACCTCGCCCTTGGAGCAGCCCGGCTTGTGAAAACGGAGCAACTCCATCGATCCGAACCCCTTCAGGATCGTGAGCAGGTCAGGAATGGAGAGACTATTGTGCGCAGCCTCCCATTTGGCTCCCTTCCAATCGATAACCGCCACGCGCGCGAGCTCCGGAAATTGAGGCCGCAAAATCGGCCGAGTTAACTCTTATGTCTACCGAACTGCGCATCTTCCGTTTGGCTGTCGAGAGGGCACGCCGCAGGTCCGGTTCCCATGGAGGCGCAACCGGGCAGGGTTCTCGTTCATCATTCTGGACGACGCGGAATGAACTAAGGGGGGGGTCCTTTTTCAAGCAGTCCCTGCTCTCGAAGAGCATGACTCAGAAACGGTTTCCCTTCCGCAAAACAATGGGGTGGATGCCTAAATTTTCGATCTCGGGGCAAAGTTCGTACAGCTTCGACTTGATACCTTCAGCTCGATTCATGCAATTTCCCTGACGATAATGAGGTTGAACCGCAGAATGACTAGTCAGTGGCACCAGAACCGGAACAGCGCCCAAATATAAATCGGCGCGACGAGCTTGCTGCTTGAGTATTCAGTTGGCGTATAGCTTCGAACAGAGCGACCCCCACAGATGTGGCAAGGTTGAGACTTCGGACCCTGCCTCTATCGATTGGTATCTTTATCACATCTCCGGGGTAGGTTGCAAGCAACTCTTGAGGCAGTCCCCGGGTTTCGGGACCAAAAACCAGGCAATCCCCGGGCTGGAAGGAAAAATCGTGGTAGAGACGGGGGGCATGCGCGGAAAAATAGACCATCCGCGAATGCGGAATTGCCCCGTGGGCCGCGGCGAAATCGGCGAACAGCTTCATGCGCACATACGGCCAGTAATCAAGCCCGGCGCGCTTTAGAAGCTTATCGGTAATGCGAAACCCGAGCGGCTCGACCAGGTAGAGCGGCGTATGGGTTGCGGCGCAAGTCCTTGCGATATTTCCGGTATTTTGAGGTATTTCGGGCTGATAGAGTAGAACGGCCAAGCCGGGAGCGGGAGCGCGGGAATACGACGGCGAAAATCGCACGTCGAAAGGCTTTTTCTCCCCTTCCGCGATCCGATCTTCGATTTCCGAATTCCCGCCACCGTCTTCCGACATCCCAATCCTGAATCCCGTCAGGCCGTGCGAACAGCCCGTACATGGAAATTGGCGTAATTTTCCTCGACCAGGTAGACGTCGCCGTAATAGAAGTCCGCATAGCAGGCCTGATGGTGATCGCCCTGGGTGAGCGACCAGCAGTTTCTCTGCTTTTCGAACGCGGAATCTATAAAAAGGCCGCTTCTGCGGTCTTCTTCCGGCAGTATGAGGGTGGCGATTTCATCTTTGGTGGGATAGCGCCAATCGCTATAGCCGGCAAAGTTCTCGTTGTTGAGCTTTTCGATGTACGAAAAACCGTCTTTCCACACCAGCCTGTCGGCGGATGCGCTCCGCTGCCACATGAGACCGGTTTTTGAATCCACTACTACCATGTTCGCCTCCGGGACCAGGATAAATCTTTGCTTCATAACTCCTCCGCCAACGCGCGGACTACTCTCCGCTTCCGCAACCAGGATCGTCGCCTTACCGTGGGCGTGGGGGGGGGTGCTCGTTGAGCATCCGTAATTTTTATCACAGAAAAACGAAATTTCAAAGGCGAACCGACAACTAATGTGCATGTTCGTCGTGTCGGAATTCGTGCTCGGGATGCTCGTGATCGTGCTCGCCATGCCCGCCCACATGGTCGTGCAAGTGTTCCCCTTCTTCTCTTGCATGGACATGCTCATGGCTGTGGACGTGTTTGTGCCCATGGCTGTGCATATGCTCGTGCTCGTGCGAGTGACCGGTCCCCCCATGCGAATGCGCGTGCGCGTGTTTGTGAGCGTGCTTGTGCTCGTGCTCGTGTTCGTGTGTATGTTCGTGGTGACCTTCCATCTGTTAAATCCTCCCCGCTTTTTTAATTCCTTCCACCTAGGTTAGGGAGCCCCGCGCGGATCGTCAATAACCGCGCTTACGCCAGGATACCGCAACGTCAAGCGGATCAAAACGCCCATCCGTATCGCCAGTCCCCACGCCCGCCCGGAAGGATGCGGAGATGAAGGGGCTGTTGCCCAAAGAAATATTCAAGTTGAGCGACTATCGAGCCGGACGTAAGTCCCCCTCCCCGCGATGGGAGGGGTCAGGGGAGGGTGTTGAATTTTCAAGTACTTACGACCCCCTCCCCCAGCCCCTCCCGCCAAGGGAGGGGAGACCTCCGCCCTGTTTTGGCCATACCTGTCGCAGTTTTTACATTTGGGCAACAGCCCCCCGATTTATCCCCGGCTTACTCGTGCACATATGGAGCCGCGCCTCCCTTCACTGCTCACTGCTCACCCCTCACTCTCCACCCTTCACCCTCCACTCTCCACCCTTCTCTCTCCACCCTTCTCTCTCCACCCTTCACTCTTCACCCTTCACTCTTCACTCTTCACTGCTCACTGCTCACCCTTCACTCTTCACTGCTCACCCTTCACTCTTCACTGCTCCCTAAGCGACGGGCGCATTATTCTCGGGGTTGGACACCGGATTTATGCATTGGGAACAAAGTGGCTCCAGCCCTCGATTTAGAGCCAGGAGTGGGTAGATGCGATACCCACATTCTGCCCTCTAAATTACACCTTTACAAATTGCCGATTTTCCATGATTAGATAGAATGCCGGAAATCAAAGGGGAGCCGGCATGGATAGCCGGGGCCGCTGATGACTGTGGCCGGGTTGTTTGATAGAGGTATTTGTCTGTTGTCGGATATAGAATCTGGGGATGAGCATGTCCTGGCTGATCAGATCCATCACGCCGAGCAGGGTCACGGAGGTCTATTCTTCAAACGAATCGATCCGCGCCCGATGCTCCGACCAGGGACCAGGCGGCCAGGCCGGGGTTAGGGATAGCGTCCGCATATCCGATGCGGCGCTCAAAAAATTCCGGCAATCGCGGGAGGA
This sequence comes from Syntrophobacteraceae bacterium, assembly GCA_049300095.1. Lineage (GTDB taxonomy): Bacteria > Desulfobacterota > Syntrophobacteria > Syntrophobacterales > Syntrophobacteraceae > SbD1. The sequence goes on from JBAQYM010000169.1 coordinate 6,040, forward strand.
AAAATCATCTGGAGCGGTCCCGGAAAAGCACCCTGAAAAAAACCGGGACAAGGACCTCGAAGAAAGCCTCAAGGCCCTGGGGATAGATTCGACCGACGCCACGATGGAAGAGATCCGGAAGGCCTTTATCCTCGCCATAAAAAAATACCATCCCGACAACTACTCGGATTCGCCCCCGGAAACACGGAAATTGGCGGAACTGAAAACCCGGCGGATTATCGAGGCATACAGGAAAATCGACAAAAGGAGTTGAGCCGACGCCGCTGCTCCGGTGTCCGCCCCATTCAACCCCTGCCCGCTCGGCCCGGATGCGGCCCCCCTCTTCCAACCCCCCGCGATATCATTCGTCATTCAAATTATAAGTTTTCGTCGGCACTCGGCACTCGGCGCCTGGCGCTCAGAGCCCGGCCGATGCCGGATCACACCCTGAACCGCTTGCAGAATTCACAAAAAACGCGAACCTTTTCAAGCTCTTCGGGCGGACCCGAAAAACTCATGCCGATTGCGGTATACTGCCGGATATAGACCTGCTGAATATTAAGCGCGGTGCACTGAAGTTTTTCGACAAGCTGGTCGTCGGGCAGTTTGAAGGTGATAAGCACCGGGGTCCCTTTAGCCAAATGCAATATGGCCGGCAGCACCAGGAGGCACCCGCCCTCGCTTATATCTTTCATGAAGCCGCGAATGGGCTGCTCCAGCGCATTTAGTTCGAACTTGGCTTCAACGCTCACCTTGATCCGGCGGTGCTTTCTCAACTGTATGGTTTCGATCCTGCGGGGATAGTCGAGGCAGATGATGTTCTTGGTGAGGTCTTCCCTGTGCCTGGTCCTGAATCTGTACAGGTAGCCTTCGTGCAGGTACGTGGCCATATAATCGCATTCAACGACGGCCGAGAGCCGGTCGCTTATCGAGAAGCTGGGCCGTTCGACCATGATGAAATCGTTTTCAACCGCGCCCAGCACCTTGGTTTTCGCCCTGTGCGCCGAATTTGTGACCGAGTAAAGTATAAGCGTGGAATTGAGTTGGAGGGGGAGCTTCTTCGAGGGGGTGGTTTCGCCGGTTTTTTCCTCGATTCCCTCTTTGCTGATCAATTCAAAGCCAGAAGCATTCTTCATACCAGTCAAACTCCGGATCGTTTTCCTCTCTTATCGGCTCATTTCGGGAATCTGATAAGGCGAAAGAGCCGCGGCACATCTTATTCCCAGTCTATACCCGTTTCACCCATGTTTTCCAGCCCAATCGGCATTTTTCGCTTTCGATCTTCAATTATTTCCCCGGCCTCCCGGACCGGAAAAAACGATGGGCCGCGCCAATTAAAAAAGCCGGACACGCGCCGGCTCGAAGACGGTCAATCTTTCATGCGCCCCCCGGCGGGACTCGAACCCGCGGCACAGGGACCGGGAATCAGGCTGTAAGAAGCGCCACGCCGGCGGTTGACGCTATGAAACCGCAGGCGATATTCGGCTTTTCTTTTGATTTCTCACTCGTCGATTTCCACCCCGATCACGCCCTCTTTTCTCCTCGCCTGCGCCCAAAGCCCCCACGCGATGGAGATGGCCGAAAGGACCATGAAACCTAGCGATATCGGGCGCGTAAAGAAAATGAGGGGAGACCCCTGGGATATCAGCAGCGACTGCTGGAGGGACGTTTCGAGCATTTGGGCCAGGACCGAGGCCAGCACCAGGGGCGCGATGGGAAACCCGAGCTTGCGCATAAAGTAGCCGACCACTCCGAAGATCAACATCACCCACACATCGAAAAGGATGAACCGGATACTGTACGTCCCGAGCACGGAGCAGAAGACGATGATCGGCGCCAGGATCGGGAACGGGATGATGGCAATCCGGGCCCACAGGCCGACCAGGGGCAGATTGAGCACCAGGAGCATGACGTTGCCGATGTACATGCTGGCGATGACGGCCCAGACGAACTGGGGGTTGGTTTTAAAGAGCATCGGGCCCGGCTGGAGGCCGTACATCATGAGGCCGCCCAGGAGCACCGCCATCGAGGGCGCGGTGGGCAGCCCGAAGGAGAAGAGCGGGACGAAGCCGGCGGTGGACGTGGCATTGTTCGCGCCTTCGGGGGCGGCAACCCCTTCGATGGCCCCCTTGCCGAACCGGCTCGGGTCCTTGGAGATCCGCTTTTCGAGGTCATAGGCGACGAAGGTGGTCACCGAAGGCGCGCAACCGGGCAGCAGTCCGAGAAAAAACCCCACGCCCGTCGAGCGGAGCATGGCCCCTGTACATTGTTTTATGTCGGCCCAGCTCGGCATGAGGTTCTTTATCCCGGCCAGGCTGATGGCCCCGGCCTCGGCTTCGATGTTGAGCATTATCTCGCTTATGGCGAAGACCCCGACGATCACGCTGATGAAATTGATGCCGGCCATGAGATCGATCGAGCCGAAGGTCAGCCGCGCCGCGCCGGTCAGGGGGTTCTGGCCGATGAGCGCGGCCAGAAGGCCCAGGGCCATTGACATCAGTCCCTTGATCAGGGCCCTGCCGGAGAGGCTGATTACGAGCGAGAGCCCCATCAGCATCAGGGCGAAATACTCGGGCGGGCCGAACGCCAGGGCGAAGCCCGCGCACAGCGGAGCAAAAAAGGTCAGCCCGACCAGGCTCAGCGTGCCCGCCACGAAAGAGGATATGGCGGCCATGGCGAGCGCCGGTCCGGCATTGCCCTGTTTGGCCATCTCATAGCCGTCTATCGCCGTGGGGACGGACGACGCCTCGCCGGGGATGTTGACGACAATCGCGGTGGTCGACCCTCCATACATTGCGCCGTAATAGATGGCCGCCATCATGATGATGGCCGAAGTGGGCGGCAGGAACGTCGTCAGCGGCAGCAGGATTGCGATGCCCGAGGAAGGCCCGATCCCGGGAAGTACCCCGACAAGGGTGCCGATAAGGCTTCCAACCAGCGCCCAGAACAGATTTTGCCAGGTCAGGGCGATGGAAAACCCTTGCATCAGATAGTCCCAGGAAAAATCCACGACCGCCTCCTAATCGAAAAAGAGCGTCCCCAAGGGCAGAGACAGACCGAGCAACTCCCCGAAAACGTAGTAGCAGAAAATTCCCGTGACAACACCGCTGATAAGGGCCGTCCAAATCGCCGTGCGCTTGAGATACCAGGTGGCGAAGGCAATGTAGAGCCCCGAGGCGAGGGGGAACCCGATGGGGGTGATCGCCAGAACGTAGACGCCGACGACCAGGAAATAAACCGCTATGCGGATCATGGCGCCCCGGTCCGGCCACGTGATAGGGGTCTCTTTTCCGGACCGCCGCGACTTGAGCGCCAGGAATGCCCCGCCGGCCAGGATCATTGCCCCCACCGTGTACGGCAGGGTGCGGGGCGGCAGCCTCTCCTCCATCCCGCCTCTTATCTGGGAGGCGGCGATGATGACAAGTATCCCGAGGACGGCCAGAAAGCAGCCGGCGACGACGTCCGCGCTTCGTTGGGTTTTCACGATCACCTGCCGCGCTTTGGGTGAGTTTGAAGACAAGGTCCCGGCCGGCCGGCCGCCATTGCGCCCCCGTGCGCCGTACCGGTAAATGCTGCCGCTTTAAGTCGAATGGGGCGATCTCTCGTCGTGGGGCAGGCTTACCGGCCTGTCGGCGAAGGACCGCGGAATCCCAACGAACGGCAGGTTGGAAAGCCCGCCCCACATGGTTTTGCGCTCAAGTCAACAACATTGGCCGCACCGGCCGGGCGTCCGGGGCCTATTTCTTGATCTGGACCGCCAGTTCCTTGTAGATGGCCGTCATCTTCTGCAGGTAGGCCTTGCATTCCGCATGGCCCATGGCCATGGGGATGAATCCCTGTCGCGTCATTTCCGCCTTGATTTCGGGCATGTTGGCAACCTGGATCAACGCGCTTTCGAGTTTCTTGATGGCGTAATCGGGCGTGCCGGGCGGCACCGCAACGCCGCGGTCCACGGCCTCAGCCATATCGATCCCCTGTTCCTTGAGGGTCGGAACATCCGGAAAACCCGGGAAGCGCTCTTCCATGGCAAAACCGATGACGCGCAGCTTGTCGCGATGGATGGTCAGGTCGTCCGAGGCCCCGAAGACCGCGGTCACGTGCCCGCCCAGAAAAGCGGTCATCTGGGGCGCCGACCCGGTGAAAGGCACATAGGTGATCTTCGTGCCCGTCAGCTTCTCGAGCCTCAAGGTCGCCATGTGGTAGCCGGAGAAGGACCCCGAGCCGCCGATCGTAACGCCGCCCGGATTCTTTTTGGCGTATTCGACGAAGTCCTTGAGCGTTTTTATGGGACTCGTCTCAAGGACCGCCAGCCCCAGAGGGGTGCGCTGGAAGATCATGACGGGCACGATCTGCTCGGTCTGGTACCCCACGTCCTGCTGCAGGGGCTGCAGGATGATATGGGGGATGTTGAAGCCCGCAAACGTGTAGCCGTCCGGCTTGGTGCGGGTGAGTTCCCGCCACCCCAGCGCGCCGCCGCCTCCCACCTTGTAGTCTATGATCACCTTCTGGCCCAGGACCTTTTCCAGGTGCGGCTGGTAAATCCGCGCCCCGCGATCTGACTGCCCCCCGGGGTCAAAGCACACGACATAGGTCAACTGCCGTGTGGGAAAGGCCTTTTCCTGGGCGAGGGCCTGTCCCTGCGGGAAGTACACGCCCAGCGTAAGCGCCGCCAGCAAAACCGTGATGCTGAATTTCCCCATGCGATCCTCCATGATAAAGGGTGCGGGATTTCGAGCCGGCCCCAAGGGGGCGGCTATGGCTCACAGACTCCTGTGTAGAATCTACAGCGACACGTGAACGGCCGTCAAGGAATCATTCGGCTTTTCAGTATGTAGTGACGCAATCCTGGTATTTCGCTGCAAAACGGATATCAGCGACGGTTCTTCTGTCTGTCGATAGCTCGGAAAAAAGCCGGCCGGTCGTGATTCTTCCTCGGGTACTGATTAACTTTTACGATAGATCTCGAACAGTTGGCCTTATAGGGCCCTATGAGTTCGCGTTCTTTGACGGCCACCTCTGCCCTGCGCCAAACGGACCTTCCGAGGCAATCCTCCAGCGAGACGCTGGAAAGGCGTAAATCAACCCGTTCGCCACGCCGCCGCCCGGCGGCGGCCCCGGTTGAACGCATCGATAAGGAGATTTGTGATGACCGAAGAAAAGACACAAGAAATCAAGATGGACATGCAGGCGATCATGGAGGTGTACAAGAAACTGGCGGTCCCGGGCGAGCCCCACAAGCTGCTTGCGGGCAGGACGGGCAGTTGGAGCACCAGGAACAGGTATTGGACGGAGCCCGACAAACCTCCCGTGGAATCCGCGGGCGCGTGTGAACGGAAAATGCTCCTCGATGGACGCTACCTCCAGGAGGAGTTCACCGGCGAGATGATGGGGGGGCCGTTTGCCGGCATCGGCATCACCGGGTATGACAACCAGTCCGGGAAGTACGTGATGGCCTGGATCGATTCCTTGAGCACCGGCATCTATTTTTTTGAAGGGAGCGCCGGCGCGGACGGCAGGTCCATCATGATGGAAAGCCATATGAACGACCCCGTCAAAGGCCCCATGACGTGGCGCGGCGTCATCAAGCTGGTGGATGACAATACGGAGGTGTTTGACATGCGCGCCACCGACAAGAACGGCAAGGAAGAGAGGTGCGAGACCACCTACACCCGAACAAACTGATGACCAAGCGCGGCCGTGCCGAGTCCAATCGAGCGGCGATCACGGGCCTTGAGCAAGCGCGGCGGCATTCTCACACCATTCCCCGCGCATACTCCCACGCCATTGCTTACGCAATGTCCCGCACGGACTCTCACATCATTGCTCACAGTAATATCAGGGGCCGCGGTTCATTGACTGCGGCCCCTTGATCGCGGCCCCTTGATCGTCCGGGTTGCCCCGACAGGGCTCGAACCTGTCGGGGATTTTACTGGGTAAGGGTTTGCGTCGGTAGCGATCAATCATTGTCGGCGATGGTCACGGTGGCCTTGGTCGGCGCTTTGAGAACGTAACTGGCATTTGATGAAATGGTGACGATGACGGTCTCGGCTCCTTCCTGTGCCGTATCACCTTTCGGCGTTACCGTGAGCACCTTGCTGTTGACTCCGGCCGCGAGCTGAACAGTCGCTGGAAGCACCGCGTAGTCCGTTCCCGCTTTTGCCGTCCCCGTCACTGTGTACCGTACCGTGACCGCGCCGGCGCCTCCGGTCCTGGTGATCGTGAAGGCGCCGGTGTTCGCGCCCGGCGGTTCCGCTGCCGAGGGATCGGTGGCGGTGATCGAGATCTGCGGCTTGACAGGTACATAGCGGGTCGACAGGTTGGAGGTCGTCCCCGTGTCCAACCCCGCTACGGTGAAAGGGTCGGGCACGGTGCTCATCGTACGCACGCCTTTTCCCGCCGCGAGGGCGGCCGCCATGGAAATGGACCAGTTCCCGCTGCCGTTGGCTGTTGTCGTCCCCAGCGACTTCAACGCCTCGACGGTGCTGTCGTTGTCGTCAAGGAAGATCTCGACGCCGCAACCGGGGCACGGGCTGCCGGCGCCGCTGGCCCCGTTGACAACCAGGCCCGAGATGCTCGTCACACGGGCGGGCGTGAAGTCGCGCAGCGCATCGGGTGTTAGGGGGCCGTAGGTGATTGGGCCTTCCGAGAAGCTGTTGTCCCCCTGGGGCCCGGGCCATGGGGTCTTTCTCCGGATGACGTTTCCGGTGAGCGTGTTGCCGTTTAGCGACGCATCATTCATGAGAATGGCGCTCAGACGGGTTTCGGCAAACACGTTGCCCTTGACTTCCATGTTCTGTGGCCCGCTGCCCATATCCAGGCCGCGGCCGCAAATACCGATATCGACATTGTTGCTGTCCACGCCGAAGATGTTGTTCCGCACCACATGGCCGCCGCCCCCGCTTTGGACCCATATGGCCGGAGGCTGCGTGGATGTCGCGCTCAGATCCAGAAAGATGCCGGTGAACCTGTTCTTCTGGGCTGCCAGCGCGCCACCGATCTGATTGTTCGCCCCGGCGACCGTTATACCGCTGCCGCCGACCCATGCGCCGTGCAGGCAGGGATGCTGAGTGAACGCGCCGGGAAGGGGCACGGTCCCATCGGCTCGGGTCCCCACCTTGTTGCCGATAAAGACGTTGTCGTCCCCGTTGATGCCGCAGGAAGCCCCGAAAAAGCCCGCAAACACGTTGTTCTTGATCGTGTTGGAGTCGGAGCTGCTGATGACCACTCCGCTGCCGCCTTCCTGGGTGAGATCGTCCCCGGCGCTTAGGTGCTGGCCGTCATCGGAGAGTCCGAACCAGTTGTTCTCGACTGTATTGTTGTCGCTGCTGACGCTGACGTGATGTGTCCTGAATCTCTTCATGGCCAGTCCACGGACAACGTTTTCTCCGTTCGTCAGGATCAGACCCTTATTCTTGATGTTCCCGGTGATGTTCTGGGCGTCGATAATGATCTTCGGCCCGTTGGTCCGGCCGTTGGGTTGGGTTGTTCCATCGATGGTGGTCTTGCCGCTGAGCCCGCGCAGATCGTAGCTGGTGCTTCCCGTGAGCTTGATCTTCCAGGCCTTCAGCGCGGATATGTATCCTGGGTCCGAGGTCGGAATGTTGAACTTGATCAGCACCGGGCGCTGCGCCGCGCCAAGGGGATAGGCCTGGTTGATGGCGCGGCGCAGGGTGCAGGGGCTGGAGTTGAGACAAGTCTTGCTGTAGCCGTCAAGGTAAGTGTCCGCGGTACTCGTCACGGTGATTTCAGTGACGGCGGCTTCCACATGTGAGACCATCAGGCCGGTGGAAAATGATAAGAGACAGGTCATCAGCGTCACGACGAACACCTTCACATACCGTTTATTCATTGGGTTGCCTCCTGGCGTTTGGGATCGAGGGTCGTCCCCCTTTCCGTTTTTCACGGGCCCGACAGCGCCTCCGCCGCTTGTGGAAAAGAAAACGGCACTTGCATGCCGGAGATTTCCCGGCCGCACCCATCGGACAAACAAGCCCCTGAAGCTGTTTGCATCCTCACCGCATGTTCCGCTTGGGTCATATTTAATGTGAAAACAGGCGCTCCCCGTTGCGGGATGCCGATATCCAGCGTTGCGGGGATAGGTTTTGAGCAAGCGGAATGTTTAATCAAGGCACAGAAAGGTTTGACCACTAATCCGCGTCACATATACCGCTTGGGGATTGTGACACGATAATTACTTGCCACTTTTACAGAATGCTTATAAAAACAGTGGGAATGTTTGAAGATCGCCCATATTACTCATTATTTGTGTTGCGGTTGTCAAGAAAATAAAGTGCGCCAAGCCGGGATTTAGCATTCCACGAGGCCGCCGGGACGTCTCGAAATACGGTCGCCGAGTCTTTAAAACCTTTTCTCCGGTGGCGTTCCGGCCTCGGGTTTTCAGGATAGAAACAATTTACGCTCTTTTGTCCGGTTGCTTCAGGGGAAACAAAGCGCGAGGGATTCTGTCTAATATTTGGGCGTCGCGCCGTGGATTTGCGAAATTCGTCCCGTGAGATACAACCATAGGAAACCGATGCCACCAGACAAGGCGGAAGCGACCAGAATGCCCAGTTTGGCCTGTTCATTCAGGAAGGGATCGGCAAAAGCCAGTTGGCTGATGAAAAGAGACATGGTGAAACCTATGCCGCCGAGCCAGGCTACACCCAGCAAGTACGGCCATGTTACACCGGCCGGCAACCTGCCGATTCGGAGTTTCACCGCTAGCCAGCTAAAGATGCTGATACCCAGGAACTTACCCGCCACAAGGCCGAATATCACTCCCAGGGTCACCGATTGTCTCAAGCTCTCTCCCAGCCGAATTTCACCGAAATCTATACCCACATTACTAATAGCGAAGAGCGGAATAATCAGAAAGGTAACCCAAGGACTCAAGGCATGCTCCATACGCTGTAGAGGAGATTGCACAGCGCCCGCCGCATCTTCCACGCCCTGGGCCATAGTGGACATGCGGGGGTTGCTCAGAAGGCGATCCGGTGCATTTGGATTGGCGGCTTCAGCATGAAATTGCCCATGTAGCTGGGCCAAACGCTTGGCAAATTGCATGGGAGTGAAAGCAGCCCGTGCCGGAATGGTGCAAGCCAAAAGAACTCCGGCTATAGTGGCATGAATTCCTGATTGCAACATCGCAAGCCAGAGCAGCAGGCCGCCCACTGAGTATGGAATCGGGTGACGCGTGCCGCCGAGGTTGAGTAATACCAAAAAAGCGAGTGTCCCGGCAGCACAACCAAGAGCGGGCAAGCTGATGTCGCTTGTGTAAAATAGAGCTATTACCAATACGGCCCCAAGGTCGTCGGCAATCGCCAAAGCCGTGAGAAAGATAATCAAATTGCGTGGTATGCGCCTTGCGATCAACACCAGGATGCCAACCGCAAAGGCAATGTCCGTGGCCATCGGTATTCCCCAACCTCGGGCCGTAAGTCCTTCGCGATTAAGGCTGTAATATATGAGCGCGGGAACAACCATGCCGCCCAAAGCCGCGAAAACCGGAAGAGCGGCGGCTCGCATTGAAGAAAGTTCTCCTGCCAGGATTTCCCGTTTGAGTTCCAGTCCCACAACCAGAAAGAAAACGGTCATGAGGCCATCGTTGACCAGAAGATGCGGGGTGAATTTCAGTTGCTGTGATCCGATGCCGATCCAAATCGGCTGATCCAAAATATCAAAAAGGAAGCTACCCCATTTTGAGTTTGCAAAGATCAGGGTCAATACCGTGGCGGCCATCAGGACAATGCCCCCCGATGTGGTACGTTGCAGAAACTGCTCAAATGGCGTCAATATGCGCTCAAAGAGTTTCTTAACCATATATGTGTTCTCCCCCTTTGGATAAAACCGACTTGAGAGTCACACGGCTTTTGTTGCACTTCGTTGAGCAGTGTCCAAAATAAAAAAGCCGCTAAACACGAATCCATCGTGACAGCGGCCCGACTATCGCCTTAACCTCTGAGAAGACCCTACATTCTCAGACCCCAAGAAACCAGTAAGCATTAATTTTACCACTATAAGCATGGTTTGTCCATTCACAACAACCAGCTTCACAGGTTTGGAACCGCGCGATCAGCGCGGCAAGGGGGCGAAAGCCATCAAGAGGGCTGGGTAACGGCAAGCAAAGGAATAGTTCGATGGTTATGCGGGGCCCCGGCGGGAAAACATGCAAACAAATTAATCTTTTTTATCTCATGTTTGGTCTGCTAAAGAGCCTGTGATGCCTTGGGTTTCGAGGGTGACGGGTTGCAGGGCGGGACACGCCGCAGCACCAACCGGATTCTAAAGAACATTATCGGACGAAATGACACGATGCATCTAAATCGAGACCGGACGAACCAAGCATTCGCCCGCCATCTTGAAGAAAATATCGAGGAACTTACGGAAGCCGCGCTTTTCCGGAAAATGGCTGGAGAAATGAAAAAGGCGGACCCTCTTGCCGGACCACCATCGGACCACCAAAAACGGACCACCTTCCATATAAATAACTGATATTATTCATGTCCATGGTCGGGACGAGAGGATTTGAACCTCCGTCCTCTTGCACCCCAAGCAAGCGCGCTAACCAGGCTGCGCCACGTCCCGACAATTGATTAGCCTAACATCGAAGGGCGCGCGGTGTCAAGTCCAATTGCCTCGATTCGGGCCGTGCGAAGATTATGCGGGGTCGCTTTCGGGACCCGAGTCATTGTCGCCGCCGGTGTCCGCATGGCGCGCGTAGAAGGCGCTCCGCCAGACTTCGAAGGCGCCCGATGCGATTGCCGAGCGCATTTGGGCCATGAGGTCGAGGTAGAAATGGAGGTTGTGGATCGTGTTGAGCCGGTAGGAAAGAAGTTCGCGGGAAATGAAGAGGTGGCGCAGGTAGGCCCGCGAAAAGCGACGGCACGTGTAGCAGGAGCAGTCGGGATCGATGGGGGCGTCGTCTTCGGCATGGACGCTGTTTTTTATCCGCACCGGGCCGTTGGATGTAAAAAGCATGCCGTTTCGCGCATTTCGGGTCGGCATCACGCAGTCGAACATGTCAACGCCCGCGCGCACCCCTTCCACCAGGTCCTCGGGGCTTCCCACCCCCATGACGTAGCGGGGACGCGTTGCGGGAAGAAGCGGCGCGAGCCGGCGCATGACCGAGAGCATCTCATCCTTGGACTCGCCCACCGAGAGGCTCCCGATGGCATACCCGTCAAAGCCCGTCTCCCGAAGCTTTTCCAGGCACCGCTCCCGCAGGTCCATGAAGACGCTTCCCTGGACGATCCCGAAAAGCGCCCCGCCGCCGCCCGCGTGGGCCTCCTTCGATCTCGCCGCCCAGCGCACCGTGCGCTCCATCGAATCCGAGGCGTATTCCCGCGACACCGGGTAGGGCGTACATTCGTCGAAGCACATCATGATGTCCGAGCCGAGGTTTTTCTGGATGCGCACCGCCGTCTCGGGCGTGATGAAGTGGCGCGAGCCGTCGATGTGGGACTGAAACCGGACGCCGTCCTCCTCGATTTTGTTTATTTTGGCGAGGCTGAAGACCTGGAACCCGCCGCTGTCGGTCAGGATCGGGCGGTCCCAGCCCATGAATTTGTGAAGCCCTCCGAGGCGCGCGATCCTCTCGTCGCCGGGGCGCAGGTAAAGGTGATAGGTATTTCCGAGGATGATCCGGGCGTTCAGCGTTTCCAGTTCGTCGGGCGAGAGGCTCTTTACCGTTCCCGCCGTCCCCACGGGCATGAAGATCGGGGTCTCCACCGGGCCGTGCGCGGTCTCGAACCGCCCGGTGCGCGCATTGGATGATGGGTCTTTTGTGAGGATTTCGAATTTCATGTCGCTTTTCGCAACCCTAAACAATCAGCATCGCATCGCCGTAGCTGAAGAAGCGGTATTTCTCGCGGACGGCCTCCGCGTAGGCGGCCAGTATCTTGTTTCGTCCGGCGAAAGCCGAGACGAGCAGGATCAGGCTCGACCCGGGGAGGTGAAAATTGGTTATCATCCGGTCAACCACTTCAAAGCGGTAGCCGGGATAGATATAGTGGTCGCACGGACCGGAAAGGGGGGCCATCCCGCCCGCCCCGGCAGCAACCCATTCGAGGGTGCGCACAACCGTCGTGCCGACCGCAACCACCCGCCTGCCGTCCTTCTTCGCCCCCGCCACCGCCTCGGCCGTCTCGGCGCTCACCTCGAAATACTCGGAATGCATCCGGTGCTCGCGGATGTCCTCGCAGCGTATCGGGGCGAACGTCCCGTAGCCGACGTGCAGGGTAACGGCGGCGGTTTCGACCCCGGCGGCCTTCAGGCCTTCGAGAAGATCGGCTGAAAAATGCAGCCCGGCGGTCGGCGCCGCAACCGCGCCAGGTTTTCGTGCATATTCCGTTTGATAGCAAGAAAAATCGTCAACCGGAGAGCATCCGGGCAGGCGAGCGATGTAGGGCGGAAGAGGCACCTCGCCGATGCGGTCGAGGATATCCAGGAGATTGCCGCCGTGAAAGCGGACCCTGGCCGTGCCGTCGGGGCCCGGCGCGAGTATCTCGGCGCGAGTCCCGTCCTCCAGGTAGACTGTCCGGCCGGGCTTGACGCCCTTCGAGGCCCTGACCAGGCAGAGGTAGCCTTCCTCGGCCCCGGATTCCGGCGGCTTGTAAGGATCGAGGACCAGGATTTCGGCTTTCCCGCCGCTGTCTTTTCGGCCCTGGAGGCGGGCCCGGACCACGCGCGTGTCGTTTACGACCAGCAGGTCGCCGGGGTCGAAATAGTCTATAATACTGTCAAAGCGGGAATGCTCGATCGTGTTTCGACGACGGTTTAAAACGAGGAGGCGAGACAGCTCTCTTCGGGGCGCCGGGGCCTGGGCTATCAGTTCCGGGGGAAGTTCGAAATCGTAGTCCTCGAGCCTGAAGCTGAGGTCGAGATCATCCGCCATTCCTGCGTCCCACATAGACGAGGATCAGGCCGGCCACCATGAGAGCGCCTCCCAGTATGCGAAGATGGCGGGTCTTGGCGGAGATCAGCCACTGCATCCACTTCTTGACGTGATCGGGGGTGGCGAGGTAGGGGATGCCCTCGATAAAACATATCAGGCCGATTACGGTAATAAGATAACCCTGCAGCATTATTAATCCTCACGAGGTTTTTCTTTTCATTGCAACCCGAATCGCCTAACATATTTCCGGGACGAATGCAAAGGGGGGTACCGGGCTCGGTTTCCAACAAGTATAACGTTTTGGGCGCACAAGGTAAGCAGGAATTGCACCAGCCGGTTAATTTCTTTCCCGCGCGTTAAGCATTCACCGCGGAGACGCAGAGGGCGCGGAGGGCGCGCAGGTTAAGGACAAATTCATTTATATCCCCGACGGTTTGAGCAATTCACTCCCCCGAGAGGCGTCATACCGGCGAAAGCCGGTATCCAGCGAGCGCCCGTGGGACTGGATTCCGGTTTTCACCGGAATGACGATCCGACTCGATCGCCAAAATAATCGCTCAAATCAGGACCGCATTTTTTTGTATTTCTCTGCGTACTCTGCGTCTCCGCGGTGATAAAATTGCTTGAAATCAAACGTCGTAAACGCGGAGGTTCTCGATGCCGCTAAACTGGGTGGAAATCGACCTCGCGGCCCTGCGCCACAACTTTTTCCAGGCGCGGGACCGGGTCGCGGCCGGATCAAAAGTGCTGGGCGTCGTAAAATCGGACGCCTACGGGCACGGGATGGTCCCGGTCGCGCGGGAACTGGAAAAATGCGGCGCGGGGTTTCTCGCGGTGGGGAAATTCTGGGAGGCCCTGGAACTGCGCCGGCACGGCATAGGGCTGCCGGTCCTGGTGCTTCTCGGCCTGGAAGCCCCGGACATCGCGGAGGCGATTCGCCTGGGAATCCGTCCGGCAATTTTTCGCCTCGACCAGGCGCGGATGATGAGCGATGCGGCCGTCCGGTTGAATATGCCCGCGCGGGTGCACGTAAAAATCGATACCGGCATGGGAAGGCTCGGCGTTCCCTGCAAGGACCTGGGCGATTTTGCCGAAAAGCTGAAATCCCTTCCCGGCATCGTTTTGGAGGGGCTTCTTTCGCACTTTGCCGAAGCGGACGAGCCGGACAAGACTTACTGCGAATTCCAGATAAAGCAGTTCGGCGACGCCATGGGGGCGGCCGCCGGGAAGGGCTTGACGTTCCCCTACCTCCACATGTCCAATTCCGCCGGCGTGATCGACCTTCCCCACGCGCATTTTCACCTCGTTCGCCCCGGGATCATGCTCTACGGGTCCCCGCCCTCGGGCGAGCCTTCGGCCGGGGTCGATCTCGAGCCGGTGATGACGTTCAAGTCCAGGATCATACAGTTAAAAGAGGTCCCCGCCGGGCAGCCGATCGGCTACGGGAGGACCTTTGTCACCGAGCGCCCGAGCCGCATCGCAACCGTTCCCGTGGGCTACGACGACGGCTACTTCCGGCTGCTCTCGAACCGCGGGCTGGTCCTCGTGCGCGGGAAGCGCGCTCCCGTGGCGGGGCGGGTCTCGATGAACATCATCACCCTGGACGTCACCCACATCCCCGAGGCCCGCGAGGACGACGAAGTCGTCCTTCTCGGCCGCCAGGGGAACGAGCGCATCACGGCCGACGAGATCGCCAAGCTGTGCGGGACCATCAGCTACGAAGTTTACTGCGCGATAGGAAAGCAGCAGAGGTTCAAGTATTTCCTGAACGCGTCGACGGATACCAAATGATATAAGCGTTTGCCGCATGACCCGAAGACACAGGGGCTGTTGCCCAAAAGGATTGCGGACCATCAAGGGAAAAGTGCAAAGAGCCCAACCCCCGGTGGGAGCGGCTTGTAGCCGCGATGGACGTGCCATGGCGGCGGATGCCCGTTGCAGTGGCAACGGCCCCGGACTCTAACCGCGATCTCGTCGCGTTGGCACGCCCATCGCGGCTGCAAGCCGCTCCCACGGATTTATTCCGGTTGTCTTTTGCGGTTATGTGCAACCACCATTTCGGTCATGAGGATTTGGGCAACAGCCTCCGCGTCTCCGCGGTGAATAGATGCCACCACACGCGAGGACTACCTTGCAGAACCAAATCGGGGCGCACGGGCTGAAATTCAAGAGGAGATTCGATGGACGACGTTTTTGTATTTTCGAAAAAAGGGGACCAGGGAACGACCAGCCTTCTTACCGGCAAGCGGGTGTCGAAGGCGAGCCTTCGCCCCGAGGCCTACGGCACGCTCGATGAAGCCAGCTCGGCCCTCGGCCTTGCGAAGGTGTTTTCCGAAAGCGAGGCTACACGGAAAATGATCGAGACCGTCCAGGAGGATCTGCTGGTCCTGGGCGCGCAGCTCTCGGTCGACTCGGACCCCGCATCCGCCGGCAAATATCATATCGGGACCGAACGCACCCAAAGGCTCGAATCCTGGATCGAGCAACTCCAGAAAGAAGTGCCCCTGCCGCGACAATTCATCCTCCCCGGCGGGAACGCCGCGAGCGCCGCGATTGACCTCGCCCGCACCATCATCCGCCGGGCCGAGCGCCGCACCATGGCCCTCAAGGAAGCCGGAGAACTGGACAGCCCCGAGGCCCACTCGTATTTAAACCGCCTGGCGGATTTTCTTTTTACCCTGGCGCGCTTTGCGGAGCGGAAGGAATAATCCCCCGCGGCAAAGTTCTTCCGGTAGAGCGGGAGGCTTGAAAATGTCGGCCCCTCGAAGGGGCCTGTCGCGGCGGCGCCCGGTATCACCCCGGCATCACCCCGCCGCATCGTCACGGCGTCCCGCTCGCAACGGGACTATTCGCATCGCCGAAGTAACGACTACCACACGGGAGGATAGAAATTGAACGGACTCTTGGTAAGATGGCTGCTGCTCACGGTCGCCATTATGCTTACGCCCTACCTGGTCGGCGGGATATACGTGGAGGGGTTTTTCTCCGCATTTTTTGCCGCGGCGGTCCTCGGCATCCTGAATGCCCTCTTCCGCCCGTTCCTGCTTATCATCACGCTGCCGATAAATATCGTCACCTTCGGCCTTTTCACCTTTGTGATCAACGCCCTGCTCCTCAAGATGGCCTCGGGGGTGGTGCCCGGCTTCCATGTCTACGGGTTCTGGTCGGCCGTGTTCGGCTCGCTCATAATAAGCCTCGTGAGCTGGCTGCTCAGCTCCTTTATCAACGAGCACGGAAGGGTCGGCTACATCGAGTTGAAGAAAAAAGACGATATCTGGCAATAACCCGGTAACTATCGCCATGAAAATATCAGTCATACTCGCCCATCCCAATGACGGGAGTTTCAACCACGCCATTGCGCGAACGGCGGTCGAGCGGCTCGAAAACAATAGACACGAGGTCTTCTTTCACGATCTCTACAGGGAGCGGTTCGACCCCATTCTTTCCGGCGGGGAGATCCCGGATGATGCCCCTCTGCCGGGGCCGATCGCCAGGCACTGCGAGGAAATTGCCGAGGTGGACGGGATAGTTGTCGTGCACCCGAACTGGTGGGGCCAGCCTCCGGCCATATTGAAAGGCTGGGTGGACAGGGTGATTCGCCCGGGCGTCGCCTACGAGTTTCTGGAAGGGGACGGCGGCGAGGGCATACCACACGGACTGCTCAAGGCCGGGGCGGCCATCGTCTACAATACGTCCAACACCGAAGCGGCAAGGGAACGGAACGTCTTTGGAGACCCCCTCGAAACCATCTGGAGGAATTGCGTTTTCGGTCTTTGCGGGGTAACGGGCTTCTACCGCCGGATGTTCGGTATCGTGGTCACCAGCACGGAGGCGCAACGAAGCGCATGGCTGGACGAGGTGCGAAGAGATATGGATGCGTTTTTTCCGCGATAACGCGGGTGACCAGGTTGCCGAGACAAGATGGCGCCGCCTGAAACGGCCCGTTGGAATTTATTTGTTGCTTTCTCGCAAGCCTCTTGCGCTACGCGCACGGATAACATTATCCGTGCCACCCGCGTCACCCGTGGGGTAACGGGCTTCTACCGCCGGATGTTCAGCATCGTGGTCACCAGCACGGACGTGCAACGAAGCGAATGGCTCGACGAGGTGCGAAGAGATATGGATGCGTTTTTTCCGTAATCACACGGGTGACCAGGTTGCCGAAACAAGATGGTGCCGCCTGAAACGGCCCGTTGGAATTCGATTGTGGCTTTCGCGCAAGTCTCTTGCGCTACGCGCACGGACACGAGTTGTCCGTGTCACCCGTGAGGTCCAAGAAAAAAATCCGGAATAAAGTCTTTAAAGGGTTAGCTACGCAGTTTATCAGAACAGTTTCCGCAGGTAATCATTTCTGAGTAGGATCGAAGCTTAAAACATCATCAATTTCTTCTTTGAATTGTCTGGGCCTTCCCTTTGTCAAATAGGCCACATCCAGCTTCTTGCAAATGGCCCGAATAGCCTCAGACTCGTGTACGGAATATACAATAACCTGTCTGTTTCTGTGTCCTCGATTTCTGGCCAACTCCGCAATGTAGATCCCGCGAAAACTCTGATAAATTTCTCCTTTTTTTGCCAAGACCTCCGCGAAATCGCCTGTTGCTGGGACATTTAAATCGATAATGACAGCTCTGTACTTAACTTTATGTAAAAGGTCTGCTGCTTCTTTCACATTTCTAACTACCTCAACGAGATATGACTTAGATTTCAAGTAGTCGATCAGCCAATCGAGACAATGTGGCTCATCATCAAGAAGAAGTATTGTATTTGTCATCTCCCTCATGCTAATCTCTCCTGCAAAAAAGCATCGGGAATCCTTATTTCGAAAACAGCAGTATTCGATTCGGTATGGTATTCAGCAGATATAGAACCACCAAAAACATTTTCAATTATTAATTTACATATGTGAAGCCCTAATCCTGATCCTGAAGACGTTCTTTCTTCAGCACCCTTCCCTCTTATACCGAGTCCAAAAATATCTTCTTTGGACTGAAATGGTACGCTATTACTGCTAATTTGAATGATAAGATGGCCAGTTTTTTTCTGAATCCAATTCTTAGCTTCTATTATTGTATTTGGATAGCTGTATTTTATACCATTATCGAAAATATTCATGAAGACTTGGCGCAGTAAATCAGGATTGCCCTTTATTGCATTTTGCACCTGTCTGTTCTCCAATTCGATCCGGATATTATCTAGATGGCCCTGCTCCTGAAAGAACTGTGCCGCTTCAATTATTACTTGAGGGATAATGCACGTTTTATCCATTTTGGATGAAACTTTCTTCCCATACTCAGATGAATATTGAGCAAAGAAAGCAAGATTCCTTATGAGTGAAACTGTGCACTCCAACTGACCTCTGGCACTTCGCAGTTTTTGCGGCGCTTTATCACGAGTTACTGTCCCATCAATTATGTTGTCAAGTGTACCAATTACACCATTGAGCGGATTTATAATTTGATGTGTAATATTTGACAGCAAGTACATCACATCGCCTATGTTATGGCATTCCATCACCAACTCCTTTAATGAAGACGTTAGATCCCGAGATATTCATTCCGAAATTGCCCCATAATGCTATTGCACCAAGGTCTTGGGCTTCAGTTTCAAAAAAATTTCTTGGGCTGCTGATCATTATCGATTCGGATTTAACGTCTTTGGTCAAGACCAGTTTTACAGATTTTGTCGCATATTTAATATATGCCAGAATGGCTCGAATCGCATGTTTATCAAAACGGGATGAATCCAATACTGCAACATTTTCTACCCAGCCGTAAGAATCGGCGCAACTTTGATATGGGTGATAAGAAAATGATTCTGACTCTTCCAAGTCGAGAAGTTTTGCAGATATTAAATCTGTTATCGCTGCAGATGCCTCCAAGGATGGCAGATGGTCCATTCCAAATATTGAGGAGCTATATGCAGAATTGGTAAGCTTCAAAGCAATTTTTGTGAGTGGAAGTATCGAAGCAGCTGCTTTAGTCACCACATCGTCCACTAGCTTATATTTGACTAGTAGCTGTGGAAAAATATTCAGCTTTGACTCTAATTCTATTACCGACCAGAACCGTATTACTGGATGCTTCTTAGATTCATTCCATTTATTTACTTCATCTACGCACTGAGGTGATAAGGAAGATGATGTGACAAATAGCAGCATATCTGAGCTACTGGATTCAGCATAACTGATTTTCTCCCACACCGTTGGCCAATCAACTGATTTGTCATATCGTTTGCACTCGATGTACCACATTTGCCTCTGAAAAAACCCCGATAGGTCACTGACAAAAAAGTCCCCCTGTATGTCTCTTCCGCTGTCGCGACCTGGAGTTCTCCAGACGGCATTTTTTAGCCCAAGAAGTATCATGAGGTCAAATGTCAAATTCTCAAATTGATCAGGAGTAAGATCCAAAATGCGTTTTTTCATAAGTATATTAATTCCGTCAGAGTCAATACCACTGTAGCATGGTCTCTTATTGGACTAGTTCGACTGAGCACCACGACGCAATTGGACTATGTATATTTTTCTTAACCCATTTTCCATAAGATGGCAAAGGTAGAAAATACCATATTTTATAATGAGTATTCGAGAATGCTATGTTGTCAAGAATGTTTCCTTGCAAGAATACTTTCTCTGAATTCACGAGATGGACGGGAAGGCCGAATGTCGTGCAGAAAATGCACCGCAGGTGGCACCGGCAGCCCCTGCCGGTGTGCCAAGCGCAAGAGGGCCGGCGGGCCAAGTGGGGATCAACCGAGCACCTCGTGCGCTTCGCGCACGGGCAACCGAGTTGTCCGCGTCACCCGTGTCACCCGTGGTCCATGTCGCCCGTTCAGGCGGCATCGACATCAACATATTCGCTCATGGATGAGGGCATGGGAACAGGTTCGCCTGCCTCTTTGAGCCCCTCTATATGGAACTCGATCGCTTCCCTTACCAATCCGAGAACTTCCTCCCGGCTCTGCCCGACGGCGATACAGCCGGGAAGATCGGGGACATGAGCACCGTAGCTTGCCTCGCCTTTCTCAATGACCACCATATATTTCATCGTCTTCCTCCACCTATTTCAGGCCGGCCTGCTTCAAGATGCTTGCCGACGTTCCCGGTGGGATGTCGATATTTTCGTTGCCGGCCACCGTAATCGCACCCGGTTTTGAAGCATGACGAAACTGCCGATGGCTCCCCCGCACGCGCACCTGTCGCCATTCATCCGCATGGAGCATGTTGATGGGATCTCTTATCTTCATGGGTCGGAGATAATCCTATGGCGCCACGCGTGAGTGAGGATTACGTTGCACACGGAGTTTATTACATATTACCTGCAATGGAGACGAAATCATAGTGGATGAGCGCGGCGGGCGGCGGCGGCTTCTTGCCGGTGTGCGAAGCACAAGAGGGCCGGTGGCCCGGGCGGGGACCAACCATGCGCCGTGCGACTGCGCGCGGTATTGCCAGGGTGGCCGCAAAATATCGATATCCGTCGTCATGGGGATAGGAGGCGGGTGAAGTTGTCGGCACGTGGCGGTTCGGCGTCACGGTGAGCATGACGGTAAGAACGACCACGAAACCGACAACAAGGAAGGTCCGGCAATTCCATTGCGCCGCGGCGCACTCACGGGGCCGCGGCAAGAAACCCCACGGAATGAGATTTGCGGGGATTTCCCGGTTTGTTCTCCTTAATACATGGTGCCCTGAAGGAAGAAGAAATAGATCAATGAGGCGGCGCCGAGCGAGAGCGCCAAAAGAAACATCCAGTAGCCCAACATGGAATTCAGGATCAGTTGCATAGTCATTCTCCCGTTGTCGAATCAGATTCCGTTTCTCATTGCCGACGGTCAGGAAACACGCCGGGGGACCGAAGGCGCCCCAACACTGGTTTCTCCCGACACACTGCTCCCCGATTCTGCTTCAACCCTCGAAAAGCCAGGCGGCGGGCAACTTTTGGGGCATATTAGCGAAAAAACCCTGCCCCACAAACCCGATTTATTGTATAGGTAATATGTAGAAAAAGTAGATGTTGGCCGCCGGCGATGAGTTGCGGGAGATTTCCGGGGCGAGTGGTCCCGCCCGAGATCGCCACTCCCCCGATCACGACTCTCAGGGGCTGTCGGCGATAATTTGGATGGTTTTCCGGAGGACCGGGATGACGGACGAGGAAAAAACAAGGGAACGACCGATCGGCGAGTTGAGGGAACCGCGGCGGAGCCTCTCCGCAACCGCGCCCTCGAATAATTCAACCGGCGGCGACGCGGGCAATGCGCGGCGGTATGTCGCCAAATCCGGCCCCCCGGCGGACGAGGCCGACTTTCGCCGCCTTTTCGAAAACAGCCTCGACGCCATTTTGCTTACGACCGCCGACGGGACGGTCACGGCCGCCAATCCGGCCGCGTGCGCAATGTTCGGGATGACCGAGGAGGAATTCGTCCGGGCGGGGCGCAAGGAGTCGATCTATCCGGCCGGCCCGGTCGATGCCGGAGGGCCGAAGCAACGCGCCTGCTCGGGCAAGATCGAATGCGAGTTGAGCCGCGTTCGCGGGAACCGCGCGAAATTCCCCGCGGAGGTCAGCTCCGTTGTCCTCGCCGGCGGCAGGAAAGCCCTTATCATTGTGCGGGACATCAGCGGTCGCAAGCGGGCCAAAAAGCGGCCCAGTCCAGCCTACGCATCGCTCTCGCAAACTCTCGAGAGCATAACCGACGGGTTCTCTTTCCTTGACCGGGAGTGGCGTTTCACCTACCTCAACCAGACCGGGGCGGAAGCATTCGGCAGAAAAACGGAAGATCTCACGGGACGAGTCATCTGGGACCTCTTCCCCAATGCCGCGGAAACCAGACTTTACGCCGAGGCGCGCCGCGCCGCCAATACCGGCATACCCGTCCACCTGGAGGAGTTTTATCCCGAGCCTCTGAACGCGTGGTTCGAATGGCATGCATACCCCTCTTTGGAGGGGTTGTCCCTGTGTTACAGGGATATCACAAGCCGCAAACTGATCCAGGAAGCCAATTCCACGCTGGCGGCGATTGTCGAATCGTCCGACGATGCCATAATCGGCAAGTCGCTGGATGGGCAAATTTTGACCTGGAATCGGGGTGCGGAAAGAATTTACGGATATACCGTCGAGGAGGCGATTGGGCGCAACATATCGATTTTGGTCCCGGAAGATCGCCCCGATGAAGTTCCCGCAATTCTCGACAGGATCAGGAGGGACGAAATTATTGACCATTACGAGGCCGTTCGCCAGACAAAAGACGGCCGGCAAATCCACATTTCGCTCACCGTTTCTCCGATTCAGGATGCATCGGGAAAGATCATCGGCGCTTCCTCGATAGCCCGCGACATCACCGAACGTAAGCTGATGGAGGAGGAGCTTCGAAGGGCTTACGAAGAACTGGAAATGAAGGTGCTGCAAAGGACAAGGGAGCTGGCGGAAAAGTCGACGCACCTGGAAGAGATCAACACCGCGTTGCGCGTTTTGCTGAAGCAAAGAGAGGATGACAGGAAGGAGTTCGGCGAGTCGATACTCATAAATGTCAGGAACCTCGTCGCACCCTATATCGAGAGGCTTAAGGGCGGCAATCTGAGCCGCGCCCATGCCACGCT
Source organism: Syntrophobacteraceae bacterium (assembly GCA_049300095.1). Classification (GTDB taxonomy): domain Bacteria; phylum Desulfobacterota; class Syntrophobacteria; order Syntrophobacterales; family Syntrophobacteraceae; genus SbD1. The sequence continues at coordinate 28,506 of JBAQYM010000169.1, forward strand.
GGTGGAAATAATCGAGTCTCATTTAAATGAGATTACGTCGTCGTTCAGCAGGACCCTTGCGATGCGGCATGCCGCGCTGACTCCCACCGAGATGCGGGTTGCCGCTTTCATAAAAGATGGAAGGCCGACAGTGGAGATAGCGGAAATCCTGTGCATTTCGGATAAGACTGTTGCGTGCCACAGGGCAAATGTAAGAAAAAAGCTCGGATTGCAGGGGGGCAGGAATAATCTGCGGTCGTTCCTTATGAGCATTTCATAATATACGGGCTGGGACCAACCGCGCGCCCTCCGCCCGCCTGTGATGCGCCTCCAACACGGATTGACGCGGACGGCGAGACGGCCGGCTTGGGTCATCTCGCCGCTTGCGCGCTTGCGTGTCATGCCGCCTTGCTGATTTTCCAGTACGCAGCGTTCCTGCGCGCGAATTCGGCAAACGAGATGGGGTCTTTTCCCGTCACCTGCCGCACGTTGTCCGTTATGGGGGACGCACGGCCTTCGCGCACGGCGGCGTAGAGCAGCGCAAGGTAGCTGAGCGCGCCCGCCGGCATCCCCAGGTCCCGCGCTCCCCTGAGCATGGCCTCTTCAGGCGTGTCGTAGTAAATGATATTCCTGTCGCAAACCCCCGAGATAGTCCTCGCCGCCTGCGTGTAGCTCAGGGCTTCCGGGCCCGTGAGGTTGTATTCGGTCCCGGGGAGATTTTGCTGGAACGCGGTCGCGGCCACCTCGGCGATGTCCCTTACCGAGATGAAACTGGTCTTGCCTTTGCCCGCGGCCAGGTGGATCGCGCCGTGCGCGATCATGGCCGCGAGGAACCCCGTCGTAAAGTTTTCCATGAAGAAGTTGGGGCGAAGGATCGTGTAGCCCAAACCCGAGCCCTTCAGGTGAGCCTCGATCTTCGCGAGGGGGATCTTGTCGTTTCCATCCGCCACCAGGGCGGAGATGAATACTATATGCCGGACCCCCATCCGCCCGGCTTCGTCGATGAACGGGTTGAGCTTCGCGGGGGCGTGAGCGTCCAGGAGCGGGGCGACGAGAAAAAGGCCGGATACCCCGCTCAGCGCGGCCTTGTGCAGCCCGGGGTCCCCGTAGTCGAAAACGACCGGCTGGACCATGTCGGTCCACCTGATCCTGGTTGTCTTTCTCGTTGCCGCCCTGACGGGGATCCCCCGTGCGACGAGGGCCTCGATCATCGCGCCCCCCACCTGTCCGGTCGCGCCTGTTACAAGAATCTTGTCCATTATTTTCCTCCACTTGCCTGTCCCGGGCCGGATGCCGCGCTTAACGCCGGCACTTCGCGGCCGCGACGGCTCGAAAGGTCAATTTTACATTGTATATCCGTTTCTTATAACAATGATAATTATCGGGCGGGATGGATAAAGAGCGGGGCGTCAGGTATCGGGGAAAGGGACAGGATATCCGGGCCGCCGCCCGGAGAAGGATTTGAACGACCCAACGATTAGCGGGACGATGCCCCCCTTCGACGAGAGGGGAACGGGGAGGCTGCCGGAGATTTCAAGCACTTACAACCCCCTCCCCCTGCCCCTCCCACACCGGGGAGGGGAGACCGCTACCCTGTTTTGGCCACACCTGTCGCAACTCTTGCATTTGGGCGACGGCCCGCCACCCCCGCCCCCACGAATTCGCGGGGGGGCCTGATGCTCTCATTTGACGTGGTGGCGGGGCGCTGATCCCCGCCAGGTCGAGCTGATGCCCTCATTTGACGTAGTGGCGGGGTTGATCCCCGCCAGGTCGAGCCGAAAAGCCGGGCATCAGCAGGGGCAGGTCCCGGACGTTTCCTCCCACACGCCGTCGTTGCACTTCATGCATTTTCTCGTCTTGCACATCCTTGAATCGTGGGCATATTCAAAACCGGCAAATTTGCAGGATTTTCGTTCAGCCATGGCGTTCTCCTCGGTTGGATATATCATCCTATTTGTATTAAGCTATTTCCCGATATTCGCGGTGTCAATCGAGCGGGCCGCCCGGGCGCCCTATCGAGGCCCCGCTGCCCATAAAAGCGCTCCTCCGGGAATCTTCTGATTGACGATACCGGAAGCATCTCCTATTCTGTGAAACTTGCCGCACCCGCAATCCAGGTAGCGCAAACTGAGGGATGTCGCTTCGCCAAATTCAACCACTGCCATCGGAGAGACAGAAATGAAGAAGAATGGCCTCGCCTGTTTCCAAGCAGTCATTTGCCTGTTGCTTGTTTTGCAATGCCACGCGGCATATGGCGTCCAGCCGACCGAAGATTTGCCGCCCGCGAAGTTTGCCCTCCCGGCGCCCGAATCCGCTCAGGTGCAAAAATACCTCGGCCTCAAGGCGATGGGGCCCTTTAGCGTTTCGGACATCAAGGCGAAGCTTGTCGTCATCGAGTTCCTGAGCGCGCTTTGTCCGCAGTGCCATGTCAACGCCCCGGTGGTGAACAGGCTCTACAAGATGATGCGGGAAGACGCGGGCCTGGCGGACGTAAAGCTCATCGGAATAGCCGTCGGCACCGAAAAACCGCAGCTCGACGCATACAAGAAGAATTTTAAGGTGCCCTTTCCGATTTTTCTCGACGAAAACTTCGCCATCTCGGCCTCGATGGACGGAGTGGCGACGCCCACCACCATGATCGTTTCGGCTAAGGACGGAAAGGTGCTTGCCAGCCATGTCGGCGTCATCAAGGATTTCGACGGCTTCCTCAAAGAGCTCCGGGCTCTGCACAAGAAGCAGTAGACGATGACGGCGGCCCACGAGGAAAACAGGGAAGACCTGCTGAAGAGTCCGCTATTCCGGGACCTGCCGGCGGCCAAAATCGATGAGATTGCCCGCGCGGTCGTGGTCCGGGTTGCGCCGCCCGGCAGCATCATCTTTAAGGAGGGCGACCCCGCCGACGGGTTTTATATCGTCGGTTCGGGGAATATCAGGGTTTTCGTCAAGCACGAAAAGGGGATCGAGAGAGAACTGGCCGTGTTGGGGCCGGGCGAGAGCTTCGGTGAAGTGGCGCTCCTGACGGGCGAGACCCGGTCGGCCAACGCGCAGGCCTTGGGTGAAACCCGCCTGATGGTCCTTTTGAAAGAGGATTTCGACCGGTTGCTCGGCGAGTTTCCCGAACTGTCCAAGAAATTCATGAAGGACATGCGGAACTGGCTTCTCAGGGACCAGGAATTGATCGACGAAGAGGTCGACGTGGTCCTCCAGGCCTCGCGGCTGTCCTGGTATGATTTTCTCCTGATAATCGGGGTAAGCGTCCTCCTCGCCCTCTCTTTCAACCACTCGAACCCCAATGGGATACCCCTGATTCCCACCGTCTCGGACAAAGACTCGATCCCGGCAATCAGCGCCGCGGCGGCAATGGAGGAATACCGGCGGGGAAAGTCGCTCGTCGTGGATGCGATGCCGGCCAATTTCTACCAGAAGCGCCACATCAAGGGGGCCGTCAACATGCCCATGGCCCTTTTCGACATAGTGTACCTGATGAATTTTTCCGAGGAAAACAAGGAAAGGGAGATCCTGGTGTACGGCAGCACGATAAGCAAGCCGTATGATTATGAAATCGCGAGCAAATTTTTGCTGCTCGGATATACCGACGTTAAAGTCATATCCGGAGGGCTGTCCGCCTGGGAGACGATGGGCTACCCGGTGGAGGGGAGTGAGACCAAATGATCGGGTCCCTTCTCAAACGGCTGGTTACGAGCGAGTACCTGGCCCTCGTTCTCAGGATATATGTCGGATACTTCTTCGTCTACGCCAGCGTGAGCAAGATACCGTATCCCGCCCAGTTCGCCGAGGCGATTGCGAACTACCGGATCATACCGTACGCCGCGCTCAGCCTGGGGGCCGTTATACTGCCCTGGATCGAGTTTGTGGCCGGCTTGTTTCTCATCATCGGGTTCAGGTCACGGGCTTCGGTAATCCTGATCGGGCTGCTGCTGATCGTCTTCGACGTCATGATCCTCATCAACATGTACTGGGGGGCGCCCATCACCTGCGGGTGCTACGACACGGTGGGCGAGCCCATCGGCTGGAAAAAGGTCTCCGAAAACGCCCTCATGCTGGTGTTTTGCGCCCAGATATATCTTTACGACAAACCGATGCTCTTCGGAAGGTGGGGGCTGTTTCACGGCGCGAAGAAGCGGACGGCTTCCTCCGAAACTTAACGAGACAGGTCAATTTCGATGCGGATAGAATCAAAATCCCGGCGCGGCATGCGGCTTCTCCCGCTGTGCCTCATCCTGTTTTTAACGCTCTCGTGCGGGTCGCGGGAGCAATACGTGGGCAGCTATACAGCCGACGCAAAAGACACCCCCAAAAACACCGAAGCCACCCTGGAACTCAAGGATAACGGAGTGGGCCTCTGGAAGGTGGGCGATGAGGAAATCTCGTTTTCCTGGTACACGAAAGGCGGAGAACTCAGGGTCAACACCAGGGCCGGAGGAGTCATCGTCGGAAAGATCGAAAAGGACGTGCTCCGCGTCACCCTTCCGGGGACCAAGGAGATGGCGTTTAAGAAGGTTAAGTGAGCAGTGAAGGGTGAACAGTGAGCAGTGAAGAGTGAACAGGCCGGCCGGATTGGGGCGTGGGTTTTTATGAAAGACGAACCGGCCGGCATCCGCGGTTACTCCCTCGTTCCCATGCTCCGGCGTGGGAATGCGGACCTGACCGGCAACCTCATTCGTGATCCGTCCGTGCGGGTATGCATTCCCACGCCGGACGGGCTGTTGCCGAAAGAAATATTCAAGCTGCGCGACTATTGATCGGGACGTGAGTCCCCCTCCCTTCGATGGGAGGGGTTAGGGGAGGGTGTTGAATTTTCAAGTACTTACGACCCCCTCCCCCAGCCCCTCCCGCCAAGGGGGGGGAGACCTCCGCCCTGTTTTGGCCACACCTGTCGCAGTTTTTACATTTGGGCAAAAGCCCCATGTTTGTCCCCCTAATCGAAAAAGAGAAAGAACCCATTGGCGAAATAGACCACGCCCGCAGTCCCCACAGCCAGCCCCAGGAACCAGATTATTTTCTTCTTGAGCAACGCGGCAATGGACGACAGCAGGATGGCGATCTGTAGGAAAATCACCGCGATGCCGAATATCTGGGAGTGCCTCTGGGCGTCGTCGCGGACTTCCTCGAATTTCTTGGCGTCCTTCATGATCTCCGCCTTCTCGGCATCGTAGCGCGCGATCCGCTTTGTATAGGAATCCAGCTTCGATTTCATCTCCTGGAGGACCTCGGGGGATAGTGATGCGCCCGTTTGCTGAAGGTCGGTCTCCAGGGCCTCTTTCTGGATTTCGTAGAGATAGCCTTTGATGCTCTTGGACTGGTAATATGCCCACTGGTTCGCCGCCTGTGACTGGCTAAGCACCGAGCGGGTCGAGTAGGAGCCGCCCTTGAAGGTGGAAAGCGTCGCGCATACCGCGAGAATTACCGTGGCCAGGGCCAGGTAGTTGAGCCAGGGTTCCTTTTTTTCGTCAGCCATTCTTTTCCCTCCTGATTCTTATTCTATGATTTCAGATCGGCCTCGATGCCTTCCGCCAGTTCAGCAAATAATCAAAAGCCTTTCGCGCCGCGTCCTTCGCCGTTTCGTGGTACGTGTACAGCTCGACCGTTACAAAACCCGCAAACCCCGTCCGCTCGATTGCCGCAAGCACGCCCGGTATGTCCACGGCCCCGTCGCCGAGCTGGAGGTGGTGGTGCTTTCGTGACGGGGCGATATCTTCGAGATGAAAATGAGACGCGCAGTCCTTCAGTTCCCGCACCAGGTCGCGCGGGTCTTCACCGACACAGAAAAAATGGCCGATATCGAAGTTCAACCCGAAAACCCTCGGGTCGAGATCGGCGTAAATTTCGAGAAATTGCGAACTATTCTCGATGAGCAGCCCCGGCTCGGGTTCGATGAGGACCCGGACCCCTTTTTCGCCCGCCCGGTCCTCGATTGCCTTCAGCCCTTCACGGAACCGGAGCATCCCCTGTTTGCGGGAAATCCCTTCGAGCGGCCCTCCGGGTTCGGTCGAAATATGGGGCGCCCCGAGTTTGTGCGCCAGGTCTATGCACCTGATCGTGTAGTCGATTCTCCTGGCCCGCTCGGCCGGATCGTTTTCGATCCACGAAGGGTGATAGGTGTCGCCGTCGGCGTTGTGCATGAAAGCGTTCACGTTCGATACCGCGAGGCCGTGTTCCGAAAGCAGGGTCCTCGTCTCCTCGATCTCCCGCTCCGTGAGGTGCGCGGGGAAGGCATGAGGAACATCCGCCATGATCTCGATCCCCTCGTAGCCGATCGCGGCAAGGACCTCGATGGTATCCCGAAGAGTGTGGTGCGTGAACGCATTGGAGCTGAAAGCGAATTTCATCGGATTCACATCCTGTGTGACTGCAAATTATCGAGATATGCGAACGCCCTTTTCGCCGCCTGTTCGGGGGCGTCGGGATAGGTGTAGAGTTCGACCGTGATAAACCCGGCATAGGAGATGGTCTCGAATGCGCGCCAAATCGCGGCAAAATCCATGTCGCCATCTCCCGGCACGAGATGATAATGCTTGCCCGCGCGAATATCTTCCAGGTGCGCGTGAAAAACCTTCGAGGACAGACCTTCTATCACATTGAGCGGGTCTTCGCCAAGCACGTGGCTGTGGCCGAGGTCGAGGTTGGCGCCGAAATTTTCGGCCCCGAGCGCATCGATCAGGGCTTCGAGTTCCCCGAACCGCTCGATCAGGAGTCCCGGTTCGTATTCCATGCCGATCCGCACGCCCCTTGCCGCCGCATAGCCCAGGACCTCCCCGAGCGATTCCTTGAGATATTCCAGCGACCTATCGGGACTCACTCCCGGGACCGTCCTGCCCGAGGTGACGCTCACGCTGGGGCAGGAGAGGAAGGAGGCCATGCCGATGCATTTTTTCGTGTATTCGATTCGCCATTTGCGGGCGTCGGCGTCCGGGTTGGCAAGCGAGGGTTCGAAGAGCGGTTCCCAGAAACTCCGGCCGTAGTAGCCGACCGCCGTGTTCGCGTTGATGTTTGCCGCGCGGATGTTATGCCGATCAAGCGCCTCGGCGACGCCTTCGAGGTCCGCATCCGTGGTGGAAAAGGCAAAGAGGTGGGGCGCGTCGGCGAGCAGTTCCACGCCGGAATAGCCGGCCCCGGCGATCATCGCAATCGCCTCCGTAACCGTGAACCTGACAAACGCGTTGGTGCTGAAGGAAAGCTTCATATCACGGAATCATTCCCGCCCGCCGCCGTAGGCCGTCCTGGCGAGGGGGAGGATGGCGCACCCCGAGGGCAGGGACCCCGTCTCGATGACTACGTCTATCGCGATTCCGCCGCGGGCGTTCCACAGGCCGGTTACCCGGATGAACTTGGGCTCCATCGCCTCCTTGAGACGGTTGTGGATGTAGACGGTGCACTCCTCGTGAAAGGTGCCGAGGTTGCGAAAGCTTCCCAGGAAGAGCTTGAACGATTTGCTCTCGACGAGCCGTTCGCCCGGCACGTAGTCCACGACAATTTTCGCGAAATCCGGTTGCCCGGTTATCGGGCAGAGGGTGGTGAATTCCGGGGCGGTAAGGCGCACCACGTAATCAAGCCTCGGATGCGGGTTCGAGAAGGTTTCGAGGACCGCCTTGTCCGGAGTTTTCGGGATTTTCGCCTTCTTTCCTAGTTGTGTAAGGTCGGTATGAAAGGTCATTTTTCCATCTTTTCCATGTCAGATCGGGGCGTAGTGGGTCGGGTCGGGCACGCCCGCCTCGACAAAACCTTTCCGGCGCAGGATACAACTGTCGCATCGCCCGCATGCGCGGCCCCGGAGGTCGGGATCGTAGCACGAATGGGTCGCCGCGAAATCCACCCCCAGTTCGATCCCCCGCCTGATGATGCCGGCCTTTGTCATCCGGATGAGCGGCGTGTGGATGCGGATGCGCAGCCTGCCCTCGACGGACTCTTTTAGCGCAAGGTTGGCCATTTTTTCAAACGCTTCGATGTACTCGGGCCGGCAGTCGGGATAGCCGGAGTAGTCGAGCGCGTTCACGCCGATGAAGATATCGGCGGCGGAAAGCACTTCCGCCCAGGCAAGGGCGAACGAGAGAAAAATTGTGTTCCTCGCCGGGACGTAGGTTACCGGAATGCGGCTTCGCATCTCCTCGGGCGGAACGTCTTTGGGGACATCGATCCCGGAGGTGAGCGCCGAGCCGCCGATAACGCCCAGAGGCACGTCGAGCACGAGGTGCTCCCGCGCCCCGAGCGCTTTGGCGACCCTTCTCGCCGCATCCAGTTCGGTCCTGTGCCGCTGCTGGTAGTTGAAGCTAAGGGCGTGCGCCGCAAACCCCTCGCCAACCGCGATTGCAAGGCACGTCGTCGAATCCACTCCCCCGGACAGGAGCACGACCGCTTTCTTCAAGGACTTCTCAGCCATTAAATCCCAACCTTCGGTAGTTTTTCACTGTTCACCGTTCACTCTTCACTCTTCACTGCTCACTCAAAAACAAACATGTAGAAATCCGCCGGGTCGATGAGCGCGAAAATGCGATCGCGCGTTGCGGCGATGATTTCTTCGTCGGCCGTAACGAGTAGAATCTTTTTGTCCTTTTTGGCCAGGACCTTCTCGATTATAACCGCGTCGGCCACTTTGCGCCTCTTGTCCGTGTAGATGATTTCGGTGTTCCCCCGAACGTCCCTGGAATTCTCGACCCCGTCGAAGACGAGAAACACCCTGGCAAATCGCGGGCTCCGCTTGAGCACCATTTCGACGAAATGCTCACGCAGTTCGGTGAACTTTTGCCGCACCGCCTCCTCGCTTTCGTGCACGCTGAGCAGCACGTTGTATCCGTCGACATAAAGCTCGTAGCGCCTGCTTTCGCCGGAGCCCACAAAATCATCGAAGTCTCGAAACGATTTTTGCCTGCCCTGCGCTTCCGCTCCCGGTTCGAACCGATGGTAGATCCGCTCCTGGATCTGCCTGGTCTTGTGGGCGAGCGCCTCTTCGAGCGCGGCCGCGTCCGAGACGAGGCCGGCATCGGCGAGTAGTTCGAGCGTGCTCCGCAGCCTGTTGAGTTTCGGCAGGTTGGCCGGGACGGGGTCCATGAGGTTGATCCGGCCCAGGATGTCGGCGTCACCGCCCTTGCGCGCGCCGCCGGTGAGCCTGGCGATTCCGGGAAGCCGCAGGAGGCGTTTCTTTTCATCGAGCAGGGCTTCCTTTACCTTCTCGACCTCTTTGTGGACCACCAGCGAATTGGCGTAGACCGATTCGATCCTTGCCAGGGACTGGTCGACTTCGAGCAACCTCGCGCGTATGTCGGATATCAGCCCGTACTCCTCGTCCGCCCGCCCCTGAAGCTCCAGGGCACGCCTGGTCCGCTGCAGCAGCGACTCCAGGCGCGCAGCCTCCCCGGATGCCGTTTCCGTTTCAAGGCCCCGGTAGCGGGCAAACCATTCCGCCCGCTGTTGCGCGGCGGATTCGCGCAACTTTCGATCAAAATCGATTTCGCATTCCTTGAGCTTTTTGCGGAGGTCCTCGTTTTCCGCTTTTGCGTGGGCGAGCTGTTCGGTCGCCCGGGTTAGCTCGTCCTGTGCTTTCTGGAGTTTCTTTTCGACCTTTTTGAACGGCTCGCTCGATTCGGGCTCGGGCTCGCGTCGAGGTCCGTCTTCCTCTTCTTCGAGATGATGTGTACCGAAACCGAAGTCGGGTGAAGGATCGTGGCCGACCTCTTCATGGAGCTTCTCGGCGGCTTCCGGGTTCTCCTCGACAAAGCGAGACCAGACGGTCAAGGGCAGAACCAGGAGTTCATACATGCGTTTGTCCGGCGCGGGCGACCAGAAATCCTTCTCGCCCAGAATTTTGACAAAATCCCCGTGCCGGAAGGCGTCCAGGAGAAAAAGCGCGAGGCAGAACCGCTCGGGGCCGAGCAAGTCCCGAATCTGCCGCCATCGCGACGCCACAAAATCGATATCGAGCATCGACAGGTAAGCGAGCGCCGGGGATTCATCGCTCCATGCGTCGAGGACCCTGTCGAGAAAAGCAATGTCGGCCCGGAGACGCCGCTGGAGCCGAACCATCGTTACCGGCTGGGACAGGATTCGGTCGAGTTTTTTCGGCCTGAAGGAAAACCCTCCCAAAACTTCTTTTCTTACACCGGGATTTTCCTTTAAAATCTCCCCCCACGCTTCTATCGAGATATCCTCGATGAGCCGTTTGAAGACCTGGACGGGGAAGCTTGAAAGGATTGCTTCGGGTTTTGGTTCGTTTGTCATCTCAAATCTTCTCGGAGGTAAGCCCCCATGGACGAAGTCTCAATCATTCTGGTGACGGTCGGCAGCGAGGAGGAAGCGGCCAAAATCGGACGCGCCCTCGTCGAGGAAAAGCTTGCGGCCTGCGCGAATATCGTTCCCCGCATCCGGTCCATTTACAGGTGGAAGGGGGAGATTTACGACGAGCGGGAATCCCTCGTGGTCATAAAGACCCGGACCTCGCTTTTCCCCGCGCTACGGGACCGGGTCCGGGCCCTTCACAGCTACGAGACGCCGGAGATCGTCGCCTTCCCGGTCGCCCAGGGCCTGCCGGAATACCTTGCCTGGGTGATCGGTGAAACCGCCGAAATCTAGCTGTGCCGCGTCCATCCGTTAACCGTTAAGTTCCACGATAGTCATTTAAGAGCCGCCGCCACCCCGGCGAAGGCCGGGGGCCAGAGGCATCAGGAATTTCTTATCCCTTCCATACGGGAGGGGCCGTTGCACAAACCTCAGGTCCCTTCCGGGATGCGGATTCAAACCAAATAGATTCGAGATGGTCAGCCTTTGCCCTTCCGGCAGTCCGGGCGGGGATCAACCCCGCCCCTACGATTTGTTTCTCGTTCCCATGCTCCAGGGGCTGTTGCCCAAATGCAACAGTTACGACAGGTATGGCCAAAACAGGGCGGAGGTCTCCCCTCCCTTGGCGGGAGGGGCTGGGGGAGGGGGTCGTAAGTACTTGAAAATTCAACACCCTCCCCTAACCCCTCCCATCGAAGGGAGGG
>JBAQYM010000170.1:0-7683 GCA_049300095.1 Syntrophobacteraceae bacterium
CTTTGCCTGCGGCTTCCTTCAGATTCCACCTCGCGGTGGACACCCTTGCCGTCCGGCTAACGGTTCCCCCTGTCGGGTCCGTAGAGGACTTGCACCTCCTAGTGAACGCGCCCTGCCGGGCGCACAAAAAAGAAATCTCCTCCCCCCGCTTTGGAGAGAGGAGACTTCCCATTAAGCAATACCAAACCATGAGTGTATGACTGGACTACTGGGCCAGAGGCGCGCCTTCCACGACAATCAGGAGTGCCGGAGGTTGGAATCCGTTGCCGGTCTGGAAATCCCATCCGTCGGTGCTGTTGTTCAAAAGGGCCCAGCCGAGATTTTCCTGGCCGTCGGCCCAGGCCTGGACGCTTTTGGTGACATCCTGAACGATAAAGGGAGTTGGAATAGGCTTGGGACAACCGAAGCTGACGTCCACCTCGCTCATGGCCTCGAGATCATCGGCCTGGATGCCGCCGCCCAGCATTGTGTTAGGCAGAGTGACGTCCTGCTTGGTCGAGGGATCATAGAATGTGAAGGGAACCCAAGTCGGTTCTCCGCTGGCGTCGACCGGCGTGAAGTCCATCCAGACGGACTTTTCAGTCCACGGCGCGAGCATGCGGTGCATCGAGATCGTGCCCTTTGTGGAGCTGGTCACGTTAAAGACGAGTTTTGCGGAAACGATTTTCGAGCCTGGAACGATCTGCCCCACGCCGTCCCCGATGATGTTGTCGAAGCGAAACATTGCGTGCACGCGAGAACCATTGTCGTCGAGGTCGGTGGAGAGTGTCATTTCGCCCGCGTAGTCAAGCGTCGCGTTGTTTTCGTTTATCTGGGTGTCGACCGTGCCGTTGTATGCGGTTTCAGTTCCCGCAAGCGGATGCCGGTTCTGGAAGATGTGGGAGTACTGAAGCGTTTCCGGCATGGGTTCGAGCGCCGGGGGAGGCGGCAGGGAAGGTTGAGGACCGAAGTCGTAAGTCGAGGCAAACTTGAAGCGTTCCGTCAGGTTGGTCGCGAACTCAAATTCGCTGTCGGCATCCTTTTCAAAGTGGCTTCTGGTGACCTGGATGGTGCCGTCATCGAGTTCCTCCTGATAGTAGGGGGAAAAGGTCCTGTTCTTGATAGTCCCAAGGACCGGATCGATCGTAATGAGGCGCATCAACCCGTTGCCGGCGAAATCGCGGTCCTGGTAGTCGGCGAGGACCTGGAAGACCGGGCGGTTGGCCTTGTTGTGGGACACGAAAGCATATTCGGTGTGAGTGTGGCCGTTTACCACCAGGAAGATCATCTTGTTTCTCTTTACGAACTTCTCCCACATGAAGTTTCCCGTTACACTCCGCCCGCCGGGTACGACGTAATCATGCGTCGTCACAATGGTCGGGTACCTCTGGAAATCGCTTCTGCCGAGCAAGGCGTTGGCCCAGGCAAGCTCTTGAGCGGTGGGGTCCTTCTGAAAGCCGATGTGGAGAAACCACCTTCCCTGAACCTGGAAACGCTGGGCCTGTGCCAGTCCGGAGGGGGAAGCGCCGGCAAACCACGGCTTGGACGACATGAGTGACACGGGAAGGTTTTTGAGGAAAAGGGCGGGATCGTCATGATTGCCGCGAACGATCGAGAAGGGCAGGGTGTCCTGTGTCAGCAGCGGGTTCAGGCAGCGCATGGCCCGTTGCCACTGTAAAGGATCCGTCCCGTTATCAACCACATCACCGAGATGGCCCACAAAAACAATGTTCTTGCTTTCGGCATTGTTGAGCAGCCAGTTGATCTGACGCCTGAACAGGTGGGTATTTTCCGCTTCCTCCGAGTACACCTGAGTATCCGGGATGAAGGCAAGAGTAAATGGTTTAACGAGGAAGGCCTTGCCGTCATCAACGTGGAAGGCCGTGAGGAGGGCGACCCCCACGACCGCCGCGACTGCCACGGCCCGCAATTTCCGAGAAACGGTGAGTCTTGTCATCTCAAAGTAACCTTTTCTGATTCAAGTTGATTCGTCCAGTCAGTTGTATTGCCTCGCCAAGAATCGGTTTGTCTCTTATCCCCCCTTCCTTTCCATGTCCCACGACATTTTTCGAGCCATTCAGAAAACAAGGGACACCGAATCGTCCCCCGAACAGGACTCCCTAAACCTTCTCCACCCGGATTTCCTAGTGAACTTCGCAGGTTATTGTTCGACGAGAAGATGATCGCGGACCGGCCCGCACTCGATTAATACGGGCAGAGCATACTATTGAATGGCTTGGGGCGTGTGACGGACAGGTTAAATTCTGATTAAGATTAGAGGATAAAAACCGCGTCGCCCGGTAACATCAGGGCGCGTAGACGGGCGGAGCGGGGCCGAAAAAGTATTGCTCATGATGCCCGCTGTGTTAGGCTGATCAAGTGTCGCCATTACAATTGGAAACGAGTAGGGGTGATAGCCGCATTTCCGATAGGTAAAGGAATGGCAACAGGCCAAGTAATTGACAATTCAGATTGAGGAGCATGAATGGTTTTTGCGTGTCATTTCGTTGTCCGCTTCACGGCGCGCCGTTGCATGGCTCTCTTGTCCGCTGCAATCTTAATCGCGGCCTGTTTCGGATCGGTTGGGCAAGCGAGCGCCGGTCCGCTTCGCCACAACCCGGCCGTCGTCTCGGCCATCGACGCGGAGTTGGCCGCCGGATGCGGCGACGAACGCCTCCTCGCGGTGTTGCGCGGACTGCGCTGGTGCGTGGTGTTTGGCGATGACGATGCGAATTTCGATTTCACATTCGCCAATTATGTCACCATGCTCGACGAGCTGACGCTGATCCGTCCCCATCCGGCGGTGGCGCGCATCGTCCATGCGCTTATCCTCAAAGAGTTCGAGCGCGCCCTGCCTCAGTTGCCCAAACTCTTTGCCGCCGACGAGGCCGGTTATGAGGACTTCCTTTCCATCCTGCCGGTCGCCTACCACCACCAGGCGCCCCTGGCCCCGCTCAAGGCATTTGCCGACCGCCATTTTGCCGATATCACACCGCCCGACCGCTTGAGCGAATTTCGGGAAGCGGCTGGAGATCGCGACTACGATCTCCTTACCGACCTGGTCGTCGGGGCGGCCTTTGTGGACATGGCCTATAGGTGGGGAGTGGACAAGGATTTCAGGCTGCCGCCGAACCATTACTCGACCATCCTGGCGGAGTGCGCGGGTATCCCGTTCGAAGCCAAGTTCGAGGACGACCTGTATCACGAGCAGAACTATTACGCCACCCACGTGCTGCTCGCCCTCAACCACTACGGACAGCGCCCCCTCACGCCCTCTCCCACCGGCGACAGGGTTTTTCAGTACCTTGCCGGCCAGTACGACACCGTGCGACACCGCGTGGGCGACCTGGACCTGATATGTGAATACCTCTACTGTTTTCGGCAGTTCGCACCGGCGGGAATCGAACTGATCGAGGAAGGAGAGCGCCACATCCTGTCCCTGCAGCGAACGGACGGTTCCTGGGGCACGCGCGAGGATTTCGAAGGCGACCCCTACGACCGTCTGCATCCGACGTGGACGGCGATTACACTCCTGGTGCAGGGGACGGAATAGTTCGTCACCGGGATTGCATCAAAAAAGTCTCGGCCGTGCGTGGACTCGGGGTGACCCGCCCCGGGATTTGCATCGCGTTTTTAAGTCCCCTTAAGGCCCTTGAGAGCTTCTTCATAGTCGGCGAGCATCTTCGTCCAAACTTTTAATTCATGATAATCCTGGCGCCAGCCGATGAAGTCGCGATTGTTCCGTGCTATCCGACCCTCCTTTAGGGCCTGGATCAAATCTTCGGTTGTCATGCCCTATTGCGCTTCGCGGTTTCGGATCGTCGTTTCCAACCGCTTGACGCGCTCTCGACACAATGACACCTCTCTGCCGATGGAAATCTCGTATTCATCGGTATGCACGGCGACCTCCGAGGCTGGTGCTCGAGGCGAATCAAGCCTGGCGTGAGGTCAAGTCTCCGTTAGGCCAGATTAAACGACCCCCTTTACTCTCTCTTTCTTAGGGATTCTGGTTAATCGCATTCGACCCGGCTTAACTACCGCATATGATCCTGTCAGTTTGTTCCCGGCTTGCTTTACGAATTCGACGATGGTTTCAGGGAGAATAGATCTTGTTTGCGTGGGGAACCTTATGAAGATGACGCTTGCACCGCCGCCTGCGCCGGCAAAAACCAGCCATCCGAAATCCTTATCTTCTGTTAGCAGAACGCGCCCCTCTTGGATGCCAAGCCGCATGACTTCACGATCCGAGACTCCGGGGCAGACCTCGGCCACTGCTTTGACATCAAGGCCGGCGGTTCGCAATGCACGCACTACAGCAAAATCGCAACTTTCATCTGCCGGGAATCGGATCGCCTGCTTCGGCATGGGATGCACCGGTTCGATAGAGGATCACTTCTTCGTGAGCGAGGCTGTCGGCGGCATAGGCGAGGGCGGCCCGAATATCCTCAACGCTGAGGTGGGGATAGGCATTGAGGAGGTCCTCTTCCTTTGCTCCCTCACTGAGCTTCCGTACAATCAACTCAACAGTGATACGAGTCCCACGAATCACAGGTTTCCCCAGCATGATCTCGGGGTTGATTTCGACACGATCATTAAGGGCCATTTCAGCACCTCCGGAAAAAATATAGTCATGGCGGAGGGTGCGGAGAAAATCCGAATTTGAATTTGTCAGGTCCAGGAAAGCCGCGGCTTCCCTGGCGGAGCGGTTGCTTGAGATTTTGCCGAGAGTCTTATATAAGTGCCTGCTTACTCGGCGTCCTCTGCGTCTGCGCGGTGAGCGCCTACCCGCGAAGGTGGATGGATGATACTCTGTCTTGTTTTCCGGCTGCTTTCCTAATACAATTATCGACATTGATGCCGGAAGATGCGAGGTTGTGTTTTGGAGCGCTCGATCAAAACAGCACGGAAGACCTGCTACTACAAAGTCCTGGGGGTGCGTGTGCGCGCCGGCCAGGAGGAGATCAGGAGCGCCTTCAGGTATCTCGCCATGAAGTGGCATCCGGACAGGAACCCCGGCAATCCGAAGGCGGCGGAGCGGTTCCGCGAAGTGCTCACCGCGTACGAGACCCTGATAGACCCCAAGGCGCGCGGGAAATACGACCGGGTTCACGGGCATCGCAGGTCAAAGCAGGCCGCTCCGTCGGGTTATTCCTGGACGGACCTTCACAGCGAAGGCGGGGGCGAGGCGGCCTCCTTTGACGAGATATTCCAGGACGTATTCGGCATGGGGCGCCCGAAGGTCAGGACCCGGCACGGGAGCGACCTGAGGTTTGACATCCAGGTGCCGAGGAGTTCTCTGGGCAGCGGGTGTCACGAAGAAATCAGTTATGAGCGCTTGGTGTTTTGCCGAAATTGTAATGGTAACGGTGCAAGCAGGGTGGGGTGCGCCCGGTGCGGAGGAAGCGGCGAGCACGAGGAAACCTGTTCGCTCCGCGTATGGGTCCCGGCGGGAGTCGAAGACGGCGCGCGCATCCGAGTGGCCGGCGGCGGGGATTCTCCTTATCCGTCTGTGTCGCCCGGCGATTTGATAATCCTGCTGCACATTATCGATAACTGCTAGACTTTATTATGGAAGCGCTAACATGTCCAAACCGGGTGAACTGACGCATATCGACTCGCAGGGCCGGCTGAGAATGGTCGACGTAAGCGAAAAGGAGCCGACCTGGCGGGAAGCCCGTGCGGAGGCGTTCGTGGGGCTCAATGCCGAGACCCTGAGGCGCATAACGGGCGGGGAGATTCCTAAGGGCAACGTCTTCGAGGCGGCGAGGCTTGCGGGAATCATGGCCGCAAAGAGGACATGGGAGTTGATCCCTCTTTGCCATCCCTTGCAGTTGACGGGCATCGAGGTGGATTTTTCCCCCGACCCGGCAACGAGCGAGATCAGGATCACGTCGCGCGTTAAGACAAACGACAGGACCGGTGTCGAGATGGAAGCCCTGGTGGCGGTTAGCGTCGCGGCCCTGACGATATACGACATGTGTAAGGCGATCGACCGCGGGATGAACATTCGCGACGCGCGCCTGATTTTCAAGACCGGCGGGAAGAGCGGCACGTTTCAGCGTAGTTAGTTGAATGATTTCAATACTGAATTTCTCTTTACACTTTGTGGCGATTGTGATAGCTGATAACGTTCCAAATCTGCCGGGGGAGTGGTGAAAATGGACAAGGAAACTCAAGCCTATTTCAAGGAAGTTCTTCTGAAGCGACTGGACGAGCTCTATTCGGAAGCCGAGAAGACCGTGGCCGGGATGACCGATAACGAGGAAAACTTCCCTGATCCCACCGACCGCGCAACGCTCGAATCCGACCGGAACTTCATGCTGCGCATCCGGGACAGGGAACGCAAGCTGATCATTAAAATCCGCGAGGCCCTCCAGCGCATCGAAGACGGCAATTTCGGCTACTGTGACGAGTGCGGCGACGACATCGGCATCGAGCGGTTAAACGCCCGGCCGGTCACGACGTTGTGTATCGAGTGCAAGCGCAAACAGGAAGCCACCGAGCGCGCCCGTGGCGCATAGAGCGCCGGGCGCGGGCGAAGCGCAATACATCAGGCCGCTCCTTCGACGCGCGTGACGTCACCCGCCCAGATGTCTTCAAGTTTACCGTCACTTCTCAGGAGCGATAAGGCCCCCTCGGGGGTGAACCCCTGAGCTTTCCCCGAAATTTCGCGATCCCCGCACACTACCGTGATGTTCCTGCCAAGTATTCCCGAAAATTCTTCGAGCTCGGGAATCATTCTCGTAAAACCGTCTCCGACAAAAATCTCGTAATCGGTTTCAAAGCGGCGTAAAAAAGCCTGGAGCAGGGCCTGCCTTTTGACCGTCCGTCCGGTTTCCAGCAAAATGGACGTGGCGGGGTAGCGAAACGGGCCGGCCATTTCCTCACGGCCGTAGTTTACGTTTATGCCGATGCCAACGACGATGAACCGGGAATAGTCCTGGTCGGACTGCATCTCGGTGAGAATTCCCGCCACCTTTTTGCCCGAGATCATGATGTCGTTTGGCCATTTCATGGAAGAGGCGAGCGCGAAGTGTTCGCGCAGGACCTTTGCCAGCGCCAGTCCGGCCACGTAGGTGGATTGAGGCGCAACGCGGACGGGCAGGGGGTCTCGAAGAAGGATCGACATGTATATCCCGCGATTTGGAGCGGAAAGCCACTCGCGCCGCATGCGGCCGCGCCCCCTGGTCTGTTGTTCGGCGACGACCACAGTCCCGTGCGGCGCGCCCTGGGCGGCGAGAAGCAGCGCATGGTCGTTGGTCGATCCGATGGTTTCGAGATAGTGATACGAGCGGCCCATCCAGCGGGTTGCGAGGTTCGGGACGATCTCATCGACCGCAAGGGAGTCGGGGACCTCGATAAGCTTGTACCCATCCTTGGGATGGCTCAGGATATCGTAGCCCATGGTCTTGAGCTTCTGGACGTGCTTCCAGATGCCCGTGCGGCTGATGCCGAACCGTTCGGCCAGATCGGCCCCGGAGACGAAATCTCCCGGGTTTTCCTTGAGATATTTAAGGATCTCGGATTGTGTGGGTGTGGTTGCCGGCATTGTTTGCGGGTTCCCTTGTTGGTTGAAGAGGACCATTTTTTGCGTGAGCGGGCAGTTGCCCAAACCACAGCTCCCTTTCGGAATAGGGCATCAAACAAAACGCGTTCGAGAGGGTCAGCCCTTACCTTGCCGGCGGTCCGGGCGGGGATCAACCC
>JBAQYM010000171.1:0-15161 GCA_049300095.1 Syntrophobacteraceae bacterium
AGGCGACAAACCAGGCAGCCGCGGAGCGCAGCCCCCACAACGCGGAGCGGAGCGGCTGCCGGACATAATCGGAGTGTTTTTAAGAACACAAGCTACACAAATTCACCGAAAGGGTGTCTCAAAGTCGCTGACACATTCCGCCGATGCCAACTCGACACCAATTCATATCCCAAAGGGATCAAAGTCTCAGACGAAGAGATGGCCAACATTAACATTGAAAGGGACTCATTCCACGGAGAGTGGAACTACACCATCTCTCCAAGATCGCATCGAGTTGATGGAGTTATTGGATGACAGGCCCTTAGTGCCCAGAAGGAGATTCATGACAGATTGGGGTCTGAATTCTTATTCTGTACACTAACCGGTTCTCCCGTTCACCTTAGTAATCTCCGCCGGAAAGTTTGGATTCCCGCACTGGAAAGAGCAGAACTTGCCATCCGAGAATTGAAGCAGACCAGACACACCTTCGCAACCACGGCTTTGAGTTGTAGGGAAAATCCGCTGTGGATCGCAAAAGTCATGGGCCATCGCGATACGGAGATGGTGCTGAAGGTGTATAGCCGGTATGTGGGGGTTTTTACCGGAGTCGCTGATGGAAGTGGTCTGGATCAAGCCTACGAGAAAGCTCCTGGTAAGCAAGAGTAGCATAAAGTAAACTGAATTTGGGCAAGATTTGGGCAAAAATCAAAAAAGGGTTACAGCCTCTCGACTGTAACCCCTTGAATTTTCTTGGTGGGCCGCCAGGGTCTCGAACCCCGAACCTCCTGATTAAGAGTCAGCTGCTCTACCGTTGAGCTAGCGGCCCGGACAATTTCTGTTGGTACGCCCGGCAGGAATCGAACCTGCGACCTGCGGATTCGAAGTCCGACGCTCTATCCAACTGAGCTACGGGCGCTCCCGAACAGAATCCCCATGATACCAAAATGAGAGTTCATGTCAACAGGGAAACGATCCCGATTTTCTCTTTCGTCCTAAACCCCCCTCGCCGCCGCTCCCATTATGTGCTCTGAAAATGGCGCCAAATCGGTTAAACTTAAACGTTTGGATGAGAGAAAAAAGCGCTGGAAGGGGTGCGACAGGGGAAGGAATGGGCTACATCGATCACGAGATACGAAGGCTTTTCGGGAAGGCGATAAACCATTACCGGCTTATCGAGGACGGGGACAGGATCGCCGTGGCGGTTTCGGGGGGGAAGGACAGCATGCTGCTCTTGTGGATGCTTCGCGAGAGGCTGCGGCGAATTCCCATAAACTACGATCTCGCGGCCGTCCACGTGGACCCGGGGTTCGATTGCGAATCGGCGGACCGGCTCGAAGCCTGGTTTATCCGTGAGGGGTTCCGCTACGAAATTATCAGGACGGATTTCGGGGTGCGGGCGCACGGGCCGGAAAATCGCGAAAATCCCTGTTTTCTTTGCGCGCGGCTGCGCAGAGCGGCGCTTTTCACCAAGGCGCGGGAGCTCGGGTGCGGCAAAATCGCTTTCGGCCACAACCAGGACGACCTCATCGAAACATTCTGGATAAACGTCTGCTACGGCGCCCAGGTGGCCGGAATGGTCCCGAAGCAGGAATTTTTCGGGGGCGAGATCACGGCGATCCGGCCGCTTGCGCTCGTGCCGGTCCCGACCATCATCAGGATGTGCAAGCATCTCGATCTCCCCATAGTCCCGTCCAACTGCCCTTCGGCTGACAGGAACCAGAGGGCGGAGATCCGCGCGATGCTCGATGCTCTCTATAAAAAAAATCCCAAGGTCCGGGGCAATATTTTCCACGCCATGAGCAACATCAATTTCGAATACCTGCCCCCGGGTCTTCCCTCGAGGGGAAAACGCGGGGACGGAGGACAGAAGACGGAGGGCGGAAGACAGAAGACGGAGGGCGGAAGACAGAAGACGGGAGACGGAGGACGGAAATCGGATAGCGGAGGCCTGAGGCCGGAGGACGGGGATCGGGATGAGAGGCCGGAGCGCGCCAATCCGGGCCTGCTCGCGAAAATGGAAAGGACCTCATGAATCAGCAAGGCGGTAACGAGCGGAAAACATTCTTCATCATCGACGGCAGTTCCTATATCTACCGGGCCTTTTACGCGATCCGGCGCCTCACGAACTCGAAAGGGATGGCGACCCATGCGGTCTACGGCTTTTTCACGATGCTCCTCAAAGTCATGCGGGAGCGCAAGCCGGATTATATCTGCGTCGTCTTCGACGCCCCCGGACGGGGCTTTCGGCAGGACATGTTCGAGGACTACAAGGCGACCCGCCAGGCCATGCCCGAAGAGATGGTCCCGCAGATCCCCTACATCAAGCAGGTGGTAACCTATTCCGGCGTGCCCCGGATGGAACTCGCCGGCTACGAGGCGGACGATCTCATCGCAACGCTCGTGCATTGGGGCGCGGCGCGCGGCCTCGATATCGTGATCGTATCCGCGGACAAGGACCTGCTTCAGTTGGTGGAAGACCCGACGATACGCCAGTGGGACCCGCAAAACGACAGGCTTTTTACCGCGGAGGTCGTAAAGGAGCGCTTCGGCGTTACCCCGAAACAGATGATCGACTACCTGGGGCTGGTGGGGGACACCTCGGACAATATTCCGGGGGTGAAGGGCGTGGGCGAAAAAACCGCCCGAAAACTGCTTGAAACCTGGGAGTCGATTGACGCCATCTACGAAAACCTCGACCGGATCTCGCCCGAATCGCTCAGAAAAAAACTGGAGGGGGGCCGCGAGAGCGCGTATCTGTCGCGCGAACTGGTAAAACTCAGGCTCGATGTCGTCATCGAGCGTGGGATCGAGGAGTTCGCGCCCGCGCCGCCCATGAAAAAGGAAATGCTCGGTCTGTGCGAGGAACTCGATTTCAAGTCCCTGCTCGAAACTCTCAAGCGCGAGTGGGCCGTCCCGGAGGAGGCGCGGCCCAGCGCGGCGAAACCCCCGAGCACCCGCACCGACCACATCATCCGCACGCGCGAGGAACTTTTGAGGCTTCTTCCCCTGCTCGATGGAAAATCCCTCGTCTCCGTCGAGATCGAAACCACCTCGCAGGAGGCAATGGGTTCCGAAATCGTCGCCATCGCGCTCTGTTTCGAGGACAACGTCGCCTACTACATCCCGGTGGGCCACCGCGGGCCGGACTCGGAATGCCCGCTCACGGCGGGGGAGGCCCTGCGGGAAATCCAGCCGTTCCTGAGCGCCTCCCCCCCCGCCAAGGCCGGGCAGGACCTCAAATTTCAGTGGGTCGTCCTCAGATGCAACGGGATCGAACTCAACGGCATGGCCTTCGACACCATGATAGCGAGCTACCTGCTCGACCCCGGCAATCAGAGCCACGCACTCGACCGGGTGGCGGCCGAATACCTGGATGAGACGATTTCCTCGCTCACGGAGTTGACCGGGCGGGGCAAGGCCCGGATCGGCTTTGCCGAGCTGGATGTGGCCAGGGCGGCCGAGTACGGGTGCGGCGACGTCGAGAGCATCTGGAGACTCGTGCCCGTGCTTCGGCAAAAGCTCGAAGAAAGCGGGCTCATGAAACTCTTCGAGCAGATCGAGCTTCCGCTTACCGAGGTCCTCGCCCACATGGAATACCGCGGCATCCTGGTTGACTCCGCAAAACTCGAAAACCTCGCGATCGAGTTCCAGAAGGCGCTCGACCAGAAGGCGGGCCTCATCTTCGAGATGGCGGGCGAGGAGTTCAACATCCAGTCGCCCAAACAGCTCGGCTATATCCTCTTCGACAAGCTCGGGCTCTCGGTCGTAAAAAAAACCAAGAGCGGCGCGTCAACCGACATGGCGGTCCTCGAGGAGCTTGCCGCGGAACATCCCATCGCCGATCAGGTGCTCGTCTACCGCACCCTCTCGAAACTCAAGGGCACCTACGCCGACGCCCTCCCCAAGCTCGTCCGGCCGAAAACGGGCCGCATCCACACCTCGTTTAATCAAACCGTCGCGGCGACGGGACGCCTCAGCAGCTCGAACCCCAACCTGCAAAACATTCCGATCCGCTCGGAGGAGGGCAAAAAGATTCGCGAGGCCTTTATCGCCGCCCCGGGCAACATGCTCCTGTCGGCCGACTACTCGCAGATCGAACTGCGCGTGCTCGCCTGGTACAGCGGGGACCGGAGCCTTCTCGAAGCTTTCCGGGAAGGCGATGACGTGCACCGCCGCACTGCGGCCGACGTATTCGGCGTGGGGCCCGCCGACGTCACCCCCGAGATGCGCAGGCAGGCCAAAATGATCAATTTCGGAATCATCTACGGGATGAGCCCCTTCGGCCTCGCGCAACGGCTTCGGATCAGCACCAAAGTCGCCAGGGCGGCCATCGACCGCTATTTCGAGCGCTACAGCGGGGTGCGGCGCTTCATCGACGAGGCGGTCCGCAAGGCCCGCGAGCTTGGCTACGCCGAGACGCTTCTTGGGAGACGACGCGCGATTCCCGAACTGCAAAGCCGCAATTTCACGATCCGCAATCTCGGCGAGCGCCTGGCGATCAACACCCCCATCCAGGGGACCGCCGCGGACCTCATAAAGAAGGCCATGATCGACATCCACCGGGCGCTCATGGCGGGAGCGTTCCGCACCGAAATGCTCCTCCAGGTGCACGACGAGCTTCTCTTCGAGGTCCCCGGCTCGGAGATGGTAAGGGTTCAGGAGTTGATCCGCAACGCCATGGAAAATGTCTGGGAAGACCTGGATGTGCCCATCAGGATCGAAATGGGGTGGGGGAGCAACTGGGCCGAGGCGCATCCGTAGAGAGGTTGCCGGGTGGGAGTTGCGGGGTGCGGGGTGGATTTTGGATTTTGGATGTTGGATAGCTGCGGGGTGCGGCATTTGCCCTTCCGGCAGTCCGGGCGGGGATCAACCCCGCCCCTACGTCCAAAGGATGGCATCAGACCCGCCGTAAATCGGTAGGGGCGAGGTTGAGGGGCTGTTGCCCAAATCCTCATGACCGAAATGGTGGTTGCACATCACCGCAAAAGACAACACCGCAAAAGACAACCGGAGTAGATCCGTGGGAGCGGCTTGCAGCCGCGATGGGCGAGCCAAAGCGACGAGATCGCGGTTAGAGGCCGGGGGCGTTGCCACTGCAATGCGCATCCGCCGCCATGGCACGTCCATCGCGGCTACAAGCCGCTCCCACCGGGGGTTGGGCTGTTTGCACTTTTCCCGTGAAGGTTCGCAATCTTTTTGGGCAACAGCCGCTTACCTCTAATCCACCTGTGGTTTGGTCTGCATTCCCACGCGGAGCGTGGGAACGAGGAGAGTGTCTGTGATTGACCTGGAACTCCTCCTTCGTGTGCTTCGTGGCAAAAAAGGACGTGATCCAACCACGAAGAGCACGAAGGGGTTTTTCCTGTTCATATTGGAACGATCCACCGGATTAAAGCCCCAAAGACCGGTTAAAGCCCCAAAGACCGGTTAAAGCCCCAATGACCGGTTAAAGCCCCAATGACGAAAAAAGCCGCCCTCTTGCGAGAGCGGCTTTCGAATATTGCCGGAAACCGAGCGGTTTTTAGCTCGACTTCGTCTTGTCCAGTTCGGCTTTGAGTCTTTCCACTTCCTGTTTGTACTTATCGGCTTCTTCTTTCAGCCTGGCTTCGGAGTTTGCGGAGGGTTCCGGTTCCTTGTTTTTCGGGAATGGGAGTTTCTCCTTAACTTCGTCGTAGCCGAGGTATGCGGCCATCAGTCCGCCGAGCAGCAGGATGAGGGGAATTGCGCCTCCAATGAATCTGAAAACGGCATCGTACCAGATAATGATTCCCAAGAAACCGAGAAACGCAGCGGCTGCACCACCCACAAAAACCTTCATGATCCTTCCTCCTTAAGAATGTCCGCAATTAGGTATCGTAAATCCTTGGCTGTTTTCCTGAAATCAGTTGCAACTGATTAGCGCCCGTCTTGCGAAAAGCAGTGCAAACCGATAGCATGGCCTCCCGAATATTGCAAGTAGAAATTGCCGACGCCGCGCGGCGCGGCCGCGTGGGCCGGGAGAGGATCAATATGGGGGCTCGGCCTTTTTTGTTGACTCGGCTTGCTTCCGGTAAGTATAAATAAATATTCAAAAATGACCGGTTTCGCTCACTTCCTTCGGTTGAGCGACGGCCTTATATGCTTTTGATTTGATCGGCTCGAATTCGCGGGCAGACTGAGTCTGGATCTCGTTGTGAACAGGGCGTTGCCGTCTGCGCGCGTGAAGAGGATATTCTCCCATAATGTTTGATAAGCATCTGAATGGTATAGAAAAACCAGGCCGCTACATCGGCCTTGAACTGAACGCCTACCGGAAAAGCTTCGATGATGCCCGCACGCGCTTTGCCCTGGCCTTTCCCGACGTCTATGAAATCGGGATGAGCCATCTCGGGCTGCAACTGCTCTACCACCAGTTGAACCAGACCGAAGGCGTCATGGCGGACAGGGTTTATTCCCCCTGGCCCGATTTCGAGGAGAAGCTTCGCGCAACGGGTGCAACGCTTCGAGGCATCGAGAGCGAGGAGCCCCTGCGGGATTTCGATTTCCTGGGATTTAGCCTCCAGTACGAGCTGAGCTATTCGAACATCCTCACCATACTCGATCTTGCCGGCATCCCGCTCGCGGCGGCCGAGCGCACGACCGCGGACCCGTTTGTTGTCGGCGGCGGCCCCTGCGCCTTCAATCCCGAACCGCTGGCCGATTTCTTCGATTTTTTCGTCCTGGGCGAGGCCGAAGAGGTCTTGCCGGAAATTGTCGCCGCACACCGGGACTGGAAGCGTTCGGGGGGGAAATCCCGCGAGGATTTTCTCCGCGAGATCAAAAAGATACCCGGCATTTACGTTCCCGCCTTCTTCGATGTCTCCTATTTCGAGGACGGGACGATTTCCGCCGTCGTCCCGCGCTACCCGGACCACACGGGGGTCGTAAAACGGCTTATCCCCGACCTGGACATGCTCTGCCCCATCCCCGACAGACCTCTGGTCCCGCTGATCGACATCGTCCACAACCGCCTGGGGCTCGAGATCGCCCGCGGGTGCACGCGCGGGTGCCGCTTCTGCCAGGCGAGCTTCATCTACAGGCCTGTCAGGGAACGCAACCCGGGATACGTCTTCGATGCGGCAAAGCGGGCCCTGGCCTCGAGCGGGTTCGAGGACGTGGCGCTTCTTTCGTTCAGCACCGGCGATTACTGCGGGATTCAGGACCTGCTCGGGGCGCTCGTAAGGGAACTCGAACCGCGCAAGGTCGCCGTCTCGTTCCCGTCGATGCGCGTGGGGACGTTCACCCCCGAGCTGATGGAACACATCAAAAAAGTCCGCAAAACCGGGTTCACCCTCGCGCCCGAGGCCGGGAGCGAGCGGTTGCGGCGGATGATAAACAAGAATATCGAGGACGAGGACCTGCTGTCCGCGGCCGAAACGGCGTTCGGGCTCGGCTGGCGGGTCCTGAAGCTCTATTTCATGACCGGGCTTCCCGGCGAGACGGCCGCGGATCGCGACGCCCTCGTCGACTTGTGCCTCCGGGTCTGGGAGAAGGGCAAAAAAACGCGCGCCTCGGTAAACGTCTCCGTCTCGACCTTCGTTCCCAAGCCGCATACGCCCTTTCAGTGGGTGTCGCAACTCTCGCGCGACGAGGTGCAGGACATCCTGAGCGACCTCAAGGAACGGCTGCGAAAACCGGGGATGAAGCTCAAATGGAACCTCGCCGGCCACAGCGTCTTCGAGGCCGTGTTCGCGCGCGGCGACCGGCGGCTGGGCGCGGCGCTCAAGCGCGCGTGGGAGCTGGGGGCGCGGTTTGACGGCTGGACGGACAGGTTCGACGAGGGTCTTTGGCGCCGCGCGATGGCCGATACGGGCCTCGATGCCCCATTTTACGCGCAACGCGAGCGCGGACGCGACGAAATACTGCCCTGGGACCACATATCGGCCGGGGTCACCCGCGAATACCTGTGGCAGGAATACCAGCGGGCGCTGGGTGAAGAATTCACCCCCGACTGCCGCCGCGGCGGCTGCACGGGATGCGGCGTATGCGACCATGAAAAAATTTCGCCCCTCGTGCACGAAGGCCCCATACCCGCCCTGCGGGCCGACGGACCGGAGCGCGTCGAGTCCGCGCGCCGAGTTGGCGCCGCGCCCGATGAGGCGGGGTTTTTGTACCGGATCATCTATTCCAAGCTGGACCGGGCGCGCTTTTTCGGGCAGCTCGAAATGGCGATGGCTTTCGAGCGCGCGGTGCGGCGCACCGGGCTTCCCGCCGCCTACAGCAAAGGTTTCCGCCCCCATGTGAAGATTTCTTTCGGCGAGGCCCTGCCGCTCGGGATGGAAACGATCATCGCCGATGCCTTTATCACGTTGACCGAGATCGTCGATACGGCCCTGATGCGCGATTCGCTCAACCGCCACTTTGGCGGCCTGATCCGGATCAGCGATGTAAAGCGGATCGACCGCCGCCCCGCTTCGGGAGGGCCCGTCAGGGCGGTCTACCGGGTTTCTGGACTCAGTCCGTTCATGGTCAGGAACCTTCTCCTGAGATGGCAGCAGTGCGGAGACGGGGACGCGGTCCTTGTGAAAAAAACGAAAAAAGGGGAAGCCAGGGCCGCGTTGCGCGACATTCTTCTCGACTTGCGCAAGGATGGCGAGAACTCTCTCGAGATGGAAATCCATGAAACTCCCCTGTTGTGTTTCAGGCCGATGGCGATTTTGCGGCATCTGGCCGGGGAGCACGCTGAAAATCTCGACGAGTGCCTGATTTGCAGGATCGCGGCGTACGGCGCGGCCGACCGGGAGAGGCGCGAGGATGTCCGCGCGGCGCATTGTAAATAGCGGTGAAGAATGAGCGGTGAGCAGTGAAGAGTGAGCAGTGAAGAGTGAGCAGTGAAGAGTGAGCAGTGAAGAGTGAACAGTGAGCGGTGAACGGTGAGTGGTGAACAGAATTGGCAAGTGAGCAGAA
The DNA here is from genome assembly GCA_049300095.1 of Syntrophobacteraceae bacterium. Classification (GTDB taxonomy): domain Bacteria; phylum Desulfobacterota; class Syntrophobacteria; order Syntrophobacterales; family Syntrophobacteraceae; genus SbD1. The sequence goes on from JBAQYM010000171.1 coordinate 8,905, forward strand.
AGGAACGGGGAATGTCCGCGGAGCTCATTATAAATAGCAGCCCTTTCGAGACGCGCGTGGCCCTGGTTGAAAACGGCCAGGTGGCAGAGCTCTACGTCGAGCGCAGTTCGGACAGGGGGATCGGCGGCAATATATACAAGGGGCGCGTGGTGCGCGTGCTGCCCGGAATGCAGGCCGCTTTTGTGGATATCGATCTGGACAAGGCGGCCTTCCTGTACGTGAGCGACATCCATCCTCCGATGGGCGAGATCGAGCAACTGATGCTCTCTTCCTGCGAAACGGAGGAGGAGGAAGGTCCCGAGGAGCCAGGGGAGTCCGCCGACGAAAATGGTTACAACGAAGTTCTCGACCTGCGCCGGGCCTACAGTAATATTCCCATCGAGGACCGGCTCCAGGAGGGGCAGGACATCCTCGTTCAGGTTGCAAAGGAGCCCATCGGGAGCAAAGGGGCGCGGATAACCACGCACATCACGCTTCCCGGCAGGCACCTCGTTTTCATGCCCACCATGGACCACGTGGGAGTCTCGCGAAGGATCGAGGACGAGGACGAGAGAAAGCGTTTGCGCGAGATAATGTGCGACCTCAAACCCAACCGCTGCGGGTTTATAGTGCGCACCGCGGCCGAATGGGCGGACCGGGAAAAGCTCCGCTCGGAGGCGGATTTTGTCGTAAAGCTCTGGCAAAGCATCCAGCGCAGGGGCGAAAACGCCCCCGTGCCCTCGGTGATCTACCAGGAACTCGATATCACCCTGCGGGCGGTGCGCGACCTTTTTACCAAGGAAGTGGACCGCCTGGTGATCGATTCCGAGGCGGAATACCGCAAGATTCTCAATTTTACCGAAACCTTCATGCCCTCGCTTCAAAGCGCGGTGGAACTCTACGAGGGAGACGAGCCCATCTTCGACGCCTACGGCATCGAGATGGAAATCCAGAGGGCCCTCAGCAAGAAGATCTGGCTCAAATCCGGCGGATACATCGTCATCGAGACAACCGAAGCGCTCACGGCGATCGACGTGAATACGGGCAGGTACGTCGGCAAGCGAAACCTCGAAGAGACGATCCTCAAGACCAACCTGGAAGCGGTGAAGGAAATCGCCTACCAGTTGCGCCTGCGAAACATCGGCGGGATCATAATCATCGATTTTATCGACATGGAAAAGGAAGCCAACCGCGAAAAGGTCTGGAACGCGCTGCGGGACGCAACGTACAAGGACAAGAGCAAGGCGAACATTCTCCATATGTCGGAGCTGGGCCTCATCGAAATGACGAGGAAGCGCACCAAGGAGAGCATAGGGCAGGTGTTGTGCGAACCCTGTTCCTACTGCGACGGGGAGGGGCTGCTCAAGTCCCGGCAGACCGTTTGCTATGAAATCCTGAGAGATCTCGAACGCCAGCGAAAGGAATTTTTCGGCCGGGACATACTGGTCCTGGCGCACACGGAAGTGGTGGCGCGGTTTTGCGACGAGGAGCGCGCCCCCCTGGAAAGGGTCGAGGAGAAAATGCACGCCCGGATCGAAGTCAAGGCCGATCCCAACCTGCACCTCGAACAATATGAGATCACGACGATGGAAGCGGAATGACAAGCTATCACAAGGGTGAGCAAGGCCCTAGAGGCCGTTGCCGGAATCCGCGAGACCGGAGAAACCACGTTGTAAGGTGAACAGAGGTCTCCCCTCCCTTGGTGGGAGGGGCTGGGGGAGGGGGTTGTCGGTACCTGAAGATTCGACACCCTCCCCTAACCCCTCCCATCGAAGGGAGGGGGACTTGCGTTCCGCGCAATTGTCGCGTGTTCGGTCATGCATTTTGGCAACAGCACTTGAGTCCGTGCCCTCTCTACACCACTTAAACCCTGATGGATGGAGGCGGGAGCCTATGAACTGGAATACCTCCGGAATTCTCTACCGGGAGGCGTGCGCGTTGATACCCGGAGGGGTCAACAGCCCCGTGCGGTCGGGAAAAGCGGTAAAATCCGACCCGATTTTCATAAAAGAGGCGAGCGGGTGCCGCATGACCGATGAGGACGGAAACGTCTACATCGACTACGTTGCCTCGTGGGGTCCGCTCATCCTGGGCCATTCCCACCCCGCAGTCGTGAAGGCGATCCAGGACGCCGCGCTCCGGGGCACGTCCTACGGCATTCCCACCCGCCTCGAGGTCGAGATGGCCCGGAAGGTCGTCGAGATGGTCCCGTCCATCGAGATGGTGCGGATGGTAAATTCGGGCACCGAGGCCGCCATGAGCGCCGTAAGGCTGGCGCGCGGCTACACGGGGCGAAAGGGGATCGTCAAGTTCAACGGGTGCTATCACGGCCACGCCGACGCCCTGCTGGTAAAATCCGGCTCGGGGGTGATCACCCTCGGCATTCCGGGGACCCCCGGGATTCCCGAGGAAACCGCCATGCACACCATATCGCTTCCCTACAACGACCTGGAGACGGTGTCGCGGTGCATGGACGAGGTGGGCGGCGAGGTCGCGGCGATCATCCTCGAACCGGTCGCGGCAAACATGGGGGTCGTCCTGCCAAAGCCCGGGTTTTTGGAGGGAGTGCGAAAAATTTGCGACGAGCACGGCTCGCTTCTCATCTTCGACGAGGTCATAACCGGCTTTCGCCTCGCGCCCGGCGGGGCGCAGCAGTATTTTAACGTCATGCCCGATCTTACCTGCCTGGGCAAGATCATCGGGGGCGGGCTTCCCGTGGGGGCATACGGCGGGAAGAGGCAAATCATGGAGCGGGTGGCGCCGTCGGGTGATGTTTACCAGGCCGGGACGCTTTCGGGAAATCCTCTTGCGATGAGCGCGGGTCTTGCGATGCTGAATGCACTCTGCGAAGAGGGGTTTTACGAGGAGCTAGAGAAAAAAAACACATACCTGTGCAACGGTTTGGAAGAAGCCGCGAAGGCGGCCGGTGTCGCGGTTTCGCTTAACCGCATCGCCTCTCTTGGCTGCGGATTTTTTACAGAGGGGCCTGTATTGGACTATGAGAGCGCCGTAGAGGCGGATACAGGCGCATACGCGCTCTTTTTCCGGGAGATGCTCGCAAGGGGTGTCTACCTTGCTCCTTCTCAGTTCGAGGCCTTTTTTGTCGGCCACGCACACCAGAAAGACGACCTCGACCGCACCGTCGAAGCCGCTTTTGCATCATTGGGCATTGTGCGGGAAAAGTGTGCATTGAGCAAATAGAAAAGGTTTGACTGAGAAAGGCTGGTGTGGTAGGTACGCAAGTGAACATTTACACGAAAAGATTATGAAAAACGAAGATAAAAAATCTCTGATGCAGGCCGTAATGGCAAGCACCATCGGGTATCAGGTGGCATTCGCACCCTTTATCGGCATCGCCATCGGGATCTATCTGGATTCGAAATTCGGGACCCTCCCTTATTTAACGCTTCTTTTCCTGTTCCTGGGTATTTTTGCCGGAGCCCGCAATTATTACCGCTTCGCAAAGCAGCAGGAAGAGAAGAAAGGACCGAAAAAGGAGTGAGGGAGATTGCGCCAACCGAGACGCTCGTTCGGCGGATCGAATGGGTTTCCGGAATATTGCTCGTCCTGGCGACATCGGTCGCCGTGGTTTGGATTTCGCTGCAGGCTGCCGTGGGCGTTCTGCTGGGCGGCGCGATTGCCATGGCAAGCTTCCAGATCCTGAAATGGCAGCTCAGGCGCGCTTTCCTCAGACCGGGGAAGCTCCCCGGCAAGGCGAGCCTTTTTGCATCATATTATCTTCGGTTTCTGGCCGTTCTTTTTGTGATCTTTGTGGTGATCTACTACGGGTGGGCCACCCCCATCCCTTTTCTGGTGGGCCTGTCCGTTATGGTTTCAAGTATTATGCTGGTTGGCGGATTTGAATTCATTTTGATGGCGGTAAAAAAGGGAGAAAGTTAAGTTATGGAACATCCTATACTTTTCATTAACCTTCTTCTCGAGAAGCTGGGCATCCATGTGCCCGGTCCCGGACAAATGCACTCCTTCACCGATTACCTGCTGCAGCCTCACGTTACCTATGCCTGGGTAGTGATCGTCCTGCTCGTGGGCCTGAGCGCCATGGCGGCCAAGAACCTCAAGATGGTCCCCACGGGCGGGCAGAACTTCTTCGAGATGGTTGTCACCGGGTTCGAGGATTTCATCGTCGGCGTCACCGGGGAAGAAGGCCGCTTCATGTTCCCGCTGATTGCGAGCCTGGGGTTCTTTATCCTTCTCAGCAACTACATGGGGATGATCCCCGGGTTTTTCTCCCCGACGGCCAACATCAACACCACCGGGGCGTGCGCGTTGATAGTGGTCGTTATGACACACATTCTCGGCGTGAAGTTTCACGGGATGAAGTACGTCAAGCACTTCATGGGGCCCGTGTGGTGGCTCGTTCCGCTGATCATGCCCATCGAGATCATCGGACACGCCGCCCGTGTGCTCAGCCTCTCCATCCGTCTTTTCGGCAACATATTCGGCGAGGAACTCGTCCTGGGGATTCTTTTCTTCCTGGCGGGCCTCTACATGGCGCCTCTGCCCATGATGGTCCTGGGGCTCTTTACCGGCCTGATCCAGGCGTTCATCTTCTGCGTCCTCTCGGCGATGTACTTTGCCGGGGCGATCGAACACGCTCACTGATCCGGCGATAACGGGGTTTGGGAAGGCCACGTTCGCATATCGGTTTTTCTATTCAACTTAAAACCTTATGGAGGGTTTGTTACATGAAAAAAGTCGGTCTTTTTACCACGCTGTTCGTTCTCGGGCTTTCTTGTGTTGCATTCGCCGCTGACGGCGATGCCAAGTCGGCCGCGGTCCAGTTCTACATTTATTCCGCTATCGCCGCCGGGCTTGCCATCGCGATCGCTGCCCATGGGTGCGGTATCGGCCAGGGCATGGCGGTCAGGGGCGCTGTTGAAGGTATCGCGCGCAATCCCGATACTTCCGGCAAGGTTACCGTTACGATGCTGATCGGTCTTGCCATGATCGAATCTCTGGCGATTTACGCCCTGGTTGTTTCGCTGATTCTGATCTACGCAAACCCGATCTCGGGTTCCATCGCAACATTCGTGGGTCTGCCCAAATAAACCCTCTAGGCTAAAGACGTTTCTCGGGTTACAGAGGGCAAGTGGCCGGACCGCTTGCCCTCTGTTTCATTCGGCGGAGGGGGAAGAGGGCGGGCCTTTTTTTGGGCATCGAGATGTGAATAAAATCACATATTTATCGCCAAGGGGGCGGCTCCCTGCCGATCTAAATTGGACATTCGAAGGGGTTTGATCATGAAATTCGCCAAAATCCCCATGGCTACGATAGTCAGGCTTTCCATCTACATGCGCACGCTTCAGGAGTTGCTCGAAGAGGACACCGAGGTGATTTCCTCGGAGCGCCTTGCGAAGCAGTGCGGGGTAAATCCCGCCCAGATTCGCAAAGACCTGGCCTATTTCGGTGAGTTCGGGGTCCGCGGGGTCGGATACCGGGTAAACGACCTGGTAAACCAGATCAAAGACATTCTCGGATTGAACCGCCCGTGGAACCTCGCCATGGTCGGACTCGGCAATCTCGGATCGGCCCTGATCCGCCACGGGAACTTCATAAAGCACGGTTACGTCTTTACGGCCGCCTTCGACTCCGATGCCGGCAAGGTTGGAAAGCGCCTGCCCAACGGGCTTGTCATAAATCATGTGAATGAACTCGAAGATGTCGTAAAGGAACGGGAGGTGCACGTGGGGATCATCGCCACCCCCGCGAATGACGCGCAAAGCGTCGCCAACCAGCTCGTACTGTCCGGGATAAACGGGATCTTGAATTTTGCCCCCGTCCAAATCCAGGTGCCCGACTGCTGCCACGTGGAAAACGTCGATTTCACGATCAAGCTCGACTCGATTGCCTATCACCTCTCATTCGGAAGCTGACCGGACCGCGCCGCAAAGTCGGCTCCGGCCGATCGGGATGGTCCCCGACCCGCATTGCAGGCCGAAAAGCGTGAACAAAAATTAAGTGCCCCATTCCCGACACGGGAATGGGGCGCTTGTTATTCCGATAGCAAAAGTCTTGTTGGATCAAACGTCGAAAGGTTGGATGGGCCAAGCTCCGGGAGGTTGGTTGAGTAAAACTCGGTACCGTTCACCTGACACTACTACGTTAAGAAAGGGCCGCGAGAGAGGGTGGGCAAGGCTTTCGGACTGTTGCCCAGACCACGGGTTTCTTCATGGGTGCGAATTCAACCCAAATATATTCGAAACGGTCGGCCCTCGCCCTTCCGGCAGTCCAGGCGGGGATCAACCCCGCCCCTACGT
>JBAQYM010000172.1:0-9506 GCA_049300095.1 Syntrophobacteraceae bacterium
CAATGCTGTTGCTTTAAGCGTTTATGTACTCCGTTTTGTCATTTCGACCGGAGGGAGAAATCTTGTTTGTTCCGCACCACGGAAAGATTTCTCCCTCCGGTCGAAATGACAATATGCTCAAGCGATTTGTTAAGGCAACAGCATTGCCGTCCCACGTCCCTGGCCGCCGGAGGCGCTTTAAGTGAACAGTATTGGAATTAAACAAATCGGGGCTGATGCCCGATACTTCCTCCACGTGTTCTCTCCGCGTCCTCCGCGCCTCCGCGGTGAAGGCTTACGATCTTTTCACATTCCGCCATCCATCCAAAGATAGGCTCACCGCCGAACAATAGCAACAAACCCCGGCGGAAGGCAATCCATTAGGACACTCCCCGGCGGGATTCCGCATAACCGTTATAAATATTTTAATTCCTTTGGAAAAGAAATTGCGCTATTCAATAACGGTTTTTTCAACCAATTCAAGCCATTTTTTTCAAAAGGAAAAACGATGAAGAAAATCCTCTCCGTTTTTGTGATCCTCTGCGTGGTAGTGGCCGCGGGGTACTGCGGCGCCAGTTGGTGGGTCGGAGCGCAGGCCCAGAAGAACTACGAAGCGCTTCTCGCGCAGAAGCAGGCCGGCATTCCCCAATTGATGGAAATTACCACGAAGAGCTACGAACGGGGCATTTTTCACTCCACGGCAGTCATCTCGTTTGTGCTCAAAAAGCCGGGCGAGGCGCCCGGCCGCGATGAGGCGCTTCGATTCACCATGCTCAATTCCATCCAGCACGGCCCCCTGGTTTTGGCGAAGCCCCCGCACCTCACCCGGACAATCCAGCCGGCGCTGGGCGTTATTTCGACCAGCCTTATCCGCGAAGGCGAGGTTGGCGTGCTGGCTGACAAAGTGCTGAAACAGGTCCCCGAACTCGGGACTTCAGAGCTTGTGACTATCCTTTATCTCGACGGCAGCGGCGAGAACTTCCTGGACGTGCCGTCGTTCAAGAAGAAGCTGACCGACGATAAGGGGGTGGAATTCGAGATGGAATGGGGCGGCCTCACCCTCCGCTCCCGCTTTGACATCGGCTTGAGCGATGTGTCCGGAGCGGTTAACGTGCCGGTGGTGGACCTGCGGTATCCCGAATTCCATGCGACCGTGAAGAACCTCAAGAACGATTTTCGCGCTTATCCCGGGATCAAAGGACTATCTGTGGGGGCAATGAACCTTTCGTGCGAAAATGTCGAATACAAACCGACGGACGGCAGCGCCGCGTCCCGGCTTGAATCCGCCGAATTCCAGTCGGGAACGGGGGTATCCGGAGACACCATCACGGCCTCCCTGCTGGCTCGTTTCGGAAAGGTCCACGCGGAGGGCCAGGCTTACGGACCGTTTGTCTTCGAACTCGAACTGCGCAAACTCGACGCGGCCACCCTTGCCGCGTTCCAGGAGGGCATGAAGGACCTGCAAGCCCAGATCGGGGTAAAACCCGATGAAGAGTTGAAGCAGGCCTTTGAAGCCTCCTATATGAAACTTCTGACCGGCCTGATCGCCAAGGCCCCGGAAATGGAACTCAGGCAGCTCAAGGCGGTCACGCCCTGGGGAGAGTTCAACTCGCATCTGCAAGTCGCCATCGCCGAATCGGGGGCGTCGATCCTCGATAATCCTCTCCTGGCCCTGACCAGCCTGAGCGCAAGTCTCGAGAGCGCGGTCTCGGAGCGTCTTCTGGTCTATGTGCTGGTGAACAGTTTCAAGGGCGATTTTGAACAGGAACGGGAGGAAGCGCCTCAGCAGGCTGAAGGAATGGCTACGGAAAAAGCCCGGAGCGTCATCGAGGGCCTGATGTCCCAAGGGTTCCTTGTGCGTGAAGGGGAAACCCTGAAAGCCAATGCCTCCTACAAGCTCGGCAATCTGGTCGTGAACGGCCGGCAACTCAACCTGGGGGACCTGTTAAAAACCGAATAGCGATGCGTATCGCGGTCGGGGACCGCGGCGAGGGCGGCTTATGCGCAGGGAGGTAGCGCATGCGCGGCGAGGGCGTTCCAGCCGCTCGACGCAACGCCCGAACCGGCGAAGCGGCCCGGGGAGAGAATGGAAAAATAGTGCGCGTGGTTTTGCATGGGCTGTTTAGTATTTTGCGGCAACCTTTCTTAGATTGTGTTCGACTCCGGTATCGTCTTCCTCCAGGGATTCGTCCGCGGCGAAAGCCAAGCAGCGGCACAGGCCGAGAATCGTGATCCCGAGGAAGGTCCCGACAAACAATCCGAGGATGAACTGCATATGGCCCTCCATCAATGGGATGATGCTTCTTAACATTGATATCGGCATCATCGGGCGTCCGGTAAATGGGGAATTGGTAGTAAATCGCGGGGGAAATACATTATTTTGGCGAGTGCGGTCCCGTGCTGGAATTACAGGTATCCGTCCGAAAGCCGGTGCCGTGTTGGATTTACAGGTATCCGCCCTCAAGCCGGTGCCGGATTCGCGGGTTTCCGCTCGCGGCGCCGGACCGTGTATAAATAGAGACCTTCGCGGAATACACCGATTGCGTCGTTCCGGGGAAAGCCGGGACGCGGGGAGCATTAAAAGACCTCTTATGAGACTTCATTGGATCAATGAAGTCTCATCCTCGTTCAAACCCCGTCCGAGGACTGGGCGGCTCCGCTGGATTCCGGTTTCCGCCCATTGCCGTCAACTTAACAGCAGAGGTTGTGCCGGGGACCCGAAGGGGACTCCCCTCCCTTGGTGGGAGGGGCCGGGGGAGGGGGTCGAACAACCCGCGTAATTCCCTCTCGCTTGCCCGACGACACCCCCACCCGGCCTCCCCCATCGAAGGGGGAGGAGTCCCCTTCGGAACGGACCGGCTGTAAGCCGCTGTCTTCCCAAGAGCCAGGCATTCGTACGGCAAATTCGGACCAGCGGACAAGCCTCATTTCAGCGGGCCGTTCTTAAGTCGACGGCCACGGGCTTCCGCCGCAATGACGCCGGGGCGGTTATGCAAGGGTCCCGGATAAACTCCGGAAATCCGCCCCCCCCCGAGTTTGCCTCTCAGGCCGGCTCTTTCACCCAGACCTCGAATTCATCCCCCTCGGGGTTGAACCCGTGGGCCGGAACGAAATCCCCGCGCCGGACAAAGTCCCTCATCTTTCCGATCGGGGTGGGAATCTTCACGGTCAATCCCGAGGCAAGCATGTTTTGCACCAGCCTGGAAAAATTGCCCTTGCCCGGGTCCCTGGATCGGACCTGCCAGATGTAGACCGACTTGCCCTTTCGCCCCAGGTAGCCCTGGAACTTATCCGAGGTGTATCCAAGCGCGACGGCTTCGGGGGAATCAGGCACGATCTGCGGAGTGTCAAGAGAACCATCCCAACTCGAATCCATTGAACACCTCCCCAACTGTGTAAGTTGATCAAGGCCACAACAGAGTAAAGCCAGCGATCCTCCAAACCTGGTATGAATCGGAAGAAAAAACGGCAAAGAGCGTTAACCCGGAGACATTCACATTTTAATCATGGACTTTTTTCGAGGCAAGCAGACGGTGAGACGTTTTCCGGGGCAAGCTGACGTAGTCTCATACCGAGTCGCATTCATCAAATTGTCATTCCGAGCGCCGGCGAGGAATCCAGGCTCTTGCCCCGGGCAAGATTTCTCGCTCCGCTCGAAATGACATTGTCTAACCCGGCAGAGCCGGAACCAAAATGGTAATGGCAAAAAACCCGGGTGGCCCTGATACTCGTATCCGGGCGCGGAGCGCAAGAGGTCCGAAGAAACATCGGACTAAAACGGGGCTTTCGGTTGGCCTCCTGTCCTTCGGACCCGGATACCGAGTATCCGGGCCACCCGTCTCACATGAAATCCAGCCTGTTGCACAGGGCTCCCCGCTTACCGGTCCACTCCCTCATCCCGGACCAGGCGGAACCCGATATCGTGGAACCGGACGGCCGGCGTGCCCCAAAGCCGGTATGTCGCGCGCATGTACAACGGGTTACCGATGGACCATGAGCCGCCGCGAAGCACCCTGTACCGCCCGCTGTCAGGTCCCGCAGGGTTGGCCTTGGGGCTTTCCTTGTAGTACGTCTGCCCGTACCAGTCATTCGTCCACTGCAGCACATTTCCCGCCATGTCGTGCAGGCCCAGTCCGTTGGGCGCATAACTGCCCACGGGCGCGCTGAACTTGTATCCATCGTCCTGAGTTGCGGTTTTCTGCTCAAAAAGACAACTGTTGTCACAGAAATTAGCATAGAGGCACAACTGGCCCCGGGCGGAAAACCCCGGGAAGTTCTCATCCTTCCCCCCGCTGCGCGCGGCATACTCCCATTCGGCCTCGCTCGGAAGGCGATACTTTTTACCCGTCTTCGCGGACACCCATTCAGCAAAGGCGACCGAGTCGTTCCATGACACGCAGACCACCGGATGCCGGTCATCCTGCGCAAAGCCGGCATTCCTCCAGTTCAAGCTTCCATTCTTCCGGAGCGTCCAATCATAACAACCGCCCCCTTTTTCCGCCTCCGTCACGTAGCCCGTATCGCTTACGAATTGTTTGAACTCCCCCACGGTCACCGCATATTTCCCCATGGCGAAATCATCCAGGCACACCTCATGTACAGGCTTTTCATTTGTCCCGCCTTCTCGAAACTGATCTCCCATCCGGTAGCAGCCGCCCTTGACGGCGATGAATTCCGGCGTGGCGCCGTGGGACTTGTTCAGCAATGCCGTTATCTCCGCGGCATAGCGGCCGTGCGGGAACTTGCGAAGGTATTCCTTATAGGCCTGGAAGTCATTCCTGTCCGTCGCCTCCGCATAATGCAAATCTTCCGTAGAAGAATTCTTCAGATCGTTCAGCAGTTGCTTTATCTCTTCGAGGTGCGCTCCCGCAGGATAGCATGTTACGTACTCCTCGTAATCCGCAACGGATTCGTTGGCCTTGGCGTTCGTGTAAGCATAGAGTTCGGTCTCCTTTTCCAACTCTTTCAGCGCCTCTTTGAGACCGGACGACCCGCCCCTGCCGTTAATGAGCATCCATCCGTTCGACTTCGGGCCACGAAGGGCATACATGGACCGAGGGGGCATTATCTTGCCATCCGGGGAAGCGCCGTGGGTGACATTCATGGCCTTCAGCACGAGGGCGATGTCCTCGCGGCTCCCCGTGAGGAAGTCCCATCCTTCCCCCGAGTTGTACCGCGCGAGGTAGTCCTTCATCTTCTCCGGGGTGTCGCTCTCGGGATCGATCGATATGGAGACCAGCCGCACCGAGCGCGCGGCCTCGCCAAGTTCGTCCCGAAGCGCCGAATACCCCGCCGAGAGCTCCGGGCATATGACGGTGCACGAGGTGGAGATGAAATCGACAATGACCGTCTTCCCGGCGTCGGGCAGGGACCTAAATGCGATTTCCTTCCCCTCCTGGTTCAGAAAGGTCACGGCAGGCAACCTGTCGCTTTCGGCTGGATCAACGTCTTCCTGCGTGCGGCCCGCACGCGTCCCCATGCCGGCGCATCAGGCATCGGCGTCGTACTCCGGGCCCACCGCAACCACAGCGGTCATGAGGCACGCAATGGCAAGAAATGCAAAAAGCTTCTTCAAACGGCGATCTTCCATCGATGCGTCCTTTCGTGTTCTCCGCCCGGATGGCGTGATGCTCTCATTCGCGTGCCGTCCATCAGGCTTGCGCGCCGAGTTCCGCTTCGAGTTTTTGCATGCTGGCGCGGGCGAAGTCGATGTCCGGGTCGATTTCGAGGGCGATCCGGTACAGCCGCACGGCTTCTTCCTTGTGCCCGAGTTCCCGCAGGTTCGACCCGATGTTGGCGTAGTCGATCGCCGAGCCCGGGTCGAGTTCGATGGCCCTCTCGAAGGCATGGATGGATTCGTCGTGTTTTTTTAGCTTAAAGTAGCAGAAGCCGCGAAGGTTGAAGATTTCCTTGAGTTCCGGATTGGCTTCCTCGGCCAGTCTCAGGGCTTCGAGCGCCTCCTCGTACTGTCCGAGTTCTTTGTGGCACGAGGCGATATGCACGTGGATGCTGCCGATCTCCCTGGGTTCGGGAGACTGTTCGAGGGCGCGCTTTAACAGGGGCAGGGCCTCCTCCGGGCGACCTTCGAGCTCCAGGCTGTGCGCGAGAAAGAAGCTGAGATCGTAGCGCGGCCCGAAAATCGAGACGAGCCGTTCCATCTGCGGGACTATCCGGTCGCGTGGGAGCCCGCGGAGCATCGTGCGCGCCGCGTGCTGCGGGAAATCCGTGTTTCGCGTATGGTCGAGAAAATGCGCTCCGGGAATGATCGTGTAAACCGCCGGTACGCCCAGGTCGGGATGTACGATGTTTACGACCAGTATTTCCATGCCGATTCGGGCGAGCGCCGCCACGCACCGCTCGATTTCCACCCGCATGTTGTTGTCGTCGAGGTTGGGAAGGCTTTGGAGCGGCGCCTTATGCCCGTCTTCCATCAGGTAGGCCGCCTCTTCGAGGGTTGCGTACTTGGGGAGGGTCGGCCGGTAAGAGGTGCGGCTCTCGAAATCGCCCGCCAACTGCGCTATTTCGGTCAGTGCCCGGCACAGCGACTTTTCCGGGTTCGAGGTGGTCCCGGCCGTAAAGACGATCTCGCTTTTTTCGGGAAAAGTTGACGGATCGTATGCGAGCGCGCCCACCGTGGGGATCCCGGTATCCAGGGAAAAATCGCGCATAAAGAGCCGGATTCCCTTGTCACGGAACTTTTTTACGAGTTCTATCGAGGCCGGGTCGCGAAGCGATTCGGGGTCGATTTCGGGGGTGACCAGGCAGTCGTTGCTGATTATCGACCCGACATGGCGCTCGACAACTTCGCAAAGGCCCTGGAGGATGGCTTCCTCGATCGTGTTGCCGGCGGCGGGTCCGTTGTACTCGTTAATCTGGTAGAACCAGTCGATAGGCGCCCACTGGTCCTTTCCGAGGGTCAGGTTGCGGGCTTTCACCCACCGCATCGGAAAATCCTCGAGAAAAGCCTCGCACAGCTCATCCGGGGTTTCGACGTCGTAGATCGATTTTTTGAGGTCCCGCGCCGACACGGCAAAATCGTCGAGTTCGCCGTACTTGTATGTCGGGAACGGATACTGGTGGATGAAATAAAAAAAGCTGAAACGCTCCATCAACTCCATGAGGGCGCTCGCCTCGGACTGCTCCGGGGTCGCCCCCTTGCCCATCTGCTTCTTCGTGCCGGTAAACCGGGTCGCGTCCTCGCCGCAAAGGCTTATAAAAACAGGGATATCGAGGCGGCCGGTGTCGATGCGCATCGTCTTGGCGAGCACGTTCATTTTGGATTTGTCGAGGACCTCGCGCACCCAGGCAATCGTGCGCTCGGGGGCCCGCGTCTTGTCCTGGTCGTGGCTGAACGTTTTGAGGCTGTCTTTGATCGCGATGTTTGACTTCATGATATTTCTCCCGGGGGACGGAAAAAGTGTTTTCGGCGTGTATTAGCCGGAAAGCTCGATTGCGAGGGACAGCGGGGTTGGCGCGGCGATTTCTCTAGATTCCGAGGCGAGGCTTTCCCGGCTTGAAGCGGCGGCGGCCTTACCGGGCCCTCATGTCCTCTCCGTTTTCATCGTGTTTGCGGATCAGTTCGAGGAGCGGATATGCGGCGCGCGAGTTGCTGTAGGTGCGGGGGATTCCCTTTATTTTCGTGAAATCGTGGATTGTTTTGGGCCGCTGGTGGGCGAGCCGCACCAGTGTTTCGTTGGTAAGAATCCGGAAGGGCGCGCGGTCGCGGCGGCGCGCTTCGTTTTCCCGGAACAGATAGAGCGCCTGGAGCACGCGCTTGCCGGCCACATCGAGCGATTGGGCGCCGCAGATGTGGAGAAAATCTCCCGGACGGAAGGGCTTTACCTGGAACTGCTGCTGGCACGCCTTGTCGAAGGCTTCCCGCGCGGCCTCCCAGAGCTGATTTTTTTCGAGTTCGGCGGCCAGAAGATGCCTCAGCGGTATGAGAAAATGCGTGTCGTAGCGCGCGTATTCGAGCTGTTCGCTACGCAGGGGGCGTCTTCCCCAGTCGTGGCGCTGCCATTTCTTGTCAAGGCTGATCCCGAAATGCTCGAAGAGGATTGTTGCAAGCCCGAGGTGCTTATATCCGAGGATTTTGGCGGCGATCGCCGTATCGAATATGTTTTGGACATCGAATTTGAAATCGCGTCTCAGGCCGGCGATGTCGTTTGGCGCGGCGTGAAAGATTTTCTCGATTTCAGGGTTGGCGAAGATGTCCCCGAGGGCGTCGATGTTTCCCAGGGCAATCGGGTCGATAACATAATCTTCGTCGTCGGTGGATACCTGCAGGAGACAGATGCGGTTATAATATGCATAGAAGCTGTTGGATTCCGTATCCACGGATATGTGGGCGGTCTTGTCAAGCTGTGTTATGAGCGAAGAGAGTTCGATTTGATTTTCGACTACGATCACTGGCATCATATCCATAATGAGCTTTTCCTGTGCCATCTCCTATGCTATGTCCCGGTGATGGAGAGCGAGTCCGCAAATGAACAAACGCAAAGGAAAAACCAGCAATTCCGCGCGCCGTTCATCCCGCCCTTTATCAGGTTTCTATACCCCCTTTAAGGATTTAGATCAACACCTTGCACCAAATTTTTCCAATGATCCCGATTATAGCGATAAGCCCTCCCCCGAATTGGAAAAAATCAACGAAATCGCGAAAGGCGACGCGGCGGAAAACGACGAGCTACTGTTTGCGCGGGCCATGGCGGAGGTAAACCCTCTGCCCGCAAAAGCACAAGCGAGGGTCCCGCTCCGTCCCCCCGATAGAGACCCTCCGCGCTTTCTTGCCCTCGAAGAACTGGAAGCCTATACCCAACTGGTGGACCTTGTCGCCGGCGAAGGGCCGTTCGAACTCTCGTATTCGGACGAATATATCGACGGCGCGGTCCTGGGCATCTCGCCTGAAGTGCTCAAAAAACTTCGCGGCGGCTACTTCAGCTACCGGGAGCACCTGGACCTGCACGGGCTGAACCGGCAGCAGGCAAGGGCGGAAACGACGGAATTCATCATGAGGAGTTTTGCCGCGCGCAGGCGGTGCGTGCTGATAATACCGGGACGCGGGCTCAATTCCAGGGACAAGGAACCCGTGCTCAAAAACAGCCTGGTGGCATGGCTGACGCGCGCGCCGCTAAAAAGGGTGGTCCTCGCCTTTGCGTCCGCGCGGTCCTACGACGGCGGCTGGGGAGCATTCTACGTTCTTTTGCGCAAGAACGAAGGCAAAGCGCCGGTGGTGAGCCCGGCACGGTGAGACGGAGGTCGGGGGTTTCAGGCTTTCGCCCCGGCGGAAAGGTACGAGGGGCAGGCTTTCCAGCCCGCCGTCCGGTGAAGGCCTCGTGTGCTCCAGCGGCAGGCTCGAGAGTCTGCCCCACGACCGTGGCAGCCGGATGAGCTTTAAACAAACGGTATTGCGTTTAGCCCGCCGTGCAAGACTATGCCTCAAATCAACGGCATTGGGGGAGAATTGGAGGAGGGTATTCGTTCCGCATACGTTGTGGGAGCGGCTTGCAGCCGCGATGGAACTGTGC
>JBAQYM010000173.1:0-25384 GCA_049300095.1 Syntrophobacteraceae bacterium
AATCCAGCGTCTTTGTTCCTGCAACCGTCTGGAAAGACACTGGATTCCCGCCCAAAAACGCCGCGGGAATGACGCTCCCCGTGTCCCGGGCTTAACCATGAGCGCATTACGGTATTACCGCAATTGATTTGGGCCACCGCCCGAATGATGCGCTCAAATCCGCGGTCAACCCCGCCCCGGACTTCAGCGCTTCGCGCCGGGCTTTCCTTCAGGGAACATGGAGCATGGATCATCGAAGATAACGTCCTGACCATCATCCAGGCCCGCAAGGGGTCCACCCGACTGGCCTCGAAAGTGCTCCTGGACCTCGAGGGCAAGACCGTCCTCGAACATGTGATTCACCGGCTCCAGTTGAGCAAACTGACCACCCGGCTCGTGGTCGCAACGACCATCGATAAAGAGGACCTGCCCATCGTCAGGCTCTGCGCCGATCTCGGCGTGAGCGTCTATTGCGGTTGCGAGGCGCCCCTCGACCGCTACCACGAGGCCGCCGGGCTTTTCGGCGGCTCGCACATCGTCCGGATCAAGGCCGACTGTCCCCTGATCGATCCGGAAATCGTCGATGAAACCATCCGGTTGCATCTCGAATCCGGCGCGGATTACACCACCAACACGGTCCGGCGCACCTACCCGGTCGGCCAGGATGTGGAAATACTCACCCACCGGACCCTCACAAAGGTCTGGCGGAGCGCGAGCCTCCTCTCCGAGCGTGAACACATCACGCTCTATATCCCCAAGAACCCGGACGCCTTTCACATCCTGCACGTGGCATACGCGGAAAACCTCTCGGCCAGGCGGTGGACGATGGACTATCCCGAAGATTATGAATTGCTTCGCGTCATCTTCAAAAATCTCTACCCCCGCAACCCCGCCTTCGGTATGAACGACGTGCTCGATTTCCTGTCAAAAAACCCGGAACTGGAAAGCATCAACGCCCACATCGACTTCGACGCCGGCGTCAAAAAATCCCTGCGCGAAGACCGGATCGTCCCCCTTCCCAAAGAAGCCGGATAGGCGATCGGGGCGGGATGTTCCGCGCCAGCCCAATATATGCATATTCCGGCATTGGAGGCTTTGTCCGTGGGGTGCTATGAGGTGACATCATGCAAGACGCGAGCGTAACTCATATCAAACTATGATGTGGATCTCTGAAAAGGTACGCGGATACCGGCGACTCAAAATATAGGAGAGATGTATCGAATTGCGATGATGAATCCTCTTGTGCTCCGTACCCGATTGAGAATGAGGCTCCCCCCCTAGACACTCCAAAGCCATTGGGAGATTCGTTCAACTTGGATACTCATGTTCATCTCATTGTTCGCCGGAAGCGTCGGAATCCAGCTAATAGCTCGTGGGAACTGAAGATCTTGCCTGCTCCATGGAGGATTTGCCCGGTACGAATTCCTGTGACGAGGTATCATTTCTTCGTCACTTGCCCTCCCTCCCTCGGGTTTGGTCTCACGAGCTGGAGCACCCTCGAAGGCAGGATGAGCGACGAGTCGGGCCCCCGTTCGGTCCTCGGCCGGACATAATCACGTACGCTGAGTCCGAAGTGCCTACCGGGCGGAATCATTGTCACGGGGAGTTCGAAGCAGTGGCCGTCCGTCAGGGCTTCGAGGCCGGAGCAGTCCCGCGTGAAGTAGTAAAGATAGAACTCGCCGGTGTTGCTCACCTCACCCTTGTATCCTATAGCAGTTTCTTTCAGGTCTTTATCGGAGAGATTTGCGACGCCCAAAAACACCTCGGCGTAATTGATCCCGAGCCCGACGTATGTTGCATTTCCGGTTTCGGTGCCGAGGGTCCCGGCAACGGCATAGATCTCTCCGTGGTCGAGGGACCCGGGCCCATAGATCTGATAGGCTGTGTCCCAGTTGTCGGCAAGGCAGTTCTCCTCAAAAGGGGTGCAAAGCGGTCCAACCATGTAAGGAGGAGACGTCTGCAGGTCTTGAAACGTCTCGGCCCGGTCCGAGCAATCGGTATTGGCGCAAGGCTGTCCCCATCTCCGGCTGACTGCATACAAAAGACTGCCGAGATCGTCTTTAAGCGGCCATTCGTTAACAGCGGTTCTCTTTTCGAGATCGGCGAAATCGAACGGCGGATACTTTACAGGCTCACGATTGGAACGCGTGTCCCTTACGCGGAGCACAACCATCGGCAGATCGTTTCTCCAGGTATCCGAGGCGGTACCGTACCTTCCGCTGTCATCGGGCTGGGCGTAACGGATAAGGGTAGTAAAATTATCCGACGCTTTCTCAAGACCGATTATCATGTTGGAAGGAATTGGCTCGGTGAAGATATCTTTCTTTTTTATCGAAATTCCGGCAAGCGCTTTCCGGACCTCAGCATTCATGAACTGGTCCGGCGTAATAATGAAATACCTGAGCTGGTTAAAGGCTGCATGCGACTGTCTTTCGATGACCACATTGTTGATGGGATTGCTCAGGGTCGAAAAAGACTGAAAACGTGTCGTATCATCAGGCATGTAAGCGAAAAACAAGCGGAGAAAGGAGGGCATCTGCTCCGCGATTGCCTCATACCTGCTGCTGCTCGTGTCAATGGTCCCCTGTCGGGAGAAAAGGTAAGTCTGCTCGGAGAAATAAGCGGCCGGAGGGGGCAGCTTCCCCAAAATGACGATCGCCTCGCGTGAATCGAATCGGAAGGTGTCATTATAACCTTCAAGTGAGGGTCCCCAAAGGCTGCTCGTTTCGGCGGCCACAAATTCTTCAGGCCACGGCGGCACGGCAAAGGTGACATAAGGCGCGGCAGGATTGTTGGCGTAACAGGTCCCCATGATGTCGAAGGTATACGCACAATCATTGACGGTGTAGAGCTTGAAATAACCGCGGCTAACTTCGAAACCCTTCTTCTCCAAATCGTGTATGAGACGACGCGCCTTGCTTTCAACCTGGCTGGGGACCTTATTCAACGGCATAACACCGTAGTGTCTTGCGGAAGCTTCAGCGGCAAAGACTAAGGAAGCGGCAAAAAACAAACAAACCGGGATCTTTCGATAATCGAACATTTTGGCTTCCTCCATTCATAAAAGTGATGCTGCCGGGAATTCCTTTTTCTCGTCTTTGCCTCTTTTAGCCAAGTAGGGTGGGCACAGGTTTTATTGTGCCCACAGTTTTTCGTCCACCCATTGACATTCGGTGGGCAGATAAGGCTTTTGCCCACCCTACCCGACTTGTATCCGGGTCGGAGCGCAAGAGGTTACGATTATCACTATTTGAATTCAACGGGCCGTTCCAGCAGGTACATCTTGCCGCCGCTCCTTATGCTACATCCCTTCCGAGGTTAATTCAATAAATTCAACACAGCTTGCCAAATCCTTGAATCCTGAGCGGGCGAGAGAGCGCGAAGGAAGTGATCCGGACGTGTTGAGCTTTTGAGCGGCTCATTTCTCAAGTGTGAGGAGAGATCTGGAAAAGTCAAACGTTCCGGTCCAGCGGCGGCGGTAAGCCGTCCGCTGGAACCGGTTGTTAGATGACCGTCTTTTCACGGCCCTGTCCGTTTTTTCGCCGCCCTGTCAGGAGCCCTCGAAGACGTTTATGCCGCGATCAGGCGAGGTCGAAACGGTCAAGGTTCATTACTTTGTTCCACACTGCCACAAAGTCGCGCAGGAACTTCTCCCGGGAGTCCTCAGATCCGTAGACTTCCGCCAAGGCCCGGAGTTGGGAGTTCGAACCGAAGATGAGGTCGACGCGGGCGCCGGTCCACTTGAGTTCGCCCGTTGCGCGATCACGACCCTCGAACACGTCTTCGTCTTCCGAGGTTGCCTTCCACGTCGTGCTCATGTCGAGCAGATTCACGAAGAAGTCATTGGTGAGCGTCTCCGGCCGCCTGGTGAAGACGCCGTGCCGGGACTGTCCGAAGTTGGCGTTCAAGACTCGCATACCGCCAACGAGGACCGTCATCTCCGGAGCGGTCAGCGTCAGCAATTGCGCCCGATCAACCAGCAGCTCCTCCGCCGATACGGCGTATTTGGTCTTGAGGTAGTTGCGGAACCCGTCCGCAACCGGTTCGAGTACGGCGAATGACTCCACGTCGGTTTGCTCCGGCGACGCATCCGTGCGTCCCGGCGTGAAGGGGACCGTCACGTCGTGGCCGGCATTCTTCGCCGCCTGCTCGACGCCGGCGCAACCGCCCAGAACGATCACGTCGGCAAGCGACACCTTCTTCCCGCCCGACTGCGCGTCGTTGAACGCCGTTTGGATTCCCTCGAGGGTTTTCAGCACAGTCGACAGACGGGCCGGCTGGTTGACTTCCCAATCCTTCTGCGGCGCGAGGCGGATGCGCGCCCCGTTCGCCCCGCCGCGCTTGTCGGAGCCGCGGAACGTGGACGCCGACGCCCAGGCGGTCGAGACCAGTTCCGAGATTGACAGGCCCGAGGCAAGGGCCTTTCCTTTGAGCTCCGCGATGTCCCGTGCGTCGATCAGCTCATGATCGACCGCGGGCGCCGGGTCTTGCCAGATCAGCTCCTCCGCCGGGACCTCGGCGCCGAGATAGCGCGAGCGCGGGCCCATGTCGCGGTGGGTCAGCTTGAACCACGCGCGGGCGAAGGCGTCCGCGAATTTCTCGGGGTCCTGCTGGTAGCGCCGCGAGATCGGCTCGTAGATCGGGTCGAAGCGAAGGGAGAGGTCCGCCGTGGTCATCATCGGCCGATGCTTCTTCGACGGGTCGTGCGCGTCAACCACCATGTCCTCTTCGGCCACGTCCCTGGCCAGCCACTGATGCGCGCCGGCCGGGCTCTTGACCAGCTCCCACTCGTATTTGAACAGCACGTTGAGATAGCCCATGTCCCATTTGGTCGGGTTCGGCTTCCAGGCGCCCTCGATGCCGCTGCCGATCGTATCGCCGCCTTTGCCGCTGCCGAAGCCGCTCTTCCAGCCGAGGCCCTGCTCCTCGATGCCGGCGGCCTCGGGTTCCGGACCGACAAGCGCCGCATCGCCCGCGCCGTGGCACTTGCCGAAGGTGTGCCCGCCGGCGACGAGCGCGACGGTCTCTTCGTCGTTCATGGCCATGCGCGCGAAGGTCTCTCGAACGTCACGGCCGGAGGCGACCGGGTCCGGGTTGCCGTTCGGGCCTTCCGGGTTCACGTAGATCAGGCCCATCTGCACGGCGGCAAGCGGGTTTTCGAGGTCCCGGTCGCCGGAGTAGCGCTTGTCGCCAAGCCACTCGGCCTCAGAGCCCCAGTAAATGTCCTCTTCCGGCTCCCAGACGTCCACGCGTCCGCCGCCGAAGCCGAAGGTCTTGAATCCCATCGACTCAAGCGCGCAGTTGCCGGCGAGGATCATCAGGTCGGCCCAGGAGATTTTCTTGCCGTATTTCTGTTTGATCGGCCAGAGCAGACGGCGCGCCTTGTCGAGGTTCACGTTGTCCGGCCAACTGTTGAGGGGCGCAAAGCGTTGGGCGCCGGACCCCGCGCCCCCGCGGCCGTCGCCCAGGCGGTATGTGCCCGCGCTGTGCCACGCCATCCGGATGAAGAGCGGCCCGTAGTGACCGTAATCGGCCGGCCACCAGTCCCGCGAGTCGGTCATCAGCGCATAGAGGTCCTTCTTCACGGCCCGCAGGTCGAGTTTCTTAAACTCCTCCGCGTAGTTGAACGCCTCGCCCATCGGATTGCTCATGTGAGAGTTCTGATGGAGAATCTTGAGGTTCACCTGGTTCGGCCACCAGTCCCGGTTCGACGGGCTACCGCCGGCAGTGGCTTTGTTAGCTGCGCCCGTTACCGGGCACTTGCTTTCTTCAGTCATGATATTTGCTCCTTTCGTCGTGTGAATTGTCGAACACCGTTACTATGAAACCGTTTCTCCGCCCATCCGGCCAGCGTTCGGCGTCAGTGGCCGGCGAGCTGTACCGATCTATCCTCCCTGACGTTCTCTTCGCGGACTCAAGCCGCCACTGGAGAGCGTCTTGTCCTCCCCCTTCCGATCTGCCCCAGCTTTGCACTCCGAGCAAAGTCCGTGGTATTCCATCCGATAGGTCATCACCTCGAAACCGATCCTCTCGCGGACCTCCTCCGGAGACATGTGCGTCTCAGCCTCGAAATCCTGTATTCTCCCGCAGGATGTGCAGATAAGATTAATATGGAAAGAGAGGTTGGCTTCGTATCGATTGTCCTCCCTGAACGTCAACATCTTGATCAGGCCGTTCCGCGTAAGAACGTGCAATGTGTTGTAGACCGTCGCCAAACTCAATCCGGGTTGAACCTTCTTCACCTTTTCAAAAATCGTATAAGCACCGGGGTGTTCAAGAGTGGAGACCAAGTAGGCCAGAATCGCTTTCCTTTGGGCGGTAATGCGATACCCCGCCGTCCGAAGGGCCTGCTCCATTTCTTGTCTTTTTTGTACGGGCTCCAAGAAGTCTCCTTTGTGGCTGTGGGACGATTAGAATCATTCTAATTAGTATTGTCAAGGGAGGTAGTCGCGGAAACCGGGCAACACTCCGCTGCAAGCAGCCTCGGTTGAGGATTTAGAGGGGAAGGCAAACTCCATTTTACATCATGGATGTGGAGCGGAGGGATGAAGAAATTTCCCGGTTCTCCACGTTCCTCTTCTGCTTGCTTGCCGGAAGGCAGAACCGGCAGCCCGCCTCGATTTCGTGGATGAATGATCCGAACACGGCAAATTTTCGGGACGTCGAGATTTCAAGGACCGGGAGAGCTGTCTAAACTCTTCCCCGGCGCATCTTTTCGAAACGCCTGTGGTGATGCTCAACACAGGCCCGCATATCTTATTTCGTGGCAAGGCCCTTATTTCGTGGCAAGGCCCCGGAAACCTGTCCGCAAAATTACGTTCGGCACCAGGGTGACTCGGGGCACCTTTTTGACCGGGTTTTCATCAACCAGCAAGACACACCCGTAGGCGTGCTCAAGGGTCTCAAAAGTGAGGACCTCCGCGGGTTGTCCCAGGCTGATAACGCCGCCGGCCTTCAGAAGCAGCAACCGGTCGGCATACATTGCCGCAAGGTTCAGGTCGTGGGAAACCATTATGACGGTAACCCCTTCTTCGTTCCTGAGCCGCTCCAGCAGATCCATGACCTGAATTTGATGTGCGAGGTCGAGCGGTGCGGTGGGTTCGTCCAGGACAATAATGCGGGGCTGCTGGCAGATGGCGCGGGCAATAAGGACGCGTTGTCTCTCGCCGGCGCTTAGCTGATCCAGCCTGCGCCCGGCGAGATGCCGGACGTTGGTGAACGACATGGCGCGCTCCGCCAAATCCAGGTCCTTGCGTCTCTCGACCGCCAGCAGACCCAGGTGAGGAGATCGGCCCATCAGCACCACTTCCGCCGCAGTAAACGGCACATCCACAGGCGATGTTTGGGGGACCACCGCAACATTGCGGGCAAGGGCCTTGCGGGAGGTGTTTTGCGGGGAGCGCCCCAGGATCTCGATTTCGCCCTTTTGCGGCCTGAGGGCGCCGGAGATGGCTTTCACGAGAGTCGTTTTCCCGGAACCGTTCGGCCCGATGATGATGAAAAATTCCCCTTCGCGCACGGAAAAGGTGATGGAATCCAAAACGGGTCCGCGTCCGAAGCTATGGCCCAAATTTCTTGCAACCAGGGAGTTCTTCATCGTCTCGATCTCTGCAACAGGATTATGAACAGTGGCGCGCCAACCATGGCGGTTATCACCCCCACCGGCATTTCTCCCTGCGCCGGCAGCAACCGGGCCAGGAGGTCACACAGAACCAGATAGGCGGCGCCGCCCAGAATGCAGGCAGGGACCAGCACCCGGTGATCGGGGCCGAAAAGAAGCCGCAAGAGGTGTGGCATGACCAGCCCGACAAATCCCAGAAGCCCCGAATGACAAACCGTGGCGCTGACCATGAAAGAGGTAATCACCAGGAGCGCGCTTGACACCAGGCGCACGTTCACGCCCATGTTGGCGGCCATTTCCTCTCCCATGAGAAGGAGGTTCATCGGGCGGGCAAGCAGGAACAGGGCGGCAAAACACGGCAGCAGAACGACCAGGAGCATCGTTATCCGCTTGGAGTCGGACATCGACAGATCTCCCATGAGCCAGAAAAGAATATTGTGGACACGGGAGTCCTGGGTGAGTGAGATAAGGAACATGATGACGGAAGAACAGAACGCATTGACCATAACCCCTGCCAGAATCAGGGTGTCTTTTTTCATGGCCGCTCGTGTCGAAGCGATGACGAGCACCAGGACCAAAGTGGCCATGCTTCCGGCAAAGGCTAAAAAAGCGACGCCGGGAAAAGGGGATAGTCCCAGGAGGATGCCGATAATGGCCCCGACCGCGGACCCGCCCGAAATCCCCAAAATGTAGGGTTCAGCCAGGGGGTTGCGCAACAGCGCCTGGAAGACGAGGCCCCCCAGGGACAGGGTAGCTCCCACCAGGGCGGCCAGGACGACCCTCGGAAACCTGATTTGCCAGATGATGCTCGATAGAGTCGGGTCCGCATCGACGTAGCCGGCAAGCACTGCAAGTATCCGCCTGATGCTTTGGTCCGTGGAGCCCAACGAAAGCCCCAAAAGGGAGCTGATGATGAGAAGCAGCCCCAGCGGCAGGGAAACGGCCGCGATGCGTTTCAAAGGGGAAGAAGCGTGGGAAGGCATCGCCGGCATCAGAATAACTCCGGGTGAATAATCCCGGCCAGGGTCTCCAAACCCTCTATGAGACGCGGGGTCGCTCTGTCGAAAAGGTTCGCATCGACCAAAAAAATGCGCTTGTTTCGGACCGCCGGCAGACTGTCGAACTGTTTCCATTCTTCTCTTACCTGATCGAGGTCCGCTCCCCTGGTCATGGACGTGATGATAATCACCTCGGGCTGGAGGGCCAGCACCTGTTCCCTGCTGAACCGGGGGTAGGACGTTGGGCCGTCGGCCAGGTTTCGCCCCCCCGCCGCTGTGATGAGTTCGTGCATAAGGGTGTTCGATCCCGCGGAGACAATCGGGACGATCCCGATTTGGGAGAAAACCCCGGGCTTGCCCTGCGCTCCGGCAACGCGCGCTTTTACCCGTTCGATCCTGGAACGCATTTCGTTTGCCAGACACTGCGCTTTGGGGGTCGCGTTCAGGAGCCGGCCGATTTCCAATATCGTATCCGCAACAGTGTCCAGTTGTCTGGGGTCGACCGCATACACCGGTATCCCCAATGCTTCAAGCCTCTCGACCGCGCTTCGAGGATTGCCGTCCCGCACTGCGATGCAAAGGTCCGGCTTCAATGCGACGATCTTTTCCAGGTCAAGGTGAACGTAGGAGCCTATCTTGGGAAGTGTCCGGGCCGCGGCCGGAAAATCGCAATGCTGGGTCACCCCTTTCAGGCGGCCGCCTTCTCCGAGAGCAAAAATGATTTCCGTGATACTGGGCGCCAGCGACACGACATGCTCGGGGTTGTCCGGAACGGACACCATCCGGTTCGCATGGTCCCTTATCGCACGGGCTTCACCGCCTTTATCGGCAGTGAAAGCGCACGCGAGCACCACGAACAACAGACAGATTATTCGACGCGGACGCCGGTGAGGGTGGCCTGGCATGTTTGAAAGGCGCATCACTTCATTTACCCGCTAATCCTGTTCGATCAATCGAAACTGAAAAGGCAGTGTAACCCATGTGGAAACAACTCTCCCCTTGAAGCAGCCGGGCTTAAACCGCCAGTGGCGTATTGCGTCCAGGGCGCTTTGTTCGAAAAAACCCGAGGGATGAGCCTCGACAATGGAAGGTCTTGACACTCGACCGTCAGGTTCTACGAGAAATCTTACCAGCACTTTGCCGCCGATGCCAAGATTGCGGGCCCTGCTCGGATAGGCCGGTTCGATTTTTTTCAGGATTTTCGGGACCTGATCCACCACGGCGGCATCATACTCGCCGGGCGGTCCCGTTCCAAAAGATGATCTGCCCGGACCCGAAACCCCGGCGCCCGCGCCCGTTTCGCCTCCATTCCCCGCGCCTCGCGCCTGTTCCCGGCTCAAGTCGGCCCCGACGTTTTGTGAAACGGGCGCTCCGGCAACCGCGGTAAAATCCGCGGGATCGGCAGCGGAAGTTTTCGGGGTCGATGTGGTCCCTGTTTTAGCGGGCAAAGCGGCGGTTTTCCGGCCCTTCGCCCTTGGAACAACCGGCCCTGAAGCCTTGGCGGTCTTCGGGACATCGGGAGCGACGGTTATCCCGCAAGTCTTTGCGTCCGGGGAAGACTCCGCAAAATGTCTTGCGCCGTCGCCTCCATCGGAAAAGTCGTCACCTCTCGAATTGCAGCCAAGTTGCGCGCCGTTGGCCAAGTATACATTGATGAAAGACCCTTGCACATTCCGTAGTGGCTGAAGAAACGGCAAAAAGAGAACGGCTGCCGCCACGACCAGATGAGCCAGCAGAGCGCCTCCAATTCCCAGGATCAAGTCTCCGACGACAATCTTGTTTGCCGGGAGGGGCGTTGGTCCATCAGCCGTCAATTCCAATGCAAGGAAAGATGCGGGAACTGAGTGTCCCGCCTCTTCCCACGGACTTGTCATCGTGATGGAATCGAGTAAGTCGACTGTATCTTCCATTGAAAGTGGCCTCCGGTTCAGGGCACGAGCCAGGCGTTCCGCCGCCGGTGTCGACTCGGCCCCCGCCTGGACGGCTCACCGGGCAGGCGGCGAGCCAACATGAAAAGACTGATTCTCATTCGATACGATTCCATTCAACAAGGCGTCGAGGGCCATCCTCATGACAACGGGAACCTCCTCGGATGAGATGAAATCCGTCCATTTATCCGGCTTGCCCCCGGCGATTTCTTCAGCCACGCTCCGGCACCGGTTTTCAAAACTCTCAAGATTGGTCACCAGCCCTCTTTCATAGGCATCGCTGAGCGCGAAAGCGGATTCGAGGAATGAGGTATTACGCGGTTGCGGCAAAACCTCCTCAAGCCGGGCAAGATACCGGCCCGATGCGGGACCATCACCGGGAAACGCGCATTCCCCGATCATCTTATGGACGTCGATGCGCCTTTCCTCCAGCCTTTTGAAAACGCTTCGCCGGGCAGCAATCCCGTTTTGCCGGTAGACGGCTTCCTTCACGCCGTCGTAGACAGCGGCGGCTATCAATTCCCCCAGCTTGCAGTGGCCTCCCGCGCCCTCAATGCGTTTTCCCCTGCCTTCGACCACCAGGACCTCGTCGGTTCCCGTGCCTGTTGCCTGACTCTTGGCGGGGCTGACCGAACTTCGAATATCCAGGTCCTGCATGGCCGCCGTTTTGGCCTCCGTGGCCGTGATAATCGCACGGGCCATCGCCCTCGGCGTCAGCCTCATATTGGTCAGGAGGACGATATTTATGGTGCCGGGTTCATAGAACAGCCCTTCATCCACCGACATGCGCATGGCGTTGCCCTCCACCCCGGCCGTCACCAGGGCGTAGACCGTCATGTCCCTGAATTGGGCTTTTTGAGGCGACAGATTTTTCATATCCGCGCCGGTAAAGAGAAAACAACCGCTTGCCCTCGATTTGCCGATTGCCTGCAAGGTGTGGTCCCTCCACTTTTCGAACCCGAGCTTGTGTCCGATGCTCCAGCAGGGTGGCGGGAAGTAGTGGTTACCGACAGACGTAATACCCTTTCTCTCACCTTCAAGTGTGGAAGTCACCCTCATGGGTTCCCTGAATTCGACGAGGAGCGTCTTGTTGGTAAAATCGAAAATTGTTCTTTCATCTACCCTTGCAGATTTGACATAACTCAGATGAAGTTCAACGGAATGTGTCCGAACAGGTCCTTCCTTAAGCGCACGATTCCCTGCCAGCGCACCATCGCCGCCAAGCAGGAAGAATAGGAGAAAGACACCTGCCACTGAACATCGCAACCGGTTAAATGCACTATGAGGAACAGAAACGTGTGTCGATACACTCAAATATGGCAAAAGCTTGTCCTTGCCTCCCAACATGGTCTCTCCTCTTTAGTTGTGATCTAGAAACGAAATTGGAGACCCCCCCGAATATTTCTGCCGGGCATTGGATAACCGTCCACGAAAGCATACTCTTTGTCGGTCAGGTTATCGGAGGCCAGGAAGAGTTCGAGAGACTTGGTGGGACGGTAGAAAAGCTTGGCGGAGAAAACGGTAAACCCTCCTTTATCCACAGCTTGCCCGTAAGTGGGGGATAGGTAGTCGAAATTCTCCTGCTTTTCGTCTCCCGTGTAAAAGCCGCTAAGAAGCAAGGTCACCTTGCGGTTGAAGCTGACTTCAAGGCCGCCGGTGGCATCCCAAAGAGGCACGTAGGGGACCGTATTGGATTTTAAAATTTGGGCGGCGCCATGGTCTTGAAG
This sequence comes from Syntrophobacteraceae bacterium, assembly GCA_049300095.1. GTDB lineage: Bacteria > Desulfobacterota > Syntrophobacteria > Syntrophobacterales > Syntrophobacteraceae > SbD1. The sequence continues at coordinate 12,254 of JBAQYM010000173.1, forward strand.
TTCACGCTGAGTGTAGTAAACGAAATTGACAAATGGCCTCAGACCGATCTGCATGTCATTGAGCATGAATGATTTTTTGTAACTGATCGATCCTTCGAATGCCGAGAGAATAGCTCCCTCGACATTTTCATAAGTGGTCCAGGTGCAATCTCCGTCGACACAGGCAGGAAAACCTCCGGTGATTTTATCATTGTAGTCGGTGTAGAAGAACGTGAGGCCGGTCTTTAATCCCGCAAATTCGGCATCCAGTCCCGCTTCGTAGGTGGCGCCCGATTCCGGTTTGAGGTCGGGATTGCCTGTGATCTTCATCCACTCTCCGGACTGATAGCGCCCGGCCAACTGGTCCGCCGAGGGTATACTGAAAGCGCTCCCGGCAGCGGCGCGACCGCTCAGCCAGTCAAGAAACCTGTAGGTGACCCCCGTGCGCCAGGATGTATGGCCGAACTCCTGGTTCGCCTGGAGCACGTCGAGACCTTCGGTGGGCTTTATCTGCTCCTGGAAAATGTCATAGCGAAGGCCGCAAAGGAGTGTGAGCTTGTTCCAGTCGATCTTCTCCTCCGCAAAAAACGCATAGTTGTCGTAGCGGCTGTTCGGGCTCCATGGAAAGCCCGCGGGTTTCGTGTAGCTGCTCACGTCGATGCCGTCCCAGTCAAAGCCCATGAGCAAACGCCCGAGTGAGAACGTGGGAAGGCTGAACTGGCTTCGTATCCCCTGGGTATTCTGTTCGGTGGTTGCCGATGTGTAGCCGTATGTCGCCAGGGGATAGTTCCACCGGTTTTGGTCCGAGACGTTGTAATAGCTGAGGCGCCAGTTCAGTCCGTATTCCGTGAGAGCGCCGTCGTAGCCAAAGGAACCGTACCACCTTTCGATGTCCTTATTGTCCACAAGGTCGGGCGCCATATAGGTGGGATTCGGAGTCCCCACGTCCCAGGCCTGATAGAAGTTCCCAACGGCAAAAAAGGTATTATCGGGATTAGGGGCCGCGAAGAGGCTCCCGGAATAGGCCTGATCGTTGTAGGCGGTATTGGGGACTCCGGCGCCTCCTCCCATGTCGTAGCTGCCTTTCGTGACGGTTCGCCCGGTGACCGAGACCCCAACCCGGTTGTCCAGGAAACCGCCCGAAAAGCCGGCGAACCCTTTGGCATAATCCCAGCTTCCAGCCTCGGCTCCCACGTTTCCGGAGGGCGTCCCCCGTCCCTTGCGCGTGATGATATTGATGACCCCTCCCATGGCTGCCGATCCGTAAACAACGGACCCCGGGCCGCGCACGATTTCTATTCGTTCGACATTTTCAAGTGGAATGACCGCTATGTTTCCCGTCCCGGCTCGGTGACCGTCGATCAATACCAGGACGTGTCCTTTGATATCCGTTCCCGTGGTATCGGTACGAAATCCTCTGATGCTGACAGAGGTAAGAGCGCCGGGGTATTTCTGAAAATGTTCGGGAAGGTATTCGGCGAGGACTTCCGACAAATCATTGGCGCGCGACTCTTGGATTTCTTTTCTTGAAATGACCTGCACTGGAACGGGAAGCTCTTTTGCCGGCGTGGGAAGGCGCGTGGCGGTAACCACGACTTCCTCGAGCCTGGTTTGGCCGCTTGCGTCGGGTTGATCGTTGCTTTTTGGCTGTGCGTCCTGTTGGGTCTGAACGATCTTTGTGCTTTCAGGGGATGACTCATCGGCGAGTGTGGCAATAGGAACACAAAAGACAAGGCATGAAAGAACCGACGCGATTGCAACAATCTTCATTGTACGCTCCTTCCCCCCTCGGGGTTTTTGGGTGAAGCTCCAGTCATCGATCAGGTCTCCTGGCTCACGTTCGTCCTACTCACCGCGCCTTCCCATCACGCCTTGGGCATGACAGTGGCCTTGCTGCGGCTTTCGTCCCGATCACAGTCGCGGGGCGGCGGAAGATTTAAACTTCCTTCCCTTGGATCGATGCCGTTTCCTGTTTTGTGAGTTTCTTACTCGAAATGACTCAACACGGCCCGGAGGTGGCTGAGCCAGACGTCGACGATTTCGGGATATTCGGCGGTTCCTTTCAGCACCGCTTCACAGGTAAAGCCCTCCTTGCCGAGGACAGACTTCCAACTGTCGGGTTTGTCGCCCGCCATATCATTTCGGGCATGGTCTCCGGCAACCGCCATAAAGGGCATGAGGTAGACTTTCCCGATCTTCTTCTCCTTAAGCTTGGGCAAGATATCCTTCAGGGCGGGATAACCGTCCACGGTCGCGACGTGGACATTGGGATCGAGTTCCCGCAGGGTGTAATACAAGGCAAGGTAAACGGCGTCGGAGGGATGCTTCTCCGTGCCGTGTCCCATGAGTACTACCGCATCCCCCGGTTTCCTGTCGGCGGGGATGTTTTTGAGCATCGCTTTTGCCACCCGCTCCATGTCCTCGCGCGACGAAAGCAGGGGTCGAGCGACCAGGATATTCTCAAAGCCGCCGGCCATTTGCCCGAAGAGGTGGGCATTGCGGTTCAGGTCGTGAAACTCCTCCCCGGGAATGGTGTGCAGGGAAAGCACCGCCACCTGCGTGTAGCCGTCCTCCATGAGCTTTGCCAGGGCCGATTCGGGAGAAGGAAGCACCTTCCCCTGCCTGGCCAGTTTGGCGCGTACAATGCTCGATGTGTAGGCCCAGCGCACTTCGATGCCGGGAAAGGCCTGCCTGACACGGGCTTCGACTTGATTAAAAGCCTTTTGAGCTTCAGGAACGGTGGTTCCAAAAGCGGCAAGCAGAATGGCCTTCTTCGGAGTGCGCTTTTCACCGTGCGCGGCGAAGCATGTGGCGGTTACGAGAACCAAACCGACGAGCCACGCTGATGTGAACAACCATCTCTTCCGCATTTTCATTCGCATTGCTTCCCCTCCTGTTCCGCAAAGTCAACGTTTCAGTTCATCATGGGCATTATCGAACGCCGTTCGATCATCCGCACAGCCGCACGGGGGTCCCACGAGATTCGAACTTGTCAAGGGCGGCGTTGTACGCCACCGCCATAAACAGGACCTGCCGCATCCCCCTGGCGAGCAGGCCCCACCATCCATGAACGGCGTCCTCCTCCGTGATTGCCACGCTGACGGCTGTGACTCCCAAAGACCGGGCTGTCTCGATCAACTCCGCCGCCGCTTGCAGGGGGACATCTTCTTTTCCTTGTGTGACGTACAGGATCATGCCCTTCTTCATCGAAAACCTCCATTGTGCGAGCCGCGCGCCCGGAAGCCGGACCGCCTCCGGGCAGTGGAAAAGGTTTATTTAAACGTCGAACACTGTACGGGCAGCGCCGGAGCCGAGTTTCGGGCAAAAAAAAATCCCTAGAGCTAAAAAGCCCTAAGGATTGCACCCTGGTTCACTTGATCCTTCGGCGGGTACCGGACCTTCCACGTACCGATCCCCTTAACAGCATCAGGCAGGTCTTCTGGCTCACGGATCTTCCTACTCTCCGGTCCTTCCCATCTCGAAAGACAGTGGTATTACCGGATTTCGTCCCCGTTTACAGCGGCGGGACCGCTCCCGAATCGCACGGGATTCCCTATTAAACTTATTTTGTACCTGATGCCCAAAAAAGCTATGTGCCGTTCCTTGTACAAGTTATTTCAAATGCTGTCAACGAAATATCTGAATGAAATATCTGGCGGAAATGAACAAATACGCGCATGGATATCAAGCGCTCGGCTTTCGCTCGGGCGACTCGCGGTTCCCCGGGCAACTTCCGGCCCCGCCGTCAGGCCGATGAGCTTCTCGCCTTGCGCGCCAGGAGTTCCCAGTCTTCGTTCACCATCTGCTGAATCTGGTCCAGATCGCTTTCCGTGAGGTGCTTGAAACGTCCCTGAAGGTGGAAGTACTCTTTTACCAGGTATCCCTTGGGATTGAGATTTATCGTGTAGCGCACGCCCCCTTCGACTTCGTAGAGAGGGAAGATATTTGTTTGAACCGCCATCCGGGCGATCTTTATCGACATCTCGGAGGGAATCCTCCAGCCGGTCGGGCAGCTCGCATAGATATGAATGAATCTTGAGCCCTTTATCATCCGGGCTTTCTTGACCTTGCGGACCAGGTCCTCGGGGTAGGCGATGCTGGCCGTCGCCGCGTAGGGGATGCGATGCGCGACCAGGGCTTCGACGATATTTTTCTTGCGCATCTTCTTCCAATCACGGCTGGGAGTGGTGGTGGTCCAGGCCCCGTAGGGGGTCGACGAGCTCCGCTGGACCCCGGTATTCATATAAGCTTCGTTATCGTAGCAGAAGTAGATAAAATCTTCGTTGCGCTCGACCGCGCCGCTCAGGGCCTGGAAGCCGATATCGAAGGTCCCCCCGTCGCCGGCCCAGGTAATGACCGTGGTTTCCGTATCTCCTTTTACGTCCAGCGCCGCTCTCACCCCGCTCCCCACCGCGCCCCCCGTTTCAAAAGCGGTGTGGATGACCGGTATTTGCAGCGCGGACTGGGGATAGGCGCCGGCGATGATGGACCAGCAGCAGGCGGGGATCACCATGACGGTCTTTTCTTCCAGGGCCTTGAGGACAAACCGCATGGCAATGGCCGCTCCACAGCCGGGGCAGCCGACATGCCCCGAACACATGTATTCACGATCTACGATGTCAAGCTCCATCAGGCGCCTCGTGAAGTCCCACCCAGATAGCCTCGCTGTCCGGAGCGGCATTATCCCGGGCGTGGCGGTAGATTTCCCGCACCACGTCCATCGTCACATCCCGCCCGCCCAGGCCCGCAACGAAGCCGAACACCACCGGCCTCCGCTGAAGGCCGCAGAGGGCGGCCCTGAGTTCCTGAGCAAAGATCCCGGTCGCCCCGAAAGAAAAATTCCGGTCGATGACCGCGACCTTGCGCACGGGTCCGAGGACCTCCCGGATGAGCGCCGCGGGGAAGGGCCGGAAAAGCTTTATCTTGAGGAGCCCGACTTTTTGTCCCTCCCCGCGCAGGTCCGCGACCACCTGGCGCGCCGTGCCGGTGATCGTGCCGGAAGTCACCAGCACGGTATCGGCATCCTCGCAGGAGATGGCTTCAACCGCTCCGTAGCGGCGGCCGAAACGCCGCTGGAACTCGACCTCGAGTGCTTCGAACCGGCCGAGCGTAGCCTCCATGGCCTGTTGAATGCTGTGGCGCATCTCCATGTAGACGTTGGGCGGGGCCATTTGGCTGAGGGCGCATGGGGCTGCCGTGTTCAATGCGATCCTGGGCTGGAAGGGCGGCACAAAAGCATCGGCGGCTTCCTGGTCCGGGATGTCCACCGGTTCGTAGGTGTGCGAGAGGAAGAAGGCGTCCAGGACCACCATCACGGGCAGATTGACGGATTCGGCCAGCCGGAAAGCCTGGAGCGTGGTGTCGAGGACCTCCTGGCCGGTTTCACAGTAGAACTGAATCCAGCCCGTGTCCCGCTGCGAGAGGCTGTCGGTTTGATCGCACCAGATGTTCCACCCCGGGGCCAGCGCGCGGTTCACGTTCGCCATCACTATGGGGAGCCTCGCCGCCGAGGCCCAGTGCAGCAACTCGTGCATCAGGGCCAGGCCTTGCGACGAGGTCGCGGTGAAAGTGCGGACCCCCATACTCGATGCGCCGATCAGGGCCGCCAGGGCGGAATGCTCGCTTTCCACGCGCAAGAAGCGCGCGTTCATGGCGCCGTCCGCGCAAAAGTCGGCAAGGCGCTCCACGATATGCGTCTGAGGGGTGATCGGGTATGCGGAGATGACCTGAACCCGGGCCAGCCTCACCGCTTCGGCGACCGCATGGCTTCCTTCCAGGACCTTCTTCATAGGGTCTTCCTCTGTTTCAAACCAGTTGCCCGCAACCTGCGCCGACAATCAACCCCGCTCCCCCGGGTGCTCCGGGTCCCGCTCTTCTTCGAGGGTCATGGCATTGCGCGGGCACTCCACGACGCATATCCCGCAGCCCTTGCAGTAGTCGTAATCAATGCGACGCCCCCGTGGACTTTGATCGTGGGCTATGGCCAGGTCCGGGCAGAAAAGGAGGCAGTTGTCGCACTGGTTGCAGAGCCCGCAGTTAAAGCAGCGCTCCGCTTCGCGGATCGCGAGGTTGGCGGAAATTTTGAGGTCGATTTCAGCAAAAGAGCCGGTCCGCTCCCCCTTTAGAAGGCGCGGTTGTACGAGCCTGGATGAAAAATGGAAATAATCGGTGTTGATCTCGCTATACCCCACGACCTTCGAACCGCGGCTGGAGCGGGGGCCGTTCATATAGGCCTCCATCGAAAGGGAGCGGCCGTTGCCGACCTTGCAGCGCTTAAGCCCGGACTGAACGGCGCCGGGTCCTTCCCGGAAGAGCAGATCGAGCGCCATCGCGGCCTCCTTTCCCGAGGCTATGGCATGGACCACGCTCTTGGACGCGTTTGCGAGATCTCCCCCGAAGATTACAGGAGTGTCCCCTCTCATGACAAGCACGCTATTGTTGAGCCGCATTACCCCTTCGCCACCCTCGGGGGGTGTCATCCATGGCTCGGCGGCCTCGAAACCACCCGCCTTGAAAATCCCGTCGACCCGGATTGTCTCCGTTTTTCCCTCGGCCGGACCGCGGAGAGGCGCATCCTCGCCCGCCGGTTGCGCTTCCCGAAGCGTTAGAAGATACCCGGCGCCCTCCGCCTCGATGCGCACGAGGGCCATGCGGTCCCGGACCTCAACGCCCTCCTCCGCGGCCATACCGATGCCGTCCCTGGATGCCGGCATGTCCTCACGCCTTCGACGGTAGATAAGAAGGGCCTTTCCGCCGAGGCGCACCACGCAGCGGGCCGCCTCGATCGCGGCATACCCGCCGCCCACGACGGCGATAAGCCCTTCGAGGGGTTTTGCATCGCCCGCGGCCACCTTCCGGAGCAGCGTCAGCCCGTCTTCGATGCCCGGCAGGTCCTCGCCCGGCGCCATCAGATCGCGGCCCCGCCGCAAGCCGCATCCCACGAATACCGCGTCATGGGAGCTCGCGGCCTCCGCAAGGAATTCCCCCCCGACCGTTTTTCCACAATGAATGCGGACGCCCATCTCTTGAATCCGCACAACCTCGTCCATCAAGGCGCCCGAGGGCAGGCGATACGGGGGGACCCCCCAGCGCGGGACCCCGCCGGGCTCGGGCATGGCCTCATAGACATCGCAGCCGTAGCCGAGCAGGGTCATGAAATAGGCAGCCGCAAGACCGCTCGGGCCCGCCCCCGCCACCGCGATCCGTTGCTTTTTCGAGGGGAGCCGTTCCAGGCGGGGTTTCAGCTCGTAGCGGGATGCCGTATCAGCGAGGAAACGCTCGATGGTGTGGATGGCAACCGCTTCATCGAACCGTCCGCGATTGCAGACCGCCTCGCAGGGGTGGTGGCAAATTCGACCGCACACTCCGGGAAACGGGTTCTCGATGAGCACGGTTTCCCACGCCTCTTTGAAAAGCCCCTGCGAGGCCAGCATCTGAACGCGGCTGATGTCCTCGCCCGCCGGACACCCCACCCCACATGGCGCGGTCTTTTCGTCGTAGCGGGGCCTGAGAAAACGCCAGGCCCCCGTCTTATTAGCTTCCGTCGTGAGATGGGACCTTGAAATGAACAAAGGGATGGGTTTCTGGTCGTTGGGAGACATGCCCGTTTTCATCCTTGTTCCGGTAAATGCGCGCCGTTTGCTTCCCGCGGCGCCGCCGCGGCAATATCCCGCGGTTTGGCGTCTTCCCCGATGAGTCCCACCAGGTCCACGGCCTCATAGGCGTCCTTCGCGGCCAGGAGGTTCCGTTCAAAATGCTCCGGGATCTCCTCTTCGACGGCCAGGGCGACCGAATCCATGGGAGGCATCCCCAGCATCTTTGCAAAGGCGCCCATCACCGCCGTATTGACGATCGGGTGGGTGCGCGTTCCGAGTTCATGCCGCAGAGCGATGCGCGTGGCATCGACCAGGGCCAGCCGATACCCCGAAAAGCGCTCCGGTCGCGCGGGGGGCCCCGGCGCATTGAGAAGGACCCACCCTCCGGGCCGGAGTCCCCTGGTGACGTCGACCGCGTTCAAAAGAGTCTTATCCAGTATGACGATATGGTCGGGCTGATAGACGTTGGTTCTTACGAGTATTTGCCGAGAATCGAACCGCAGATATGCCTCGACCGGGGCCCCGCGCCTCTCGACTCCAAAGAGCGGAAAGCTCTGGACGCAATAGCCCGCGTCGAAAAATGCCTTCGCCAGAAGGATCGTGACTACCACGGTCCCCTGTCCGCCGCGCCCATGAAAGCGAATCTCCAGCATTGCTTGTTTCCCCCTGAGAGAGGCACGCGGGACTTTCGGCATGCGCTCGCCACGAGTGCCCACGGGAAAAGATCAGCTCTTTCGCCAGACCACCACGAGGGCTTTCGCGGGCGCCTCGCCAAGGCAGCGGAAGCTGTGGCTGACATCCGATTCAAAATAGATGCCGTCCCCCGGATTGAGTATCTCGACGTGGTCGTCGGTGCGAAATTCGAGCACCCCTTCGAGCAGATAGAGAAACTCTTCACCCTGGTGGCTTGTGAAGACCATCTCGCTCGTATCCTTGACGGGAAACTCCACCATGAAGGGTTCCATTTGCTTCCGGGCCTTTCGGATTTCCAGGGACTCGTAGATGTAGTCAACTTCCCCTTCCAGATGATGGGGGCGTCGAGTGATGCGCACTCGCTCGTCACGGCGGGTGACGGCGATCTTGTCACTACCCGCCTTGTCCTGAAAGAAATAGGCCACGTTAACGTTGAGCGCGCCCGCGAGCTTTACCAGGGTGGCTATGGGCGGGATAAACGCATGGCTCTCGATCTGGTCCAGCATCTCTTTGTCCAGACCTGTCTTCGCGGCGAGGTCCTGGAGGGTATAGCGGTTCTTCACCCGAAGCTCCCGCACTTGGGTGCCGATCATGAACGCCGAAACAGCGCTGGTGTCTTCCGGATTCCCCTGCATGGCCCGCTCCTGGCTGTTATGTCGTAAAATCCCCCCTGTCCCCCATTAGAAGAGAGGGGCAGGCGGATAGGGGCTGTTGCCCAAGTCAATTTCGGCAAAACCGTATGCGGTAAACTGTAATGCGCTCATGGTTAAGCCCGGGATCCGAGGACCGTCATTCCCGCTCGGGACCCAAGGACCGTCATTCCCGCGGCGTTTTTGGGCGGGAATCCAGCTTCTCTCCAGGCCCTTGCAGAAACAAAGATGCTGGATTCCCGCCCAAAAACCCTGCGGGAATGACGGTTTTAGAATTCGCCGCCCGGACCTGGCGCCATGTAACACGTATTATATCGTATCGCCTTTAGTGGGCGCGTCGGGTTTCATTTTGCCCAACATTGTTGCTACACCTTTTGTGGGCCGCGCTCCGCTGCTACACCTTTTATGGGCCGCACTCCTCCCATGCCTTTCGCACGGTTTCGAGCCACAGTTTGAGGCCCCGGTGCAGGATCTTTTCGGCCCGGCCCGGGTCCAGGCGATATTTCTCGGGAATATACGACAGGTCGGCAACGTGGATGCCGTCGGACTTCCCGAGGAAGGGGCATTCGTCGAGCTCGGAGGGCGGCAGCAGGGCCAGGAGGGAAAAAACCCGGTCTAGCAGCGTCTTGGAATTCTTTATCTTGAATTGCTGTAATGTATAATTGTTGGCAAAAAAGCTGATTCCTCCCGTGGGGAGGCCCTTTCCGGGAGAGTCGGCGCATATGCCGTCATGCTTCAGTAGAAAGTAGGGCGCAATCAGCGCCGGCCGGACTTGAGAAGCCGTCGGCGTCTGCGATTGCGCCAGGACTTCCCGTATGGCGAAAGAGAGCTTCTCGAGCTTGGGATCGAAGTCCACGACCCGGATGTGCTCGGACTGCCCTCCCAGTCGGCCCAGAACGGTATCCCGGACCTCGGGAAGAACCAGGAGGACGAGTTTGCAATCGAGCAACGGAGCGGGGACCTCAAAGAGCTCCGGGGCGAGTTCATCGACGTTTTTGACCTGGATGAGCCGAACGCGGGGACCGGGCGGGGCCGAAATGTCGCGGAGCCGCGCGGCCACTTCGCGCGCATGGGATTCGAAGAGGGTCCCCAGTTCTTCGAGGACTTCCTCTTCGATAAACGCCACCCGCGCCGCCTGGACAATATCGTCAACCGCAACCACCTCGAGGATGTGGCGTCCGTGATCGAACGGGTCGTGCTTCCCGGCCCACTCCTCATAGCCGAATATCTGCAGCTCCTCCTTGAGGGCTTCCGGAAACCGCTCGATTCCCCCCTCCCCGAAGAGGTTTGCCGTCGGGATGATCATCGTCTTGCACCCGGCGTTGAAGGCCGTCTCCGTTTTCAGGGCCAGGGCGCCGACGCCCGTGATCCGCCCCTTGGTGTCGATCTCGCCGGTCATGGCCACGTCTTTTCGGACCTTGCGCCCGGAGAGCAGGGAAGCCAGGGCCAGGGCAATGGCCCCGCCCGCCGACGGGCCGTCCTTTTTCGTCGAACCGCCCAGGAAGTGCAGGTGCACCGGTTTTTCCGCGTGCTTGAGGTCTATCCCCAACTCCCCGGCGAAATGGAGTATTCCCGTACTGGCGACCTTGCGGCTCTCATCCATGACCTTTTCGATATTTCCGGTGGCGTGCACGATACTCAGATGACCGCGTTGCGGTTCGGCGGAGGCCGTCTCGCCGCCTATCCAGGTGGCCTGGATGGGAATAATCGACCCGACGCCCCTTTCCACGTCGACCCCAAGCGCCAGCATCTCTCCGACCTCATCTTCCGGGCTGATCAGCCTGGGAGGGGCCGGGGTCTTCAGGTATTCCTTTATTTTGCCGCGGGTAACCAGGACCGAGGGCTGTCCCCCGGTCAGGATCTCCTTGCGCTGGATTCGGAGAAAAAGAGTGCGGATTATCCTCTCCAACTCCCTGACGCCCGCCTCAAAGGTATAGTTTCGAATCAGGTGCCTCAGCAGGTCCGCCTCTTCCCGCTCATCGAAGTAGAGCTGCTCGGCCCCGATCTGGTATTTTTCCCTGATGCGCCGCAGCAGATACTTCCGGGCTATGGCAACCTTTTCCTCGACGCTGTACCTGTCCAGGAACACCACCTCGCAGCGGTTTATCACCACCTGCGGGACGGTTTCCAGCGTGTTGGCGGTCAGGAAAAAATGGCAGTTGGATAGATCGATATCGATGGTAGTCTGGGTGTACTTGTCATGGAAGAGGTGGTTTTGCTCCGGATCGAGGATCTCGAGCAGGGTGGCGATGGCGAATTTTTCGGTCTTGTCGGCCTCATCGAGTATGAACATCCCGTTCATGGATTCCATCTTGATGAGTCCCTGGACGATGGCCCCGGGCTTCGAACCCTCGTAGGTGAACCCGAAGCCGCGCATATCCGCCTCGTCCCGCATTCCTCCCAGGGAGATCTTGTGATAGGGGATGCCGAGGTTCTGCGCGACGGAGATGGCAAGCGAGGTCTTGCCGACGCCGGGAGGCCCGACCAGGAGGAAGGTGCTTCCGGTCCGCTTCCACGTGGCCGCTTCCGCCTCGCTGAAACGCTGGTAGCGCCAGATGAGATTCGTAAAGAAATCGCAAAGGACCTCCTTGGGCGTCTGGAGCCCATAGTGGGAGCGGTTCAGGCCCTCCTCGAAAGCCTGGGGAGAGACGTTGATTTTTCGGATCTTCCCCCAGGGGATCGCCAGGAGCGTCTCGATCAGTTCACTGTACTTCGAGCCGCTGTGACCCACGGCATTGAGCTTGTTTTTGTCGATGAACTCGACCACCCGAGAGGGGACCGAGGGATCGCTTCGGGCATCGTCGATGCGGTCCTTCAGGCTCTTTTCCTGCGTTATGGAAGGTCTCGCCCCCGCCGGCGGGACTCTTTCCGCCGGCTGGACGGGGGGCAAAAACGATTCTTCGTAGCGGCGCTCGAGAAGACCGGTTTTAAACAGGCGGAGCAGTTCTGCCGAAGATTTATTTTCGAGGGCCCTTTCGGGCAATTCCAGTTCCCTGAAAAGCTCCACGAGACCCCAGCGGTCCTTGAAGGAATGGAACACCTCCAAGGCCTCCTTTTCGTCCTTTTCCATGAGCAGGCCGAAAAGCCTGAGCACGGCCCGGAGCGAATGGGTCCTGCGCAGAAGGGAAGTGTCGGGGTTGCGGCTTCTGCGATAGCAGTCCCCCAGGACCTTGCTCTTCAACTCGGTATCCAGCCAGGGGAAAGCTTCCTGTAACAATGCGTCCGGACCATCGTTCAGGCCCGTTACGACGACATCGAAAATCGAAGCCAGCACCGTCTCGGCCGGCAGCCCTTTTTCGGCTGCGTCAAAGAGCGCCAGATAGTGCTCTCCCCTTATTCCGTTCATCTCGTCTCCGAGGGCGCCGCGCAGCATTCTGTAGAACGTGGGGTCGCCGCCGCGGCGGTCGAGGGCGAAATCGACATCTGAGAGGATGACGTCGATCTCTTTCTTCTCCGGATAGAGCATGTGTTCGACCTGGTGGCGCAGAAAGAGCTCCGTAAAGGCAAGCATCTTCTGTTCTTCGAGGGTCCCGTCGCCGAGCCTGGTCTCGGGGTCGCTCGGGATCACGAAAGAGAGGTAGTCGAAAATACGCTCGTGGATCAGAACTTTCCACTGGTGGTCCGAACGGATGAGCAGGCTCACGATCCTGATGGAATTGTTTTCATCTTCGAGCCGCTGGATGGAGAGGCGATCCGCCACCTGGGCGAGCTTCAAGGCGTCGGTCCCTCTCTTGGTCCTGAAATAGGGTATCACGCGCAGCGACACGATAGCCTTGAGCAAATGCGTAACGCTGCCCGTCCTGCCGGCGGTGGGAAGAGGCAGGGTGCTTAGGCTCCGCCAATCGAATTCCACAGGAAACATGATACGACCTCGCTGAACACGGATCTTCAAGTATGTGGCTGACCGGTTTTGTTTTTAGAATATAGCTGTTTGGCGGGCGAAAATGAAAGGCAAACGCATCATCCGCCACCAGCTTTTTTTATTTGATCCCCCGCCGTGGGCCTTTTGCCGGCCGCAAGCGAAATGCGGGCAATGGGAGAACTTCCTCCGAATGCCTCGGGGCCTCTCCGGCAACATGGTTACCAGGAAGAGGCCCTGATGGGAACCGTGATGAAGAGCGGGAAGAGTTTCGTGATCGAAGCCGACGATGGGGTTATGCCGCGGAAGGAAATGGCCTCTCATAGTCGGGTAGCCGAGGGTAGCTCAACTACCC
>JBAQYM010000174.1:0-21451 GCA_049300095.1 Syntrophobacteraceae bacterium
GGTCTACACTCTTGACAAAGCGGTGCAACCAGGGAATGACCAAGGCAATCAGCTTCGCTTTGTCAAGAGTGTAGACCTGACCCCTCACCCTCCCAGCCCCTCCCGCCAAGGGAGGGGAGACCTCCGCCCTGTTTTGGCCACACCTGCCGCAACTTTTGCATTTGGGCAACACCCCCGTGATCCCCGCCCGGACCGCCGGAAAGGGAAGGGCCGGCCGTTTCTCAGGTCTCGATAAAGCTCTTCAGCTCCTTGCGGCGGCTCGGGTGGCGGAGCTTGCGCAACGCCTTGGCCTCGATCTGGCGGATTCGCTCGCGGGTGACCGTAAAATCCTGGCCCACCTCTTCGAGCGTGTGGTCGGCCTTCTCACCGATTCCGAACCGCATCCGCAGGACCTTTTCCTCGCGCGGCGTGAGGGTCGCAAGGGCCTTCCGGGTCTGCTCGCTCAAATTGAGGTTGATCACGGCGTCGACCGGGGAGGCAACCCGCTTGTCCTCGATAAAATCGCCCAGATGGCTGTCCTCCTCCTCGCCTATCGGTGTTTCCAGGCTGATGGGCTCCTTGGCGATCTTGAGGACCTTGCGCACCTTGTCCACCGGAAATTCCATCTTCTCGGCAATTTCCTCGGGCACCGGCTCGCGCCCGAGTTCCTGGACCAGATAGCGCGAGGTGCGGATCAGCTTGTTTATCGTCTCGATCATATGGACTGGAATCCGGATGGTGCGGGCCTGGTCGGCAATGGCGCGCGTGATCGCCTGGCGTATCCACCAGGTCGCGTAGGTGCTGAATTTATAGCCGCGCTGGTACTCGAATTTGTCCACCGCCTTCATCAGCCCGATGTTGCCTTCCTGGATGAGGTCCAGGAACTGGAGCCCTCGGTTGGTGTACTTCTTCGCGATGCTCACGACGAGGCGCAGGTTGGCTTCGATCAGCTCGCTCTTGGCGAGCTTTGCCCGCAGTGTGCCGTCCTTTACCCGGCTGAGGATCTGGCGCAAAGACCTCGAATCCATCTTCGCTTCCATCTCCAACCGCCCGATCCGTTCCCTGGCCTCCGTCGCCCGGCGCAAAAGGGTCTGAAACTCCGCCGGGGGAATGCCGCTTTCCGCGGCGATCGCGACGATCCTGTCGGGGTCCGCGGACTCGAGAAAATCCCTCCGCTCGCCCACATTTTTCCCCATGCGCGCGATGCAGTCCTTGAGCGTCCTCTCGGCCGCTTCGATGGTCAGGAGATGGTGATTGAGCTTCTCGATGATGCTGTCGATATGCCGGCGGCTGAGCTGAAGGCCCTTTAAGAGATTGACGATCTGTTCCTTGTTCTGCTGGACCTGGTTTTTCTGCTCGAACTCCATTTCCCGATCGGGGTTGTCGCCCAGCAAAGCCGTCTGTATCATTTTGATTTGTTCGTCGAGGCGCCGCACCTCGTCGAGTATCGAGATGATCCGGTGCTTCTGGGCCGCCTCCTCCTCTTCGGTGATGTCCTCCTCCATTTCCCGGATCACTTCGGTGAGACGGTAGCCTTCGCTTTCGAGCTTGTCCTTGAGGCTCATGATTTCTTTTATGCCGATGGACGACTCCATGATGGCATTGAAGATTTCACGCTCCCCGGCTTCGATCCTCTTGGCGATTTCGACCTCGCCGTCCCGCGTGAGCAAAGACACCTGGCCCATTTCGCGCAGGTACATCTTGACCGGATCGGTCACCCGGTTGGTCGCGTCCGCTTCGAGCTGGAGTTCGTCTTCCTCCTCCTCGATGAGGCCCTCCGGGCCCGTAGTAGGCCCGCGGACAACCTGCACCTGCTGCTCGGAGTCCACGATCTCGATGTCCATCTCATCGAAAATCATCATCATGTCGTCGAGCTTGTCCGCAGTGACGATTTCTTCGGGCAGGGCGTCGTTTACCTCATCTATGGTGAGGTAGCCCTTCTCCTTGCCCGCCGCGATCAAACGGTTCAAATCGTCCAGGTCGGGTTTGAGCGCGGGGTCGCGCCTTTGCTTTACATCCTTATCCGTCATTTGTACGCATCTCCTGAACGTTATCGGAAAACTCGCCAGCGCTGGTCTTGGACGTGAGGTCCCTTATTTCAATGAGAATATTTCTGATGCGGGCCGCGTCCCCCTGTTGCTCCGCTTCCCGCAGCATCGTTTCCAAATCTTTTCTTCTCCGCCCGGCCTCGCGTTTGAAAAGGGCTTCGAGCCAATCGCGGAGCTGTATTTCCGGCTCGTAGAGATCGTAGGGTTCGAGCAGGTACCGCGTGTAGAGTTCCTGCAAATCGGGCTCGGCGAGCAAATCATAGAAGCGCGACGAGCTGTGTTCGACGATCCCGCAGGCATCCTCCCCGCAGAGCACCCTCGCGACCGCGCAGAGCCTGGACTCTCGAAAACAGGCGATGGCGCCGCAGTCCCTTACGAAATCGGCCAGTTCGGGATATTTGATAATAAGCCTCAGGACTTTTTCTTCCAGGGACTCGATTTCGGGCGTTTTCGGAGTATAAACCTTCTTGAACGAAGGCTGGTCCTTCTCGGTCCTCCCGCGCTTATCGTGCAGAAGCTGGGCCTTGGCCACCTCTTCGCTTATCGAGAACCGGTCCGCGATGATGCGCAGATACTCGGACTGGAGGACCGGCTGGCGCACGGATTGAAAAACGGGCTGAATATCCGAGAAAATCTTCGCCCTGCCCGCCGCGCTCCCGTCCCACTCGCCCGTTGCCTTGCGAACGGCATACGCGCCCAGCTCGACCCGGCGCTCGACGAGACGCTCGAATTCGGGCATGCCGCGCTTTTTCAGGAAATCGTCGGGGTCCATCCCTTCGGGAAACCGGATGCAGCTAACCGCGACCTCCTCCTGCAAAAAGAGCGGCAGCGAGCGCAGCATGGCCCGCTCGCCCGCGTCGTCCCCGTCATAGGCGAGCACCACCTCGTCGCATATCCGCGAAAGCAGCCGGATCTGCTGGCTGGTCAGGGCCGTTCCGAGCGTCGCCGCCACGCGGTTGAACCCTCGGGCGTGGAACGCCAGGAGGTCCATGTAGCCTTCCACCACGAGCGCCTGCCGCACCTGCCGGCACGCCTCGCGGGCGGTCCCGTACTGGTAGAGCATTCGCCCCTTGTGGTAGACCGGGGTCTCGGGACTGTTAAGGTACTTCGGCTCGTTTTGCTCGCCCGGAGTAAGGCTCCGCCCGCCGAAAGCGACAATCCTTCCGCGTTCGTCGGCTATGGGAAATATCAGCCGGTTTCTGAAACGGTCGAAAAATTTCGACGAATCCGACGCCCCCCGGCTCAGAAGGCCCGCCCTCACGCCGAGGTCCGGATCGAACCCGCCGGCGCGCAGATGATCGAGCAGCCCGTCCCACCGCGCGGGAGCATAACCGAGGCGCTGCGTTTCGACAACCTCCGGGGGCAATTCTCGCTTTATAATATATTCGCGGGCGATCCTGCCCTCAGCGCTCAGGCGCAACTGGCGGTGGAAAAACTCGGCCGCGCACGCGACGGCCGCAAGTATTTGCTCGCGCTCTTTCTGGCTCGCCAGGAGCAGCGCGGAGTCGCCATCGGCATAATCTTTCTGGGGAAGCGGGATGTTGTAGCGGTCGGAGAGGAATTTTACGGCATCGTTGAACGTGAGGTTCTGGTGCTTCATCACGAAGCTGAGGACGTCGCCCCCGCTTCCACATCCGAAGCAGTAGTAGAGCTGATTTTCGGCATCTACCTGAAATGACGGTGTTTTTTCCTGATGGAACGGGCACAGGCCGACATGCCGATTGCCGGACCGACGCAACGGGACCGCCCGGCCGATCACTTCGACAATATCCACCGCCTGCTTTACCAGAGTGGCGATTCCGGAAACAGTCACCTCAGCCGCCCGCCTTTTAAAATCAAAGGGGAATAGGTAAAATCATCTCAAATGGGGAATCACAGATTTTTAGCCTCTGGTTCCCATCAAATCAAGCGATTTGTAATTTTTCGCGGAAAAATGATTGACAACGCGGATGGGATTTGGGCGGGAGGACTGATGCTGGTTGTTGGATGGTGGTTGTTGGATGGTGGATAAGTGCTGCGCGATGTTGGAAGATGGATGTTGGTTGTTCGATGGTGGACGATCGTTATTTGATCCTCGATACCGGACCCTGGAAGCTCCCGCTGCGTTTGCCCGCCTGTCGGGTCCGCTGAAATTCGCGGCAATTCTCATCCCGTCAATCTGGCGGAAGCCCATTGCCGTCAACCTGAGCAGCATCGAAGGGATCGGGCACCTCAATGCCCCAACGGGGCTAAATAAATCAGCCCAGGGTCAGGCCCGCGCTTCGCGGGACGCCACCCTGGGTGGCAAACGCCTCCACGACAATACCCTGAAGGGGTTACATAATGATGGGACCTAATCGCTTGCCCACGCCAATCCGGCAATTTTCCCCGTATGTAACCCCTTCAGGGTAAAAGCTTTAGGGCGTCCCGTTCCCAGGGTGGCGTCCCGCGAAGCGCGGGCCTGACCCTGGGCTGGCTTATAAAGCCCCTTCAGGGCGCCCCCGGCTCATCCAACAGCCAACAGCCAACATCCAGCATCCAACATCGAATAGCAAACATCCCACATCCGCCTCAACTCTTCCCGCATTCATCGAGGGCCGTGACGCCGGGGAGCTTGATTCCTTCCATGAGTTCGAGGAAAGCCCCGCCTCCCGTCGAGACGTAGCTTACCTTGTCCTCCATGCCGGCCTGCCTGACGGCGGCGGCGGAATCTCCCCCGCCGATGACGGTGAGGGCGTCCATCGATCCCAGAAACCGCGCCAGGGCAAAGGTCCCGTTGTTGAAGGGCGGCTTCTCGAAAACGCCCATGGGGCCGTTCCAGACAATGGTCTTGCAGTTTCTGAGGACGGACTCGAAAACCTCGATCGACTGCGAGCCGATATCGAGGATCTGCGTCTCCGCAGGCACCTTGTCTATCGAGACCTGGCGCACGTCTCCGCAACTGTCGGCGCTTACCGATACGACGGCGTCGACGGGCAGGAAAACCTTGACCCCCTTCCTGTTCGCCGCTTCCAGGAGCCTGGCCGCGGTCTCGATCAGGTCGTCCTCGACGAGCGACTTCCCGACCTGCTTGCCCTGGGCCTTGAAGAAGGTATTGGCCATGGCCCCGCCGATCAGCAGGTAATCGGTTTTCGACATGAGGTGTTCGAGGACGCCGATCTTGGTGGAAACCTTGGCGCCTCCGATCACGATGGCAAGCGGCCTTTGCGGATTTTCGAGCGCCCGGTTGAAGTATTCGATCTCCTTTTGGAGCTGGTAACCGGCGGCGCACACGGGGACGAAGCGGGTTATCCCCTCGACCGAGGCGTGCGCGCGGTGCGAGGCGGAGAATGCCTCGTTTACAAAAACATCCGCGAATTCGGCCAGTTGGCGCGAAAATTGCGGATCGTTTTTTTCCTCTTCCGGATGGAAGCGCAGGTTTTCAAGCAAGAGCACCTGGCCGCCGGCGAGCCTGGACACCAGTTCGGAGACTTCCGGCCCGACACAGTCCGGGGCGATGGGGACGGGAATTCCGAGGAGCGTGGAAAGATATTCCCCGACGGGTTTCATCGAGAACTCGGCGGCCACTTTACCCTTGGGACGCCCGAGGTGGGAAGCCAGGATGAGCTTTCCGCCCGAATCGAGGACCTTCCGGATGCTGGGCAGCACAGCCCGGATGCGCAGATCGTCCGTTATGCGCCGCTCCTTGTCGAGCGGCACATTGAAGTCCACCCGCATGAAAACGCGCTTTCCTTTAAGATCGATATCATCGAGGGTCTTCATTCCCGAATCTCTCCTTCAGGTCCCACAGGCGCCCACGGGGCCGGGGAACGGTGCTTGAACCGGCCGGGCCGAAAATGGCCCCGGTTTTTGCCCATTGCCGTCAATTTAAGGACAATGCCATTCACTTGACGCAGGTTCGATGTGGGGCAGGCTTTCCGGGGCTGTTGCCCAAAGGCATATTCAAGTTGTGCGACAGTTGAGCCGGACGTGAGCCCCCCTCCCTGCGATGGGAGGGGTTGGGGGAGGGTGTTGAATTTTCAAGTGCTTACCACCCCCTCCCCCAGCCCCTCCCGCCAAGGGAGGGGAGACCTCTGCCCTGTTTTGGCCACACCTGTCGCAACTTTTGCATTTGGGCAACAGCCCCGGAAAGCCTACCCCACGTCGAAGGTCGCCAAATGCGTTAAGCCAACCGACCTGAACGCCCGCCGCATATGTTTTTTCGACCGCTATTCGAGAGATTGCCCCACCATCACGGCCACATCGGCAGCCCTGCTCGAATAACCGTATTCGTTGTCATACCAACTGAACACCTTCACCATCCTGCCTCCGATAACGTTGGTCAGCCTCGAATCCAGGTTGGAAGAAAAATACGTGTGGTTGAAGTCGACCGAAACCAGTTCCTCGTCCACGTAGCGGAGGATGCCCTTCATCGGCCCGTTTGCGGCCTCCTCGAAAACCTTGTTTACTTCCTCTTTGGTCACATCGCGGCCGACCCGGCACACCAGGTCGACGAGCGACACGTTGGGGGTGGGCACGCGGATGGCGAGGCCGTCGAGCTTGCCCTTGAGTTCCGGAATGACCTCGGCCACCGCGCGAGCCGCGCCCGTCGTGGTCGGAATCATGGAAAGCGCCGCGGCCCGCGACCTGCGCCGGTCGCTGTGCACGGCGTCCTGGAGGCGCTGGTCCATCGTATAGGCGTGGATGGTCGTCATGAGCCCGTGTTCGATGATGAACCTGTCGTGGAGAAGAGAGGCGATCGGCGCCAGGCAGTTCGTGGTGCAGGAGGCGTTCGAGATGATGTTGTGCGCGCGCGGATCGTAGGTCCCATCGTTTACGCCCAGGACGAAAGTGGCGTCCATTCCTTTTCCGGGCGCGGTGATGACGACCTTGCGCGCCCCGGCGGTAAGGTGCTTCTCGGCGCCGTCCCGGCTCGTAAATCTCCCCGTGCCTTCGATGACCACCGCCACCTTGAGGTCGCGCCAGGGCATCTGGGCGGGGTCGGTTATCTTGAGGCACTTGATGGTTTTTCCGTCGATCATAAGCGCATCCTCGGTACCCGACACCTCGTGGGGCCAGACACCGTGAACGGAGTCGTACTTGAGCAGGTAGCCCAGCTCGGAGGGGGCCGCCAGATCGTTTATTGCCACGATTTCAAGCGGTAAATTGCGGTCCTTTATCACTTTGAGAATGGTGCGTCCGATACGTCCAAATCCGTTCAGAGCAATGCGGGTAGCCATAATTCTTCTCTCCTTTGATGAATAGAAAAATTCGGGGGGGACGTGGTCCCCTCAAATCCCGTGAAAACTCGGTTTCTTATAAATTAAGTATAGAGTTTTCCAACAAAAACAAAAATTTAGCCTGAGGCAGAAATCGTCCGTTTTACAGGGAATACTCGGCTATTTTATGGAAATGCTTGACCTTACGGGCATTTGCTCCAAAAACCGCCCTCCGGGCGGAGGATGCTTACGACTATGAGAAAAGCCCGCAGCGAGAAAGAAAGATGCGGTTGCTGCTCACCCCTCACTCTTCACCCCTCACCTTTCACCCCTCACCCCTCACCTTTCACCCCTCACTCTTCACCGTTCACTCTTCACTTCCCACTCTCCGCCGCCCGATGCAACTTCGATCTTGCGGCGCGGCACTTGAGATCGGGACCACCGGTCATACCTTGCCTTTATGATTTCCAGCCGATACACTGCGTCCATGATCCCGAGAAAGCCCTGGAGTCGAGTGATGATGCCCGAAAATAAACATGCCGAGAGCCACGAATATTACCGAACGGTCCTCGACGCGATCCCCTCTCCGGTATTTGTGGTGGGGGAAGATGTGCGAATCGTTGACATGAATGCCGCCGCCTCGCGGATGTTGGGGAGCGAACTGAAAGTGGCGCTCGGCCGGCGCGCCGGGGAGGCCATACGTTGCTTCCATTCGACCGAAGCCGAGGAGGGATGCGGCAGGGGCCCCCATTGCCGCGAGTGCGTGGTGAGAAATTCCGCAAACCGGTCCTTTGACGGCGAAAAAGTGGCGCGTGAGAAGGTCCGGATGCAACTCGTCACGGAAGACGGGATAAGGCCCGTCCATCTTCTCGTCACCACCGCCCCGTTCCGCTACGACGATCAATCCCTCGTCCTGGTCATCCTTGAGGATATCAGCGAACTGACCGAGATGCGGGAACTCATCCCGGTTTGCTCCTGGTGCGGGAAGATCCGGGACGACGAAAGCTACTGGAAAACCATCGAAGCCTACCTTGAAAAGCAGCTCGATGCCCGCATAACCCACGGCATCTGCCCCGAGTGCGCGGAAGAGCTCCGCCAGGGGTCTACCCGGACGCCGGTGATTGTCGGCGATTAAAACGGTTAGGCGCGGAAATAAACCTTGCTTCCGGGGCGCAATCCGAGCTCCGATGCCGCATTTCCCCCGTTCACGGCGATCTCGAAAAATCCGCTGCTCCCGACAAGGGCGAGCGCGCTCCCAGCCGCCGCCAGGCCGTACGCGCCCAGAACGGGCAGGCCCGAGGCCTTTTCGGCCGATACGCTCCACCGTTCCGACGGTCCCAAATCCCCTGGCATCTCGCGGGTAATATTAGTGACGGCGTTTCCGAAACGGTCGATGTGGATCACTTCGCCCTCGATCCCCTCGGCCGTGCGAATCGGGGACGCCCATTCGGAAATGGCGGGCGCGCACTCGGGGCCGAGCGCTTCAAAGGGAGCGCCCCGCGCCAGGTGGGCCGCGACGGGCGCAAAAATGTCCCGGCCGTGGAATGTTGCGCTGGCTGGTTGGCGGTGGAAATCGGTATTTTCGAGACTTCTTGCCCGCCACCCGGTTTCTTTGCGCAAAACGAGCGAGAAGATGCCGTTGTCGGGTCCGACCAGGAAAAAGGACCCGGCGCGCACGGCGATCGCCCCGCGGTCCGTCCCCACCCCCGGGTCCACCACGGCGAGATGGACCGTCCGATGCGGGAAGCACTCGTAGCAGGTGAAAAGAACAAAGGCCGCCGAGCGGACATCCTGGGGGGCGATGAGGTGGGAAATATCCACCGGCGCCGCATCGGGGGCGATCCCCAGGATGACCCCCTTCATGCTCGCGACATATCCGTCCCGGAGCCCGAAATCGGTCAAAAGCGTGATAATGGGAGCGGCCAATCCTGTCTCCTTACAAGCTGGTGGGGAAATAATCGGAAAATACAGGAAAATGTAGTTGGAAAATGCAGAACATGCGGGTTGGGTGAAGCGATAGCGAAACCCAACGATTACGGCCTCTTGTGTGGAGCGATAGCGCAACCCATCGCTCGTGGCCTATTTTGCGCGCAAATCAGTATCAGGCAACAGCCCGCTTATCGCAATCCGAATAATCCACGGGCGACACGGACAATTCGTTAATATTTGTCTTGTCTCGTTTTTCCGCCGTCAATGACCGGCGGAAAAACCCCGCGGCTTCATTGCAGCTTCTCCTTCACGTACGCTTCGTCAACCCTCAGCTCGCCCGTGTAGCGGCCGGGGAGCGTAAACATGTCGTCGATGAGGACCCGGTGCAGTATCCCGATCAGTCCGCGCGCGCCCGTGCCCTCCTCGGCGGCGTGTTTCGCGATCACGCCCAGCGCCCCGTCGGTCACCTCGAGATCGATCCCCCAGGCCCTGAAATCGTTTGCGTACGCACGCACGGGGCTGTCCTCGCCGTGCAGCATGATGTCCTTGAGGTCCTGGTTCGTCAGCGCATCGTAGACGACCCGCACCGGAAACCTGCCCATGAGCTGCCTTTCCATCCCGTAGGCGACCAGGTCGTCGGTGAGCAGGAAGTCTTTCCAGTCGCCCCCGAGGCCCTTTTTCTTCATGCACTCCTCGACGATGCCGTCGAGACCTTCGAAGGAGCCTCCCGCGATGAACAGGACGTGCTTGGTGGAAAGAAGAAGCCTGTCGCCGTCCGTGCCGACCGTGTTTTCGACGCCCTCGACAAGTTTGAGGAGCCCCTTCTGGACGCCCCGGCCCGAAACGTCCTTGTAGACCGTAGGCTCACGGGCGATCTTATCCAGCTCGTCGAGGTAGACTATCCCCATCTGCGCGACGTGCGCGTTTCCGCGCGCCGAGATGACCAGGTCCACCAGGATGTCCGCCGCGCTCTGGCCCACGTAGCCCACTTCGCTGAACTTGGTGAGGTCTTCCTCGACAAACGGCACGCCCACGACTTCCGAGGCCGTAATGCTCGAATAGGTCTTCCCGCACCCCGTCGGGCCGATCATCAGGATATTCGCCTTGGGGGTCCGGGTGTTTCGCAAGGCCGTTTCAACGTCTCCGCGGTATTCGATGATCGAGCTCTTGAGGGCGTTTCCCAGCCTCCTGTAATGGAAGGAAATGGCCGTCGAGATGACCTTCTTGCCCTTTTCCTGCCCTATTACGAACCGGTCCATGTGCGCCTTGAGGTCCAAAGGGGTCTTGTTGAACTCGATTATGTGTCTTATCGCGTCGGCTGAGCGGTCCTCCCTCAACTGGGCCAATTTTTCCGCTATCCGCTGCCTGGTGTCTTCCGTCAGTGTTCCGACCATCTCTCACCTTCCGTCTCGTCAGGGTGTTCAGCGAGGTGGATAACGTCCTCGGTCTCCTCGATCCGCCTTCGCGGGGTAGCGGCCCCGGACCTTGGGGATTCGGGAGTGCGCACGGGGGATGGAGGTCGAATGCGGTTCTTGAAGTGTAGGTGGAAGAGTACTTATCCACAGTCATGACAATGCGATATTTGTGGCCTGCCAGCCGTTATCTTCACACATATATTCCTATCCCATAAACTGTAAGAATATTGCGCGGACTTGCAAGGCCGGCCCGGCTGTTGGGCCGATGCAATCCACACTTGTGGAATTGTTCTCCCGCCGAGGGAAACATCCGGATGATCCACGGGAAAAAACCCGATGCGGTGAGGCGGTCGCGGCGAAGAAGCGGAGAGGTCATAAACAGAAAAAGACCGGAAAATTCCGGCCTTTTTTTTCGACTGCGATGGAAATTCGGCGGCCCGTGCGCGGGGGACGGGCCGCCGGTATTGCTTCCCGGCCCCTTAAGCTTTCTTTACGCTTATAGCCTGGGGACCTTTCTGGCCCTTCTCGATCTCGAATGTCACTTCCTGGCCTTCGCTCAAGGTCTTGAAGCCACTACCCTCGATGGCGCTGAAATGAACGAAGATATCCGGACCGCCGTTCACTTCGATAAAGCCGTAACCTTTCTGCTCGTTAAACCACTTCACTCGACCTTCCGCCATTACCGATTTCCTTTCACTTAAATGGTTTTTTCTGGCTGGTGCGTTATTTGAGCGACTTTCGGAAACGTCCTGCAAAGGCGAAAGACCGATTTCCTGACAACCCCAAATACCGACCGTAAAAAACAGATCATAGGATTTTAGTGGTTTTTCCTTCGGAATGCAATGACAATCAAATCGGAAACCCTATTCCAAGTGCTTTCCCGGCTGCTTTCCCTTGAGTCTTCTATGCGGCTTCTCTATGAAGGTATTGCGGCCCCTATTCGCTGTCCCGATCTTCTTGACCTCCGCAAGGCCGGTGAGAGGGCAAACCGGCAAGGCCGTCGCCCTAAAGGTAAAACCTCTGGTGCGGGCTTTCCCGGGCTGTTGCCCATGTCAATTGCGGTAAGACCGTAATACACGCATGGTTAAGCCCGGGACCCGAGGACCGTCATTCCCGTAACGCTTTTGGGCGGGAATCCAGGGTTTTGCCGGACGGTTGCAAGAATAAAGACGCTGGATTCCCGCCAAAGAGCGTTACGGGAATGACGGTTTTAGGGTTCGCAGCCCCAGACCTACGGTATAACAATTCGTCGCGCATTGACTTGGGCAGCAGCCCCTTCCAGCCCGCCGTTGATTGGGGTTCCGCAGTCCTCCCCCGGCGGGCTGGAAAGCCCGCCCCACGGCGGTGGATCGCACCGGGCCCGGGGAGGACAAAAAAAGGAGGCAAGACGACTTGTCGTCCTGTCTCCTCGAAAAGACTCTATCAAACGGTCCCGCGAAATTTGCGCCCCGCCGCGGGTCCGGTTTCCAACCCGGGGAAACCTCTACTTGGCGATTTCCTTGACCCGGTACTGCTGGTAAGCGCTTCTCAGCGAGACATAAGGATCTATGGCGGCTTTCTTGAAATCTTCGTATTGGCCGATCCTGAGCGAAGCGTTGTTGAACAGCTTGCCCGCCGACACCGAGGCGCTGACGTACCACTCCGCGGGGACCCAGACAAGCGGGTCCATGGCGTGGTCGACGATATAGCCGACCAAATCCCTGGTATTGGTCGGGCCGATCACGGGAACGACCCAGTAGGAACCGGTGCCCGCGCCCCAGACGGCAAGGGTCTGGCCGAAATCTTCCTCATGCTTCTCGATTCTGAATTCGGTTTTGGCGGGGTCGAACAACCCGCCGATTCCCAGGGTCGTGTTTATCGCAAAACGGGCGACTTCGGTGCCCGCCTTGTCTCCTTTGTTCTGGAGCAAGCAGTTTATAAACCGGACGGGGAAGAAGGCGTTATGGAAACCGTTTCGGATCGCGCCCCTGAATCCGGGAGGAAAATATGCGGCATAGACCGTCCCGACAGGCTTGATGACAAAGAAATAAATCTTGTCGTTCAGGTTGAACATCGACCTGTTGAACGGCTCGTAAGGGTCGCTGATGGCGACCGGGACGCTCTCGTCGGTTTCAAAAGATTCGGCGATCGCCGCGTGAGCCCGGTTGTCGAGATACGGTGAAATCATGCCGGGAGCACAAACGAAAATGAAAAAGACAAAAAAGGCCAAGACCCAAAACTGTGAATATTTCTGCGATTTCATCCAATCCTCCTCCACGCTGATCTGTCCAGGGAAACAGAAATTCTAATATTAGTATCATATACGGCAAACACAAGGCAAATATTGACATTTTTCTGAAAAATCAGTGCTTGCCCGCTGTGGCCGTTCCCGGCTTGAATATCAGCATTTGCTCATGGAGGCTCTCATTTTCCCGCTCGCGCATTGCATAGCGCTCCATGTGTAATATATTCTAACAAGCGCGCGGACTTCTCTTCCAGGCCCGATTGATGACTTTTGCCCGCCTGGTGGCGCCAACGAGGGCGGAGAGGAATCGTTCTCCCCCCGTTTTTCTTCAAAGGAGCATGGGTATAATGGCCAATAAACCCGATCAGGAACAAAACCCGCTGGATAAGTTTATGGATCGCTTGAAGGGACCGTCGGGAGACGGGGGCCGGGGGCCGGACCCGTCGCAGCGAAAGGTGCATTTCTCGATCTGGTATTTCATTGCCGCCTTTCTTCTCATCACATGGTTTCAGACCTACATGACGGAGCAGCAGAGCAACCGGGTGACCTATTCGGAGTTCAAGCAGCTCGTTCGTGACGGGAAGGTGGATACGATAACCCTTTCGCAGGATAAGATCACCGGGACCCTCAAGGATGCGAAGGACGCGAACAGGTACTTCACGGTCACGCGGATCGAGGACCCCGGCCTGGTGCCCGAACTTGAAGCCCAGGGGATAAAGTACAGCGGGGCGTCGGAGAACAAGTGGATCGGGGTGATGATTTCCTGGCTGCTTCCGCTGGCCCTGCTCTTTTTCTTCTGGACTTTTCTCATGAAGCGGATGGGGGGCGGGCCCCAGGGGGTGCTTTCGATCGGCAAGGCAAAGGTTAAGATTTACGCCGACAAGGAGGTGGGGGTCACCTTCGATGACGTGGCCGGAATCGACGAGGCGAAGGCCGAACTCGAGGAAATCGTGCAATTTTTGAAAGAGCCGGGGAAATACCAGCGCCTGGGCGGAAAAATTCCCAAGGGCGTCCTGCTGGTGGGCGCGCCCGGAACGGGCAAGACCCTGCTGGCGCGCGCGGTCGCGGGCGAGGCGGGAGTGCCGTTTTTCAGCATGAGCGGCTCGGAATTTGTCGAAATGTTCGTCGGGGTCGGCGCCGCGCGGGTAAGAGACCTCTTCGGGCAGGCCAAGGAGCACGCGCCCTGCATAATTTTTGTGGACGAACTGGACGCGCTCGGAAAAGCGCGCGGCCTGAACCCCATCGGCGGACACGACGAGCGGGAGCAGACCCTTAACCAGCTCCTCGTCGAAATGGACGGGTTCGACCCGAGGGCCGGCGTGATAATCATGTCGGCCACCAACCGCCCCGAAATTCTCGATCCGGCCCTCCTGCGTCCCGGCCGCTTCGACCGGCACGTCGCAATCGATAAACCCGACATCCGGGGCAGGGAAGCCATATTGCAGGTCCACGCCAAGGGCGTGAAACTGGGGCAGGCCGTGGACCTCAAAAAAATTGCCGCCATGACGCCGGGCTTTGTCGGGGCCGACCTGGCAAATCTCATCAACGAGGCGGCGCTCATCGCGGCCCGGCGCGACCGCGACGAGGTCACGATGGCCGATTTCCAGGAGGCCGCGGACCGCATCATAGGGGGCCTCGAAAAGAAGAACAGGGCAATGAACCCCAAGGAAAAGGAAATTGTCGCCTACCACGAATCGGGCCACGCCCTGGTTGCCATGATTCTTCCCGGCGTGGACCCGGTGAGCAAGATATCGATCATTCCGAGAGGCATCGCGGCCCTGGGCTACACGCAGCAGCTTCCCACCGAGGACCGGTACCTCATGACCAGGGAGGAACTCCTGGATCGCCTCCAGGTGCTGCTCGGCGGCAGGGTTTCCGAGGAGATCATCTTCGGGGACATCTCGACCGGGGCGCAAAACGATTTGATGCGCGCAACCGACATCGCGCGCCGCATGGTCATGGAATACGGGATGAGCGAACGGCTCGGCCCCATGACCTACGTCCAGGAGCCGCGCTCGGCCCACCTTGACATGGGGTTCGGCGGGCGGGACAGAGAATTCAGCGAACGGACCGCGCAGCGGATAGACGAGGAGATCGCGGGCATCATCGATTCGACGCACCAGAAGGTGAGAGCGATGCTTACCAATGAGCGGGACATGCTTGAAAGGCTTGCGGGAATCCTGCTCGAAAAAGAGTCCGTGGACGGCGAGGAACTCAAGAAGTTTGCGGACGAGGTGAGAGCGACGGTGGACGAAAGAACTCAAAGATCCGCCGCGGCCGGGTGGCGCATCGAGGCGGAGACGAATAAGGGCCGATAATTCGCTTTTTGCGCCCATTAGCGGCTTGACATCCCTTGCCCATGGGGTATATATACTTTTCTTTTCAGGCAGTCGGATGACGTGTCATCGGTTCGATATTTCGCAGAGTGAGATTACCAAGGAGGTTTGGTTTGGCAAATCATAAGTCGGCCATCAAGAGGGCGAGGCAGAGTGAGGAACAGCGGGTCCGGAACCGTTCCCGGAAGACCAGAATGAAAAGCGTGGTCAGGAAACTCGATGAAGCCATTAACGCGAAAACCAGGGACGCCGCCGTGGAAGAGCTCAAGCTGGCCGTATCCATCATCGATAAGACGGCCGCAAAAGGCGTGATTCACAAAAATACCGCCTCCCGCAAAATCTCCCGCCTAACCCGCAAGGTAAACGCCCTTTAAGAAAATTGAGGAATTGGGGGATTGAGGAATTGAGGGATTTTGCCCTCAATCCCTCAATCCCCCAATTCCTCAATCCCTCAATCCCTAAGAACTTGTCCGTAAATAACCTGTGAAGCGATTTTAGGAGCTATTGCCCAGAGGCATAGCTCAGAATTCCAAGCGGTCTGTATACATCTCAGGATCTACGGACCGTCATTTCCTGTTTGAGTGTTTTGGGGCGGGAATCCAGCGTCTTGCTTTGCGCAACAGGCCGAAAAGACACTGGATTCCCGCCCAAAAACGCCGCGGGAATGACGGTTTTGACGACCCGAGCCGAACTTCAGTGGCATGGGTATTCTGTCGTATGTGATTGGGCAGCAGCCCGTAAGGCTGTGCTCACAGTTAAACGGGTTATTTACGGACAAGTCCTAAATCTTCTTCTCCATGCACAGGTCGAGCAGAAGGGCTTCCAGCACGAGTTCCGGGGGCGATCCCGTGCTTTTTATGTCGACGTCCGCCTGCCGGATCGCTTCAAGAAAAGCCCGCAGGTCCGATTCCGAAAAACGGGCCGCCTGCTCGGACGCCTTCCTGACCGCAAACGGGCGCCTTTTCAGCTTTGCTGCCAGTTCGGTTTCGGAAACACCCCTGCCCAGCCCGTCTTTTACCTGCCAGAGCATCCTGATCTGCCACGCCAGCGAAGCAAGGACCTTCAGGGGGGGCTCGCCCGAGAGCACCAGGCTCCTGAGCGATTTTACGGCCTTTCCCGCCTGCCGCGCCCTTATCTGATCGAGGAGTTCAAACGTCGAAGATATCCGCTGGGAGGTTGCCGCCGCCTCGATATCTTCGGCCTCGATCTCGGTGCGCTCGCCGACGAATGTGCAAATCTTTTCCAGTTCGGATAGCAGGCTCGAAAGGTCCGCTCCCGTCATCTCGACCAGGACATACGCGGCGCGAAACGACAGGACCTTTCCTTTTTCCCTCGCCCTTTCAACAAGCCACCTCGGGGCGTCCTTCTCGGCGGGCGCCCGGAACTCGATGATTCCGCCCCTTGCGTCGACGGCCTTTGCGAGCCCCTCGATTCCTTTCCGGCCCGGCGCGGTGACAACGAGGCAGGCCGAGGGCGGGATGCGCGGCAGAAAAGATTCCAGGGCGCCGCGATCTTCCTTTCCCCAGGCATCCACCCGCTCGACCATCAGGAGCTTCTTCCCCCCGAACATCGGCATGGTGGAAAGACGCTCTATCACCTGCCCGGCCGACGTGTCCCTGGCCTGGACCCGTTCTCCCCCGGATTTCCCGGCGGCCCTGGAAGCCGTTGCGGCCACGAGTCTTTTCCATGCCTCATCGGCCCGGAGCGCCGAATCTCCGATAAAAAGATATACCGGACGGAGTTTGGCGGGGTCCAGGGTCTTGGGAAGATCTTCGGCGTGCATGTCAGAAATTGCTCAAAAATCTATCATGAATGCGGATCGCCATCTCGCGGGCCAGGTATTCCAGGGCGACGCGCCTGTTTTCAAATGCGCCCAGGGCGTCGGGATTGACCAGCGGATCGTCGCTCAGGCGGTAAACCTTGTAATACTGGAAGTTCGGGTCCCGCCACAGGACCTTGCCCGTGCCCTTTTCCTCGCAGCGGACATCCACCGTCACATAGACCCGGTTTTCGATTGTGACCCGGTCCGAGGCGATGCTCTGGGTCGGATGGTGCGCGACCGGCGTGATGAAGATGCTCTTTACGGTCCCCTTAAAGACGGCCTCGGCCTCTTCGACCGGAACGATCCTGATCGGCCCCTTCTGGTTGAACTCGCGCCTGAGGGCGCCCGCGAAAAGCGCCCCGAGGTCGGGCTCGGATGTCTTGTTTTCAAACACCGGCACGGCAACCAGCCTGAGGCCGGGTTTGGGACCCTCGCCCTCTCCCGTGAAGTGGTAGCCGCACGAGGCCAGGCCGAGCGCCATGCATATCGTCAAAAAAAGGTGAAACAGTCTGGTCATGACATGATCCGATTTCTACGCCACAGCGATTCGATGAAGAGCCCCATGCCTCACATGAGGCCTTTTTATTCTCGTTCCCACGCTCCGGCGTGGGAATGCATACCGGAGCAGAGGATGGGCGCCCCATGCCTCACATGAGGCCTTTTTCCTTCCATTGCGAAATAATGTAATCGTAGACATTATCGGGGTTCGGTTCGAACATCCACTTGCGCATGAGGAAATCCTCGAAAGCCCATCCGATCTTCTTTGTCCAGGGGGGCGGCGCGTTCGAGCGGATCGCGCGGTGGAACCTCTCGGCCGCCCCGTCCAGCCTGGACGCCACGCTCTCGACCGTGACCCGCGTCGGTATCCCGGTCCGGAAAAACAGGAACTCGATCCTATGCGCGTGAAATTCGTCAAACGTGATGAGCCGCCCGAGCTGTTTTCTCCCTCCGGCATACCCGACCGCCCCCACGGCGAGCACCGGCTTCCCGGCCAGTTCGCGCGCGAACCCGAGGATATAAGGTTATCCTCTCGTGGAATTGCTTGAAAAGCGCGGGAAAGAAGCCGTTTCTGACGGATGCCCCGGTGACCAGGCCGTCCGCCCGGCGAATACGCTCGATGATCCCGCCCATGTCATCGTCTACCGCGCACTTTCCGGTCCGCAGGCAATTGAAGCACCCCAGGCAATGATGTATATCACATTCGTTCAGCCGAATTCGATCAATGTCCACGCCTTTGTCTTCGAGGCGCAGGGCTACATGATCGACACAGCCGTGAACGAAGCCTCCCCGTTTTGGGTTGCCGTACACGCAGACAACCCGCAGCTTCCCGCCTTCGTTATCCATGGTGCCCACCGCGGCAAGTCGCCAAGACCGTCATTCCGGCGGAAGCCGGAACCCGGCGTCCTTTGACGGATTAATTGCATGAACCCAGTTGTGGCCCAGTTATGTCGTGGTCTCCCGACCGCGCCACTGGATGCGACCGCGGGTCTCCAATTTGTATCGACCGCTCTCCAGGGAGACCTCCGGTCAGGACCCGTGGCACGGTCGGGAGACCGTGCCACAACAGTGATTAAGAGCATAAACTCCCTGGATTCCGGCTTTCGCCGGAATGACGCGTGTAGCGCCTGAAGTATCGAAGAACCCGGAAACCCTTACACTAGACCACTATATTTATCAGCTTCTTCGGCACCACCACTACTTTTTTCACCGGCTTTCCGGCGATAAATTCCATCACCCGCGCATCGTTCAGGGCGGCTTCCTTCAGTTCCGCGTCGGTCGCGTCGGCGGGAGCGGTTATCCTGCTGCGAAGCTTTCCGTTGACCTGGACGACGATAAGGACCTCCTCGGCCTGTATCGCCGCTTCGTCCCACCTGGGCCAGGGGGTTTCGAGGAGCTGGCGCTTGTGGCCGAGGGCCTGCCAGAGTTCTTCGGCGATGTGCGGGACCATGGGCGAGGAGAGCACGACCACGGCTTCGGTCGCCTCGCGCAGGACGGGCCAGAACGCCGGGTCCGGGGGCCTGTGTTCAAGCACCTGGTAGACCTGGTTCACCAGTTCCATTATGGCTGCTATGGCCGTATTGAAATGGAAGCGGTCGCGGATGTCCTCGGTGACTTTCCGGATAGTTTGGTGGGTCTTTCGCCGCAGTTGCGCAAGGGACTTGGGAAGCTCGCCCCCGCCGGACCACGGCTTGGCGGACGTGAGCCCGTCGAGGTTTTCCGAGACGATGCGCCACATCCTCGACAGGAACCGGAAGGAGCCCTCGACGCCCTGGTCGCTCCAGTCGAGGTCTTTTTCCGGAGGCGAGGCGAACAGGCAGAAGAGGCGCACCGTGTCGGCCCCGTAGGCCCGGATCATCTCGTCCGGGTCGACCACGTTTCCCTTCGACTTGCTCATCTTGAAGCCGTCTTTTATCACCATGCCCTGGGTGAGCAGGTTGAGAAAGGGCTCGTCCA
The DNA here is from genome assembly GCA_049300095.1 of Syntrophobacteraceae bacterium. GTDB lineage: Bacteria > Desulfobacterota > Syntrophobacteria > Syntrophobacterales > Syntrophobacteraceae > SbD1. The sequence goes on from JBAQYM010000174.1 coordinate 19,385, forward strand.
CGTCCACGTATCCCATGTCGCGCAGGGCTTTGGTGAAGAAGCGCGAATAGAGCAGGTGCAAAACGGCGTGCTCGATGCCGCCGATGTACTGGTCGACCGGCGCCCAGTACCGGACCCGGTCAAGGTCGAGCGGACCGGTGTCGTAATCCGGGCAGGCATAGCGGAACGGATACCACGAAGACTCGACGAAGGTATCCATGGTGTCGGTCTCGCGGCGGGCGGGACCTCCGCACTTCGGACAATCGGTCTTGTAGAAGGGCTCGTAGCCGGGAAGGGGCGAGCCGCCCTGGGCCAGGAGCTCGACATCCAGGGGGAGCTTTACCGGCAGGTCTTCCACCGGGACCGGGACCACCCCGCATTTGTCGCAGTAAATGATGGGAATGGGAGCGCCCCAGTAGCGCTGGCGCGAGATGCCCCAGTCGCGCAGGCGGTATTGGACCGTCAGTTCGCCCAGCCCCCGTTTGGCGAGGTCTTCCGTGATCGCGTCGCGCGCCTCGGCGGATGGCATTCCGCTGAAGGGGCCGGAATCCACCAAGACCCCGTCGTCTTCGAAGGCCTCGGTTAGCTCTTCCGCGCGAGGGGCCTTATCGACATCCGCTGGCTTGATGACGACCTTGAGCGGCAGGCCGTATTTTTTGGCGAATTCGAAATCGCGCTGGTCGTGCGCCGGGACCGCCATGACCGCCCCCGTGCCGTAGGCCATGACCACGAAGTTGGCGACATAGACGGGCATTTTCGCGTGGGTCACCGGGTTGACGCAGTAGCTTCCGGTAAAGACGCCCTCTTTTTCGAGAAGCTCGGCCTCGCGCTCGTTTCGCTTCGACTGCTTGGCGCGCTCGATAAAGTCCCTGACGGCCGTTTCCTGTTCTTTTCCGAGGCAGAGTTGCTCGACCATGGGATGTTCGGGGGCCATGCTCATGAACGTCGCGCCGAAGAGGGTGTCCGTGCGGGTCGTGAACACGGCGATGTTCCCCCCGCCCGATTCGAGCGGGAAGAGGAGTTTGCTTCCCGTGCTCCTGCCGATCCAGTTCTGCTGCATCACCAGCACGCGATCGGGCCAGCCCGGCAGCTTATACGTATAGTCGAGCAGTTCCTCGACGTAGTTGGTGATCTTGAAAAACCACTGCTCCATTTCCTTCTGCACGACCGGTTCGTCGCAACGCCAGCACGCGCCGCCCTCGACCTGCTCGTTCGCGAGGACCGTCTGGCACTTCGAGCACCAGTTCACATAGGAGCTCTTCCGGTAGGCAAGGCCCCTTTCGAACATCTCGACAAAGAAGCGCTGCTCCCACCGGTAGTAGGTCGGGTCGCACGTTGCGAACTCGCGCGACCAGTCGTAGGAAAATCCGAGCTTCTTGAGCTGGTTCCGCATGTAGTCGATATTCTCGTAGGTCCATTTCGCCGGATGGGTGCCGGCTTTGATCGCGGCGTTTTCGGCGGGCATTCCGAACGCGTCCCATCCCATCGGGTGCAGCACGTTGTATCCGAACATCCGGAGAAACCGGGCCACCACGTCGCCTATCGAGTAGTTGCGCACGTGCCCCATGTGGATGCGCCCCGATGGATAGGGGAACATCTCGAGCAGGTAGTATTTCTCCTTGCCCTTGTCCTCGCCCACTTTGAAGACCTGGGACTTTTCCCAGTATTCCTGCCACTTTGATTCGATGGATTTGGGGGAATATTTTTGTTCCATGCGGTTCCTTCTGTCACGAAAAAGGCGCGCGACCGCCGGCAAACGGCACGGCCACGGCGCCGCTGCCGAGGGGGAATGCCGGGGCACGGCTGTCACGAGTGGTTGAAAAATGAAAAATCGGATCAAGATAGCAGATCGGGCGGGAAATTGGAACACCGCAAAGGTTTCGGCGGCGGGGAAGTTCGATCCAAGTTACGGTCTCAGGTCGGATGAACCTGCTGGGTATGGCGAGCGACAGAGGATGCCACGAAACAACTGTTAAATTATTGCCGTACATAATGAGAATTCCAAGAATTACGGTGGCGGGGAAGAACCACCAGCGAATTCAGGGAGGACTGATAGTCGGGTAGACGAGGGCAGTAACTGCCCTCGTC
>JBAQYM010000175.1:0-34129 GCA_049300095.1 Syntrophobacteraceae bacterium
AGGCGTCAGCCTATGCAAGAAGGAGAAGGCGCAACTCGAACAACGGCTGCTGCGTTCTCCGACGCTCCCGAACTGGGACATAACGATCTATCCTAAAACGGTAGAATAGTAAGTTCGTAGTCCCTTAGATACCATGACGCTCTTATGAAACCTCATGGGGTCATGAAGTTTCATACTCGTTCAAACCTTGTCCGAGGACTGGGCGGCTCCGCTGGATTCCGGCTTCCGCCGGAATGACGGGCTTGTTCACATTTCGAGCAAATTACCGGAGTGCTTTTTCCGCCCAGGCCCTTAAAACAGCAGGATATTCAGGGTCCACCACAAGGACCCTCGGGCGGCGGCCGGGAAGTTCTTCGAATCTGATCTGTCCCCGCGCAAGCCAGTTTATCACCTGCGGATAGATTGCATATTCGAGCTGCAACCCACGCGCGCGAACCTTTTCCGGGTCGTCATCCGGCCAGATCGGATAGACGGCCTGCGCGATTATCGGCCCCGTATCCTCGCCCTCGTCCACGAAATGGACAGTGATCCCCCCCCACTTGCAGCCGTATTCGAAGGTGTCCTCGTAGCCGTGCATGCCCGGAAAGCTCGGAAGCAGGGCGGGATGGATATTGAGCACCCTGCGTGCCCCGCCCGCATTGAAGTATCCGATAAAATAGGGGGTCACCAGGCGCATGAAACCCGCGAGACAGACATAGTCCACCCGGTGCCTCTCGATGATTTCGATCAGTTCGCGCTCCGCGAGCACCAGCCTGGCGAGGCGCGCGCGCCGCCGCAATGGGTCAATACCCTTGAGAATTTCCTGCCTGCCGTCCAGTTCGTCCAGGTCGACCGGCAGTTCCCGCAGGACTTCCTCCGTGATTTCCCTTGCCCCGTAAGACTTGTAATCCACACAGCAGGAGGGAATTCCGGCTTTTTCGGCCCGGCTCAACCCGTACGCGTCGGCACAGTCGCTCAACACCACGGCGATTTCGGCAAACATCGTCCCCGCCATCGAGCGGTCGATCATCGCCTGAAGATTGGTGCCCCCGCCCGAGACGAGCACGGCAAGCCGCAGTTTTTTGATGGTTTTAGGCATATCGGTCGGTTCGTTAATCGATGCTGGATGCTGGATTTCGACCCACATCGGGCATCTTGCCGTCAATTCAAGGGTGCTTTCAACACGAAGCACACGAAGGACACGAAGAGCACGAAGAATTTACACAACAAAACGTCGGGTCCCGTTTTTCAGGACCTTGACGTTGAAGTTAATGAGCAAGCCGGTCCGTATCCCGGCAAGCTTCATATATGTGAGCAACTGTGCTTCGTGAATATCCTTGATCGCTCGACACATTTGAGTTCCACGATAAGCGCGTCTTCAACGGGAACGTCGGCCCTGTAACCACAGTCCAAGCGAACGCCCTTGTACTCAACGGGTAAGGGGCACTGAAGTTTAAAGCCAATTCCGTTCAACTTCAGCTCATGGGCCAGGCACTGTTCGTAGGTTGATTCAAGCAATCCGGGGCCGAGAGCACGGTGAACCTCAATCGCGCATCCAATCACTCGATTTGAAAGATTATCGAATTCCATCTTCGTGCTCTTCGTGCCCTTCGTGCTCTTCGTGGTTGATTCCCTATCCCCATGTGCCGGCCGACACCACCGATAAAACGATCGGGCCGGCAGGTTAGCTGAAATACCCGACCGCATTCCTGAAGATGCGGATTCCTTCGCCTTCCTCGGGGACGGGCCTTCCTTCGCGCCGGTATTTTTCCTTGAGCCACGTCCACTCGGGGTGGTTGGTGAAATGGTTGAAAGCTTCCGGGTGGGGCATGAGACCGGCCACCCTGCCCGTGACGTCGCAGATGCCCGCGATGTCTTCCACCGAACCATTGGGATTGAAGGGAAATTCCCCTTCCGCGCTCCGGCCGTCCGGCCGGGCGTAGCGAAAAATAACCTGCCCTCCGCCGGCAAGGCGATCCAGCACGGCGGGTTCGGCAAAGAACTTGCCCTCGCCGTGGCGGACCGGCAGTTCGAGGTTTTCTATTCCGCGCGTGAGGACGCAATGCGAGGCGGTGTTTGCCGAGAGATACACCCACTGGTCGCGAAAGTTCCCGCAGTCGTTTGCGATGAGGGCGACCTCGCGCTTCATCTCCCCGACCTTGAAACCCGGCAGGAGCCCCAGGTTTACGAGCACCTGGAAACCGTTGCAGATCCCTACGACGATCCCGCCCCGTTCCACGAACCCGGCTATCTCGTCTTCCAGGCGGTGCTTGAGGCGCATGGCCATGATCACGCCCGCCCCGTGGTCGTCGCCCCAGGAAAAGCCTCCCCCGATCACGAATATCCGGTAATCGCCGAGTTTTTTCTCGCGCGAGATAAGGGTGTTCAGATGCACCCTCTCGACGCTCGCCCCGGCGACCTCCAGCGCATAAGCGGTCTCGAGGTCGCAATTAAGACCGAATCCGGTCATCACAAGTGCTTTTACGGCGCCCAAATTTCCACTCCGGTTGCGGAAGAAGTAAAGCGGCTCATTCCAGGCCGATGTCCTTCCGGTAGTAAATCCCCTCGAATCGAACCTTCCCGATCTCCGCGAGGGCGGTTTCCCGAGCCTCGCCGAGCGTATTTCCCGAACTCACCACGCAGAGAACCCGCCCGCCGGTCGTAATCAGCCGGCCCGAACCGTCCCGCTCGGTACCCGAATGAAAAACGAGGCAGCCCCGGTCGATGCCGTCGATGCCTTCGATGGGCAACCCGATTTTGTACCGGTCCGGGTACCCCTTGTACCAGCCTTTTTTCCCTTTTGTGGGCCCGCTGGTCGCGATCAGGCACAAACGGTAGGCGGGGTCCCACTCGGGCCGCATATCCGCGAGTTTTCCAAGGATAATGGCCTCGCTGATGTCAACCAGGTCGCTCCTGAGGCGCGGCAGGATCACCTGCGCTTCCGGGTCCCCCAGCCGGATGTTTATTTCCAGCACGTAGGGAGTAATATTGTCGCCCTCGCCCACGAGCATCAACCCGAGGTACAAAATCCCGCGATAGAGAAAGCCGTATTTTTCGCGGACCCCCGCAATGAGCGGCTCGGCCACGCGGGCCATGACGGTTTTGATGAGGGAATCGGTAAGCCAGGGGTGCGGCGAGTACGATCCCATTCCCCCGGTGTTTTTCCCCTCGTCGTTTTCCCGGGCGCGCTTGTAGTCCTGGGCGGCAACCATCGGCACGACGCTGTACCCGTCGGTAAAGCAAAAAAAGGAAAGCTCGCGCCCGTAGAGCCGCTTTTCAATGTCCACACGGTCGCCCGCGTCCCCGAAGACGCGCTCTTCCATGATGACGCGGACGGCTTCTTCGGCGCTCTTTGCGGATTCGCAAACAAGTGAGCCCTTGCCCGCCGCCAGTCCGTCGGCTTTTACCACCACCGGGTGGCCAACGCTTCGGACGTAATCCTTCGCCTTGCCCGGATCGGAAAAGTTCTCGAATTCGGGCACCGGGATGCCAAGCTCACGCAGCATCACCTTGGCGTCGCACTTGCTCGATTCGAGCCTGCTCGCCTCTTTGCCCGGCCCGATAATCGGCAGGCCGCGGGACTCGAACAGGTCGACGATCCCGGCGGAAAGGGGTTTTTCGGGGCCGACGAAGGTCAGGTCGATCCGCTCTTTTTCGGCGAAATCGGCCATCTCCTCGATGCTCCTGATATTCACGCAGGTTGCGGTTTCGGCAATCCCCGCGTTCCCGTGAGCGACGAAAACCCGCTTCACGCGCGGGCTTTCGCTAAATTTCCACGCGATGGCGTGGTCTCTGCCGCCGGTTCCAACGACGAGTACTTTCATCCAGGCGCTCTCGCTCCCTCTTATCGGTCCGGGATTATTTCCCGCCGATGACATCGCTCAGATAATCGCAAATGTTTCCATCATAGGTATGGGTGGTGCAAAATGCCTTGCACGCAAGCCGCAGGCTCGTCTTGCGCGAAATGTCGCCCTTGAGTTCCCGCAGCTCGGCGAGAATTTCGGGGTAATCCGACGGGTCGGTCACCACCGCCACAAACTTGTTGTTCTTGGCCGAAGCCCTGATAAGGGTCGGACCTCCGATATCGATATTCTCGATCGCCTCATCCAGGGTGCATCCCGGACGCGCAACCGTTTTTGCAAAGGCGTAGAGGTTTACGACGACCATGTCGATGGGTTCGATCCCGTGCTGTTGCATGGTCGCCGCGTGGGCCGGATTGTCGCGTATCCCGAGAATACCGCCGTGAATCTTGGGGTGGAGGGTTTTTACCCTGCCGTCAAGCATTTCGGGAAACCCGGTGAAGGCCGAGACTTCCATAAGCTCGATTCCGTTCTCGCGGAGCGCCTTTGCCGTGCCTCCGGTCGAGAGGATGCTGACTCCCATTTCCCGCAGGCCTTTGCCGAATTCCGCAAGGCCGCTCTTATCCGTTACGCTGATGAGGGCTCGGCGAACAGGGAACATAATTTACCTCCTTTTGTGGTTGCAATTACGCCGGGTTGCTCAATTTTGCGAACAACCGGTCAAACAATTTGTCCGCCGCTTTAACGATCTCCGCGCTGTCGGGAAGCGTCACGGTGGGTTTGCCTTCGATGTCGAATCGCGCCAGCAGGGGGTCGGCGGGAAGGCAGGCGACCCGCTCCTCACCGAAAATCCGGACAACATCTTCCGGCCACCCGTCCGGAACTTCCCGGACCTGATTTATCACGAGCACCGTTTCGGCCACCCGCATCGGCAAGGTCCGCACCAGTTCGGCTATCCGGCACGCGGCGGCGAGTCCCCGCCTGCTGGGGTCGGACACGAGCACCAGCAGGTCGATATCTTTCTGGGTGAGACGGCTGAAATGCTCCATTCCGGCTTCGTTGTCAATAACAATGTATTCGTAGTTCTTTATGAGGCGGTCTATGAGGCTGCTCAGCAGGTTGTTCGCCGCGCAGTAGCACCCCGGTCCCTCGGGGCGGCCCATCGCGATCAGATCGAACCCCTCCGCTTCGACCAGGGAGTGCTCCATCTTCATTTGCATGAAGATGTCCTTGGTCATTCCAACCGGAACGCCCGTTTTCATTTCCTCGCGGGCGTCCGACAGGGTTTCATCCAGGCTCACTCCCAGTACGTCATTAAGGTTTGCGTTGGAATCGGCATCGATTGCGAGAACGGGCTTCATTCCATGCCTGAGCATGTACCGGATGAGAAGCCCGGATATCGTCGTTTTGCCGGTTCCCCCTTTTCCTCCAAGTGCTACCGCGTAACCCAAGTAAATCCTCCCTGTACGATTCCCGTCCGCGCCCCATTGAGCACATTGGTTCCCGAAAAGTATTATCTCACCGCGGAGACGCAGAGAACGCGGAGCAGTTAACGTTGATGAGTGAAGAGTGAACAGGAAAAAAACACGTTTCCGAACGATCCGCATCGCCTTTCATGTTCACTGTTTTCTCTGCGCTCTCCGCGTCTCCGTGGTGAAATTTTACCCTAAAGAGGCGAAGGCGGCGGGAATTTACCGATTTTCGAAAGTATATTGATAACATAACGATAAAGATTTATAAAGTCCTATCCGGACTAAATGTGCCAGCCCCGTCAACACCATCCCCGCGCTTTGATTCCATCGCGGGCGCAGACTTTACGGTAAACAGACATGAGAGCCACTACCCGGCCCCGGCATTTGCACCTTTTGATTCCGTCGATTCTGCTTCTGTTTTTTCTGTTCCCGTCACAAGGCGGGGCGACCCAGATCCATTCCGCCGAAGAGGGGCCCCTGGTCCATCAAATCGGCCATTTCCTCTTTATTGTATCAATGGGGATACTTGTCTACTGGCTTCGAAAACGCGGCCTCACCAAAGTGGCGGGATGGCGCCATATCCAATATTCCGCCATATTTTTTATCCTCTGGAACGCCGATGCCATATTCGTGCATACGCTCGATGATTCCGAGGGTATCTTCGAAAAGGTCGTCACGGGGGGATGGAGCCATTGGATTCGCCCGGTCGGCGACAATTACGGCATCACCCTGCTTTATTATTTCGGGAGAATGGATCACCTGCTCTGCGTGCCCGCAATCGTTTTTCTCTATCTCGGGCTGAAAAACCTGCTCAAGGACCCCGGCTCGCTCGAAGCGGGAGAGGGGCGTCCATGAGCCTTTCTCTCTACCCCATTTGGATTAATGAACTCGCCGGATCGGCCCTTATGATCGTCTTTTCCTTCCTGTGCGTTTCGGCGGCGCGGCGGCTCAAGGACAAAGATCCCGAAAACGTGGTCTGGACATATCTTCTGTGGGTTTCGATCAGCCTGGCCGCTTTTGCCCTCTCGCGGGCGGGCGGGCACATCCTGAAACGCATTCTGGTGGGCGCGGGCTACGACGAGGCATGGGGCCTCATAAAACCTTACAGCGGCTCGGTAAATACCGTCACCTTCTTCATGGTGGCAGCCATAACCCTTTTCTTCGAGCGCATCTGGGGAATATACCGGCAGATATCCAAAGACAGGCTGGCCCTGCAGAAGGCGCATGCGGATCTCCTGTTTCTAAACCGCAACCTGGAGGATCTCGTCGTCGAACGCACGGCCGAGCTAGCGCATTCCGAGCGCAAGTACCGCAGGATATTCGAGGTCTCGCAAGACCTCATTGCCGTCGTTTCTCCCGGAGGCGCCATAATGGATATTAACCCCGCGGGCAAAGAGATGCTGGGCATCGGCAACGAGGAGGATCTTAATCCCGGATTGCTCCCGGATTTTTTTCACACCGAGGGCGATTGGGAAAAGATCGCCGAAACGCTCAACAAAACCGGCTTTACCCCGGACATGGAGGTCCGCTTAAAGAGACGCGACGGCGCGAGCCTGAGCGTCATACTCAATACCGCGACGGAGATGGACCCCGACGGCAATGTCAGCGCGATCCATCTCACGGCCAAGGACATCTCCCAGCGCAAAGCCATGCAGCAGCAGCTTCTCCTGGCGGACAAGCTCGCCTCGATAGGCCAGCTTGCGGCGGGCATAGCCCACGAGATCAACAACCCGCTCAGCATTATACTCGGCTATACCCAGCTCCTCATAAGAAACGGAGAGGAAGGCACCCAGAGCCACCACGATCATAAGAAGATCGAGAAGGCCACCCTCGCCTGCAAGACAATCGTCACTGACCTTCTCAGCTTTTCCCGGAGCGCGCGCACGAGGAAAACGGTCGGGCACATCCACGATGCGTTCAGGGAAATTCTGAGCGTCGTCCAGAACCAGTTCAATCTCGAAGGCGTTGAAATCGGGACGGATTTCGATCCGGATCTTCCGAAAATGGTGGTTGACGAAGGCAAAATAAAACAGGTCATCATGAACCTGCTCATGAACGCCAAACAGGCAATCCGGAAAAACGGCAAAATCGACATCCGCACGCGCTACCTGCCCCACGAGGGCAAGGCGCTGATCGAAGTGCGCGATACCGGATGCGGCATCGAGCGGGAATTCCTGCCGCGCATATTCGATCCGTTTTTTACGACAAAACCCACTGGAGAGGGCACGGGACTTGGGCTCTCGGTCAGCTACGGAATCGTGAAAGACCACGGAGGCGAGATCCTGGTCGAGAGCGAACCGGGAAAAGGCAGTCTTTTCACGGTGGTGCTCCCCGTAATCCTGCACGAAACAGGGCAGCCGGCATGAATGACACCATCCTGATCGTCGATGATGAAGAGGAAATGCTCCACCTCCTCAAGAGGAGCCTCGGACCCGAGCTAAAATGCGAAATACTGGCGGCCGGCTCCGGCGAGGAGGCCCTTCGGGTGCTCGAGAGCACCGAGGTGGACCTTGCCCTGGTCGATATGAAAATGCCCGGGATGGACGGCCTCGAGCTGCTCGAACGCATACGCGCGGACCATCCCTGGCTGACCGTCGTGATGATGACGGCCTACGGGAGCATCGATGCCGCCGTCCAGGCGATCAAGCTCGGCGCCTACGACTTTCTCACCAAACCTTTCGACCATGACGTACTCGTGCTCAATTTGAACAAGGCCCTCGAGCGCAGCCGGCTCATCCATGAAAACCTCCGGTTCAAACGCTGCATGCGGGAAACCGAGGTCTTCCAGAACCTGGTCGGCAAGAGCGCCCCTATGCGGCGCATTTTCGAAACCATCCAAACGGTCGCGAAAACCGACCTGAGCGTTCTCATCACGGGCGAGTCCGGGACGGGCAAGGACCTTGTCGCCCACGCCCTCCACGACTTGAGCGGCCGCTGCTCCCGGTCCTTCGTCGCCGTGAACTGCCCGGCCGTCCCCGAAAATATCCTCGAAAGCGAGCTTTTCGGCTACAGGAAAGGCGCTTTTACGCACGCCGTCCAGAACCGCACGGGCCTTTTCCAGGAGGCCCACCGGGGGACGATATTCCTCGATGAAATCGGGGACATCAGCACGGGCATCCAGACAAAACTTTTGCGCGTGCTCCAGGAAAAAGAGATAAAGCCCCTGGGAGACACCCGGTCGATCCATGTGGACGTGCGCGTGATCGCATCCACCAACCGCAACCTTCCCGAGAAGATAAAAAAAGGCGAGTTCCGGGAGGACCTCTACTACCGCCTCAACGTCCTGCCAATCGAAACGCCTCCCCTCCGCGACCGCCGCGACGACATTCCGCTGATCGCGGTGCACCTGCTGAACAAACACTCGACGGAACTCGGCCGTCCCGAAAAGAGAATCTCGCCCGATCTCATGCAGGCCTTCATGGCCGCCCCCTGGACCGGCAACGTCCGGGAGCTGGAAAACCTCGTCATCCGGGGGATAATGTTTTCGACCGGAGACGAAATCCTTCCCGAGGACGTGGGGCTTTCCCGAGGGATGAGGCGGATTGCGGGCGGGCACGCCGAAAACCCCGGCCTCGGCTACAAGGAAGCGAAAGAAGAGATCCTGCGGCGGTTCCACGCGGATTTTATCGGAAAGATTCTCGCCCGGACGGAAGGAAACGTCACCCGCGCCGCCCGCGAGTGCGGCCTTGAACGCCAGGCCCTGCAGCAGTTGATGCGCCGCTATGGACTGAGGTCGGAGGATTATCGGTAAAACGTTGGGAAGTTGCGTTCGAGGTGGTGGTTTTTGGTAACCCTAACCCGGCAGAGCCGGAACCAAAATGATAATGGGAACAAACCCGGGTGGCCCGGATACTCGCATCCGGGCGCGGAGCGCTAGAGGTCCGAAGAAGCATCGGACTAAAACGGGACTTTCGGTTGGCCTCTTGTCCTTTCCTCGTTCCCATGCCCCCGGTGGGAGCGGCTTGTAGCCGCGATGGACGTGCCGTGGTGGCGGATGCCCGTTGCAGTGGCAGCGCCCCGGACTCTAACCGCGATCTCGTTGCTTTGGCACGCCCGTCGCGGCTACAAGCCGCTCCCACGGATTTATTCCGGTTGTCTTTTACGGTGATGCGCAACCACCATTTCGGTCATGAGGATTTGGGCAACAGCCCCAGGAGCATAGGAACGAGGAACGTTCTAAAACGAGCGGGGGGCGCATCTCCCCACGCTTCTGAAAAGCATCATCGGGGTAGAGCCGCGCGTTCCGGCATCACTCCGCCGGAACAAGGCCCTTCCTGATGAAATAATACATCTCGCCCGGCTGCTTCATCGGCCCGGCAATTTCCTCGGCCGCGTTGCCGGTGCCGCAGAACAGGTCCAGCCTGCCGGGGCCCTTGATCGCCCCGCCCGTATCCTGGTTGAGGACCCACCGGCTCAAACGATCCCATCCCGCAACCTGACCCATGGAATCGTATCGCGGTTTTTCGCTTACCAGGAAAGCGAGGGCTCCGCGCGGATGAAACTTCGGGTCCGAGGCCACGGACCGGCCCGCCGTGAGGACCGCATCGAGGCTGCCCAGCGGCCCTTTCTTCACGAACCTGAAAAAGACATAGCTTTCGTTTTCCCACATGATCGCGTCCCGGCTCTCGGGATGATCGCGCAGGTATTTCCGTATGGCCTGGAGGGACATATCCTCGCGTGAGACCGCCCCTTTTTCGATAAGGGTCTTTCCGATGCCCCGGTAGGGCCGACCGTTGGTCCCCGCGTAGCCCACCCGCCGCACCGTGCCGTCCGGGAGCTTTATCATCCCCGATCCCTGGATGTGGAGGAAAAAACAGTCCACCGGGTCTTTGAGCCACGCGATCTGCGCGCCCGATCGTTCGAGCATTTTCCAGCCGTCGATTTCCGCCCGCGTGTAGAACGGCACGACCCGGTTCTTCTCGACGCGGCCGGTGAGCTTTTCCCCGCGAAACCGCTCCGGGTCGAAGCGTTCGAGATCGATTGTAAGAAGCTCCGCCGGGAGTCCGTAAAGCGGCCATTTATATTTGCCGTCCGGCTTGAGGCTCCCGTCGAGCACCGGCTCGTAGTAGCCGGTTACGAGCATGTTGCCCGAGCGGTCGGGCGGAACGACCCGAAACATGTCGAAATCCCGGGCAAGCGCCGATGCATCGAGACCCCCGGAATCGAGCAGCCCGAGAAAGTGGACAAGGGATTCCTTCAGAGCCCCGGCGCTTATCGTGCGCGATCCGAACGAGAAGCTCCTTTCCGCTGGGACCTTATCGTACCAGGAAAGGCTTGTCACAATGGCGGAGCGGAGCGCACCCGTCGATTCGTCATCGCTGAGATCGGGGAGTTGGTGGGCCTGGATACGTTCGAAAACCGGTCGTGCCGGAGGCTCGGGGGGCGCGGGCGGCTCCGGGGGCTTCGCGGGGCATCCGGCGAGAAAAAGAAGGCACACGAGCCAGAAAACAGGAGACTTTTTCCGAATCCTCATATGCCTTCAATTTCCCGCCTGGTGAGAGTTCTCGGGATCGAGCCCATCGATTCAGTGCTTATACACATCGCCTCCGGGTCTAATCTCAAATATCCTAACCTCACGGGTGTCGTCATTCACCCGGTAAATAATCCTCCACCCCCCCCAACTGAAATCGATAGTACCCCGGCAGGCCTGTCATGCCCTTTATGTTTGGACCATACTTGGGGCTGATCTCCAGCCACATCAGGCAACGATCCACACCCTGCCGGAGTTTGGCGGACAGCTTATCGTAACTCTTCTCAGCGGTCTTTGTGAGGATCACCTCGTAGGGCATTCCGCTTATCTCTCCATCGGACGTATTCGCCTCGGCTGTACTCTTCTTCGCCTCTCTTGATGGCTTCGAGTTCATCGGCGGTGGGGACCGCTTCATCCGGTTCCTGGATAGACTGGATATATTCAAGCACCCCTTCCAGAGATTCCGGAGGCAGATTCTCCAGGGCCTTGACGATCCGATCTCTTAGTTCACGCGAGGCCATAATATTTCACCTCCTGTCAGGTCCCCATCTCCCACGAATGCAGGTAGGCATCCTGTTCCGCGGTGAGCGTGTCGATGGTGACGCCCATGCTCGCCAGCTTGAGGCGGGCAATTTCCCGGTCGATGTCCGCGGGAACGGTATAAACCTGATTCTTGAGCGAAGCGTGTTTCTTGACCATGTATTCGCTGCAAAGCGCCTGGTTTGCAAAGCTCATGTCCATGACGCTCGACGGGTGTCCCTCGGCGGCGGCAAGGTTAATCAGCCTGCCCTCGCCCAGAACATAGATCCTTCTGCCGTTCGGCAGGGCGAATTCCTCGACGAAATCGCGAATCGCGCGCACCGACTTCGTCATCGCCGCGAGCGCCTCAAGGTCGATTTCAACGTTGAAGTGGCCCGAGTTGGCGACAATCGCGCCGTCTTTCATGACTTCGAAATGTTCCTTGCGGAGCACGTGGATGTCGCCGGTCAGGGTGCAGAAAAAGTCGCCGATCCGCGCGGCCTGCTCCATGGGCATCACCTGGTAGCCGTCCATGACGGCCTCGAGCGCTCTCAGCGGATTTATTTCGGTAATTATAACCTTCGCGCCGAGTCCGGCAGCGCGCATCGCCACGCCGCGACCGCACCACCCATAGCCGCTCACCACAAAATTCGAGCCCGCAATGAGCCGGTTGGTCGAGCGGATAATCCCGTCAAGCGTGCTCTGGCCGGTCCCGTAGCGGTTGTCGAAAAGGTGCTTGGTGTCGGCGTCGTTTACCGCCACGATCGGGTACTGGAGGACGCCTTTTTCCGCCATGCTGCGAAGGCGAATCACCCCGGTGGTCGTCTCCTCGGTCCCGCCGATGACGTTTGGAAGCAGTTCCCTGCGCTCGGAGTGAAGGATTCCCACGAGGTCCGCCCCATCGTCCATCGTGACCTGGGGAAGGTGTTCGAGCGCCCGGTGTATGTGCTTATAATAGGTTTCCTTGTCCTCGCCCTTGATGGCGAAAACCGGGATTTTTTCGCAAATGGACAGGAAGGCCGCAACGTCGTCCTGGGTGCTCAGGGGGTTCGAGGCGCAGATACGCAGATCGGCGCCGCCGGCCTTGAGCGTTTGAGCAAGGGCCGCGGTCTCGGTAGTCACGTGGAGGCAGGCGGCCATGCGGATCCCCGCCAGGGGTTTTTCGGAGGCAAACCTTTCCCGAATAGACCGGAGCACCGGCATGGACTGCGCGGCCCATTCGACCCGCAGCCGCCCTTTTTCGGCAAGCCCCTGATCTTTAACGTCAAAATCCATGAAGTCTCCTTTCCTAAATATACGATGCCGTCTCGGAAAAACGGCATGAAAAAGCCGCCGCCAGCCGGAAGCCGGCCGTCAGCGGCAAAAATAAATATCGACGCTAGATTCCCGCCTTGTCCCTCAAAACGTCGGCCATGTCGATTTTTTCCCAGGTAAAATCCGGATCGTTCCTTCCAAAATGGCCGCCGCACGAAGTTTTTCGGTAGATCGGCCGCATGAGTCGCAGATGCTTTATCATGTTCACGGGCTTGAAGCTGAACACTTCCCGCACGATTTCCGAAATCCTGTCGGCCGGGATTTTGCCCGTGCCGAATGTATCGATCATCAGCGACACCGGTTCCGCAACGCCGATGCTGTAGGCAACCTGCACTTCCACCCGGTCGGCAAGTCCGGCGGCAACGATATTTTTCGCCACGTAGCGGGCCATGTAGGATGCCGTCCGGTCGACCTTCGAGGGGTCTTTCCCGGAAAAACAGCCGCCTCCGTGGCTCCCCTGCCCGCCGTAGGTGTCCGCGATGATCTTTCTTCCGGTGAGACCGCAATCACCCATCGGACCGCCGACGACGAAGCGCCCCGTCGTGTTGATATAAAATTTCGTCTTGTCGTCCATCAACTCGGCCGGGATTACCTTCTTTATGACCTCTTCGATGATGCCCTCGCGCAAGCTCGAATACGATACCTTCGGCGTGTGCTGGGCGGCGACGACGACCGTGTCCACGCGCACGGGCTTGCTGTCAAGGTATTCGACCGTAATCTGGCTCTTTCCGTCGGGCCGTAGAAAATCGAGCACGTCGTTCTTTCTCACCTCGGCGAGCTTCCGGGCGACCCGGTGGGCATAGTAGATCGGCATGGGCATGAGGACCGGCGTTTCGTTGCATGCAAAGCCGAACATCAGGCCCTGGTCCCCGGCGCCCTGTTCCTCGAAGAGCCCTTCGCCTGGATTGACTCCCATGGCGATATCGGGCGATTGCCTGTCGATGCTGGTGAGAACCGCGCAGGTCTCCCAGTCAAAACCCATCGAGGAATCGTTATAGCCTATGTCCTTAATGGTCTCGCGCACGATATCCGGAATATTCACATACGTGGTCGTGGTAATCTCACCGGCGACAAAGGCCATCCCGGTCGTCACCAGGGTTTCGCAGGCCACGCGCGCCGTCTTGTCCTCGGCTATGATCGCATCCAGAACGGCGTCTGAAATCTGGTCCGCCACCTTGTCGGGATGCCCCTCGGTGACGGATTCGGACGAAAAAAGATAGCTGGTCATCGACATTAGGACTCTTTCCTCCCTCAATAGTAAATGCCACACAAATAATCGGGCGGGAGGCGCGACAAATGCCCGATGCTCCCCGGCGCCCGGCAAGACCGGCAACGTCTCATCCGGCAACCGGCATCGGGCAACGAGTTCCCGTCCGTTAACGTCTATTTGATCAAAGTCAAATCCGCCGAAGCTTTTTCCCCGCCCCTTTTGTTGCGGGAATCCACCATCACGATTTTGGGCTCGTGCGCGGCAATCTCCGCCGTATTGTAATGGCCGTACGTCGCGATTATAACCAAGTCGCCGACCGCACCCATCCTGGCCGCCGCGCCGTTGAGACAAATGTCGCCGTTTCCGGCCGGGCCCTCGATGGCGTAGGTGTCGAACCGGGCGCCGTTGTTCACGTTGTAAATCTTAATCTGCTCGTAGGGCAGGATATCGGCCGCCTTCATCAGATCGGCGTCTATCGTGAGGCTTCCTTCGTAGTGAAGGTTCGAATCGGTGATACGAGCACGGTGTATTTTGGATTTGAGCAAGAGTCTTTGCACGGTTTTTCCTCCCGGGGATTTCGCAGATTCCACATCAACAGGACTATGAGGATTGAACTGTCAGGATTCGGTTGTCGATGAGTCGGGTCGCACCGACGCGCACCGCAAGGGCGAGCAGCGCACAATCTTCGATGCGGACCACATCCTCCAGGGTATCCGGACGGCAGAGCTGCGCGTAATCGATACGCACGTCTTCGCCCGGCTGTAAAACCTCTCTTACTCGGGCCAAAATCCGATCGCTTTGCCTCTCCCCCCCGTCAACGAGGCCCTGGGCCTCTTTTAATGCAAGATTCAACCGCAGCGCCTTCTTGCGTTCTTCCGAACTCAGATACACGTTGCGGCTGCTCATGGCCAGATCGTCCGCTTCCCGAACGATGGCGTGGCCGATGATTTCTATATCCATATTGAGATCGGCGACCATTCTCCGAATCGTCGTCAACTGCTGGAAATCTTTCTCGCCGAAAATCGCCTGGTGCGGCTTCACGATATTGAAAAGCTTGGCCACAACCGTGGTCACGCCGCGAAAGTGCCCCGGACGGCTCTTGCCGCAAAGAGGCTTCGTCACTTCCATCACATCCACGTGGGTCTGGGACCCCGAGGGATACATCTCACCGGCTTCGGGCGCAAAAATTACGTCCACCCCGACTTCGTCCGAAAGCCTGCAATCGCGTTCGAAGTCTCTCGGATAGCTGGCAAAATCTTCGCTCGGACCAAACTGGGTGGGATTTACGAAAATGCTTGCAACCACCGCTTCGGTCCGCGCGCGGACTGTCCGCATCAGGCTGATATGTCCTTCATGAAGGTAGCCCATGGTGGGAACGAGCGCGATTTTCTTTCCCTCCGCCCGCCAGCGGTCCGCCTGCTGCTGCATCTCGACAATGCTGCTGATGATGCGCATCGAGTTCTCCTTTACATCTCAAAGACACAAGTGTCCCGGTCCCTAAAAGGATCCGGGCGAGTTGAAACTCAAAACCGGCCAGGTAAATATCAGGGAAGCCCCGGTCCTGTCAAGGCAATATCACTTTGAATTTGCAGCAATAATCGGCCTTTTGCCCGCAATGGCCGGGCAGGAGCGGAACACAGCCCATATCCTGGATGTCAGCCGATTGTACAACATATCGGAAAAAAACGAAGATAAAAAAAGGATTTCCCGCACGCATCCGCTAAAAGCAACGCGGCCCGGCTCCCGCGGATTTGAAGGGGTGGCCGTTTCCGGCCGATATTATTTGACCCTGCGCCGAGATTGCATCCCTGGTGGCCTATTTGGCCGGCCCCGAGGCGGCCTACGTGACAGGGGCCGGCCTCCGCATCGATGGGGGGTTCACGGCATAGCTGCCCCGCGAATGGTTGCAATGTCCAGGGCACTTCTCCCCGCGCCGCGCGGCATCGCCGGGGTCCCGGGCCCCGGACCAGGTCTGAAATTTTGGCTTGCTTTCCATGCCATGGGTGGATACAAGAACAAGATGCGGATTCAGCGGGAACTCCGCGTAAGAAGATGCGATCAGGAAAGGCGAACGATGGAAGAAAGAGTTATGCGCCTGATGCGAAAGGGCGCCATCACCTGTGGCGAGGAGGCCAGCATCAGGCAATTGGCCCAGATCATGGCGGTGAACTCATCGCGCTACTGCGTGGTCATCAACCAAAGTCATGAGGTTTTGGGGATCGTTTCCGCCCGGAGCATCTTGAAGACCTTCGGCAAGAACCTGGACAAGACCACCGCCAGGGAAATCCTGCTGCCCAAGACCCTCACCGTCACCGCCAATTCTCCCCTCAGAGAGGCCATTCACCTGATGGACAAGCGGAAGGTCGAACACCTGGTCGTGGTGTCGGACCGACCCGGAAGCAAAGCCGTTCTTGGAATGCTTCATGTGGAGGACATCATCGAAAAGATGGCGGCCAATCACAACGGGGATCAGCCATGATGCGGGTATGCGATCTCATGGATCGCGAGGTTATCGTCTGCTATATTGACGACAGCGTCAGCCACGTGGTCCGGACCATGAAAGCGAACCAGCACCGCCCCGTGGTCGTGGTGGACGTTTCCGGTGAGGTTTGGGGCCTTGTTTCCAGGCTGGCCGTTATTCGATTCTACGGGGAAGACCTGGATCAAATACGCGCCGAAGATGCCATGCGGCCGTACAAGTTCGAGGTGGACCCGCAATGGCCGGTTGAAAAGGCGATCGACCTCATGCGATGGACAAAATTCGAACATCTGATAATCGTTGACCCGCACGCCGGACCGAAACGCCCGATCGGAGTGCTATCCAGCTTCAATATCGTCTGGTACATGGCGCGCATCGAAACGGGACACTACGAACAGATGCTCAAGATGCCCGGACAGTGGTACCCTTCCAGCCCGTAAGAAGATATTCCCGAAGGGGTTCATCCAACGGGCTGTTGCCCAAATGCAAGAGTTGCGACTGGTATGGCCAAAACAGGCCGGAGGTCTCCCCTCCCTTGGCGGGAGGGGCTGGGGGAGAGGGTCGTAAGTACCTGAGATTTCGACACCCTCCCCTAACCTCTGCTTTCGCGGGGAGGGGGACTCACGTCCGGCTCAATAGTCGCGCAGTTTGAATATTTCTTTGGGCAACAGCCCCCCCAAATCCCGCCCCCGTACATGCCGGATATCCAAGCAGCCCCCTGGTGAGGTTCATAAGGAAGCGCACCGAGCTTGCCGGACCCTTGAATCCTGAGCGGGCGGGAAAGCACGGTGGTGTCGGCCTATCTAAAATTCTGCCCACCTTTCCATTCATGGGCCAGGCCGCGTCGTCTGGTCGCCTACATTTTGAAAAACGCCAGCAGGTCCGCGTTGACCTGTTCCTTATGGGTCGAACACAGGCCGTGCGGAGCGCCCGGATAAATTTTCAGCGCGGCGCCGTTGACGATCCTGGACGAGAGCAGCGCCGAGGCGCCGACCGGCACGATCTGGTCGTCATCACCGTGGATGATCAGGGTCGGCACGTCAAACTTCTTGAGATCTTCAGTGAAGTCCGTCTCGGAGAACGCTTTGATACAGTCGAGGACGCCCTTGAAACCGGCCTGCATCCCCTGGAGCCAGAACGAGTCCCGCAGGCCTTGCGAGACTTTGGAGCCCGGCCTGTTGGCGCCGTAGAAAGGCGCGGTGAGATCCCGGAAGAACTGAGATCGGTCGGAGATAACGCCAGCTCGGATACCGTCGAAGACCTCGATGGGGAGGCCGCCGGGGTTGGCGGCGGTTTTCAGCATCAACGGCGGGACCGCTCCGATCAGCACGGCCTTGGCCACACGTTTGGCGCCATGGCGTCCGATATAGCGGGCGACTTCGCCACCGCCCGTGGAGTGGCCGACGTGGATCGCGTTCTTCAGGTCGAGCGATTCGACGAGCGTCGCGAGGTCGTCGGCGTAGGTGTCCATGTCGTTGCCGTCCCAGGGCTGGCTCGATCTGCCATGGCCCCGGCGGTCATGGGCGATGCAGCGGTATCCGTGCGCACCCAGAAACACCATCTGGTCCTCCCAGGCATCCGCGCTCAGCGGCCAACCGTGGCTGAAAACCACGGGCTGTCCGCCACCCCAATCCTTGTAATAAATCCGCGTGCCGTCCTTGGTCGTGATATTGGGCATGTAATGCTCTCCTGTCGTAATCGCGCATTGCGCTACTTTTTCGGATACCCCACCGACTGGGCGAGGATGATCTTCTGCCGGGGCTTTAATTTCATCTCTTTTGCCAGCGCATCCCTGTCGATACTCGCGCGCACGACCGTTGCCAGGCCTTCCGATGCGCAATAGAGATACACATTCTCGGCAATGAAGCCCGTATCGGCGCCCACCAGTACATTCTGGTCCATTCCTCCGCCCTCGACTTTCGAATAATCCGCCACATAGATAAGACTGATCGATGCCTCCCGCACGTATGCCTGCGTGCCGGTCATGGCCCGGAGGTCCCTGGCCGAAACCGGATTCAAAACATTCGCCTTGGCGTCATAGACGTAAAGACCCTCAGCGGTTGCGATATAGACATCCATCTCCTGCCAGTTCCTTGCCGATGGGGCGGTGCGCCTGCCGTCGGGCCGGTTTATGCCGAATGCGGCCCACAGAAGGTTCGACAAGGTTTGCACCGGCAGCTTTTCTTCACTAAAGGTGCGCGTTGTCATGCGGTCCTTCAGCGTCTGCATCAGGGGTTTTCCCCCTTCCATCCGGGGGGCGGGAAGCTGGATCGGCGACAGATCGGCGGCAAGGGCCACGAGAGGATAAACGAGCATAAAAGTCCAAACCAGGGCGGCACGGACAGCGTATTTTGCCTTCATCCAGGATCTCCGATCAGATAAGCTTCTTGTTTTTTCCCGGCCGGAACACGAACCGGCCGGGAAACTCCATTCATGTTTTAATGGTAAGAGGCCGGGCGCGGTAATTCCAGCAATAAGCCCAAGAGATAATCTGAAACGCTCATGTGAGGGCGATGGCTTTTTCGGGACACATCTCCTGGCAGCAAAAACAGGTGATGCAGGTGTCCGCGTCCACAACCGGAAATCCTTGAGGCCCAATTGCAAGCGCGGACACGGCACAGTGATCGACGCAGGCGCCGCAGCCCGTGCATGACTCGGGATCGGCCTTGGGCCGCAGGACCGTTCGGCCGTGCAGCAGGGCCTGAATGGTTTCGTTGTCAAGAATGGCCTCGCCTCCCAGGGGAGGAAGCTTGAAGTTGGGGATCGGCGTCAGTTCCCCGATAATTTCAATCCGATCGAGATCGTAGTCGCCGAGGCCCAATTCCTTGGCCCTGCGGAGAAACCGCAGCAGCCCCGGCTCGCAGCCCATCATTTTCGCAATGACGGCATCGAGGGCCACGGCATTGTCGGAGGCGAGCACCCGGCCGATATCCCTCAGCTCGGGGGAAGCCGGGCCATTGCCCTCCATGCCCACCACGGCGTCAACGATAAAGAGGTCCGGCGCCCGCAGGCGGAAAACGTCGACTATGAGATCGTGAAAGCGCTCGGGATTGCCCGCCGCTTTGTGCAACCTGGCTTTCTGGGCCCCTGGCAGGATTCCGTAGCTGTTCTTGATCGCCCCGGTCATGACGGTCAGGCCGTGTGTTTTGAATTTCGGGAGGCTGATGATTATGTCGGCATCGAGGACGGCCGCCGAGGGGCTTACCACGGGCATGAAAGTGGGGTTGAAATCAACCGGCCGCGACTCGTCGCCAATGTTTTGATAGTAGCCTTTGGCCGCATCCATGAGGCCGGTTTTCCTGAAGCTCTCCTCGTTTGCTCCGTAATCGAAAAGCCCGGGATTGTCGCCCACGATTATCGACGCGGGCCGCATCGTCTCGACCTTGTCCACCACGGCGCGAAGGACCGCCGGGTTGGTGACGATGCCCTCCCCGGCCTGCGAAGCCCTGAGCACATTGGGTTTTATCAGGACCTTTTTCCCTTGCATTTTCAGCGGAAAAAGCTCGAACGCCCGCTCGACCGCTTCATGGATACTCTCGTAGGTAGCCGGGGTAATCAGTACTTTCCACATTTCCCATACCTCCTGTTGCGCAAAGCGGCCCCAACCGGGAGAAGAACTGATTTTCCTTGAAAAGCTCACGTTTTCCATGACTTTGCCCTCCGCAGGGCCGGTAATTCATTTCAATGTCAGCCAAAGGATAGTGCACGGACGGGCACGGGTCAAGAATCGCGGGTGGTTTCGCGGTCGTGGGTGGTTTGCGTCGTGGGTGGTTTCGCCGTCGTAGGTCGAATCAGGCGGGAATGTGTCACCGCGCATTGGCATTATCTGAATTTGCGGTTATAATTCACCTGCGCCAGGGTTGCCCACACCAATTTGAATCGCCTGATTGTGTATAAAGAACGTTATTATACAACAGGAAGATCCACCGTTTAGCGATTCCACCGCACCCGCGCCACGTAATTGGATAATCCTGGTTGGATTATGAGCGCCCACTGTTTGCGGTGATGGCCGGTGAGGCCCTGGAAGGCGATTATGTGGGCAGCCCGGCGCTTCAACCGACAGATCCCCGCCCACGCAACGATATCCCGAAGTGCATCGCAGCCCCGCCAAATCCAATACGGCTCGCCTAACGCAGACCCTGTGTGGGGCGGGCTTTCCCGGGCTGTTGCCCAAATCCATTGCGGTAAAACCGTAATGCACTCATGGTTAAGCCCGGGACCCAAGGACCGTCATTCCCGCAGGGTTTTGGGCGGGAATCCAGTGTCTTTCCAGGCGGTTGCAAAAACAAAGATGCTGGATTCCCGCCCAAAACCCTGCGGGAATGACGGTCTCAGAGTTTTCCGCCCGGACCTGAAGTATAACAAAACGTGGTACTAAGACTTGGCAACGGCCCCTTCCCGTGACTTGGTAACGGCCCCTTCCCGCCTGCCCTCTGATAAAGGCCCCATGCTCCTTTGCCGGCAGGCTGGAAAGCCTGCCCACGACCACATGCATGCTGGAAAGCCTGCCCCACAACCACACGCAGGCCGGAAAGCCGATCCGCGGCCGGAAGGCTGCAAAGCCTCCCCGCAGCCGCAAGCGGCTGGCACAAGTATTGCTAAATTTTCGAGAACACCTCCCGTTTCGGGACTGCTTTTCCTCGATAAGAGGGCTGGATGAAACCTGATCCCGTATCCCATGCGGACCTGCCGGAGCTTACGTTCGGGACGCCGATGGCGTCGCCCGTAAACGATGGTCAGGGGTTTGACAAGGCGCTCAAGGCTGCCGCAATGGAGTATTCCGGCCCTCGGCCGGAGGGGCGGCTTGTTCCCGAGGTCCGGCCCGGGACGGGGCTCATGTCGGAGGCCCGGCCCATAGTGCCGGAGGGGACGGAGTTTGGGCACGAAGCCCTGCGGGGTCCCGCCATTTTTTCACCGTCCAAATCTTTGAAAGCGGGGCCGAATGAGGCAGAAGCCGCCGCCGCATACCAGCAGGCAATGGAGCGGACCACAGCGTCAAATGCCATCGCGCCCGGAACAACCCCCGCGGCGGTGCCGGCACAAATGAGCGATTTCGAGAAGTACAAGGACGACCAGCTTCTTCGCAATCCCGGGGGGCGCAACTACTATCATGACGAAAAAAAGGTCGTCGAGAATTCCCCGGAACAGCGCTCGTTTTTCGGCAGGATCGGGAAAAATTTTTCCTCCGTGGTGGGAAATATCAAGAACTTTGTCGGCAATATTTTCCTGGGCTCGAATTTCCTCTACAGGGGTCGCGACAACGAAATCAAGGAAGCGCGCACCAAGGGGTTTGTCGGGACCGTGGTCAATTTTTTCAAGGACCTGGGAAGCGCCTTGAGCCTGGGGTCCTACCATCCGGATAAAGCGGAGGCCCCGCAAGGGGTTAAGGACCGGTTGGTTTATGCCGCCGGCAAGTTCAAAGACGCCTTCTTCGGCGACCTCGCGGAAGGCATCCCGTCGAGCCTCAACCACATGGGGAAAAACCTGGTCCTGGCCGGCTGGCGCCTCGCCCAGGTCTTGCCCGACGCAACCATCGGCAATTTCGAGGAAGGGCGCAAGCTCACCACGAGCATATTCGACAACGGCCACGTGGCCGTCGAGTACATTACCGACGTTCTCCCGACCGGCGACGCCTGGCTGCGGGTGCACGCATCCAGCCTTCGAGATCTCCAGCCGCCCGTGCTCTATAATATCGACATGCCCGAAAACCACAGCGGCGACACCCGCTGGCAGTACGTCAGGAACACCCCCTTCCGCAAATCCATCGAAACCCTGGGCTCACTACTTGCGGACGCCGCGGGGATCTATCTCATCGGGCAGACCGGTTGCTCCAGCAACCGGCACAGCCAGGTCGAGTAGCGCGGGCCGCAGAATTACAGATAAGAGCCGCCCCGTGCCGCACAACGGCGACGGGCGCAATACAGGTCAACCAGCTCGTATATCTGCAATGAACCATGGCCGTGGGCCAGGCTTATTGGTCCGCCTGCGTATTGCGGAATAGCGGAATAGAGGTCACGCAACTCGTATATCTTCAATGAACCATGGCCGTGGGGCAGGCTTATTGGTCTGCCTGCGTATTGCGGAATAGCGGAATAGAGGTCACGCAACTCGTATATCTCCAATGAACCATGGCCGTGGGGCAGGCTTTCCAGCCTGCCGTCCGGTGAAACCCCACGTTCTTTCCCCGGCGGGCTGGAAGGCCCGCCCTCGACGTTGAATCCCCCATTCGCCTCAAAGCCGCATCGACATTTATCCTCCGTCCATCCAAGGATGTTGACAATAAATGTCGGCAAAGTCGCCGCAACTGGTTGAGAAAAATGAAAGCGGGGTTATAGTTTTAACTGTTTACCGGCGAAAACCGTTTGCCGGGACGAGGTTTTCTTCAAGTACTTCCGCGCGCATTGCGCAATCCGCAAAGCGAGACAATGCGGCGTGCCTCTTCTCCCCTGCCGCGGGGAGTGTAGCGCCACTCCCGCCAGGGCATTGTGAACGATCAACCGGCCGGTCCCGATTGTGATCGATGTTATCGGATTATTCCCAAAAGGAAGGCCATGATTCAAGGCCCTTCAAGGATGAAGATTTTTCTCATCCTTACCTTCTTTACGCTGCTGGTGCGGCTGCCGTTTTTCTTCCCGGATGTGATCGATCCCGATGAGAGCACTTTTATATTGATGGGGCAAGATATCTTGGACGGCAATTTGCCCTACGAAAAACTCTGGGACGTCAAGCCTCCCCTGTTGCTCCTCGCTTTTGCGATGATAATATCTTTTTTCGGCAAGACGATCCCGGCTGTCCGCCTGGGGGGGGCGCTCTGCGTGCTCCTGGCCTCCTACTTTGTTTATCTGTCGGGGGAAAAGACACGCAATTCCCGCACGGGGTTCATCGCCGCGCTTCTCCTCATCGTATTCAGCGCCCTGTCCCCGTCCGGCGGAGGGACGACCTCGGAAATCATTGCCCTTGTTCCATTGACGGGAGCGGCACTTCTGTTTCTCAAAGACGAACTCAGGACCGGAGACATCTTCTTTGCAGGCATGCTCATATCGGCGGCCTGCATGATCCGGCTGAATCTGGCATACATGGCTGTTCTTGCGGGAATCTTTCTGCTGTGGGGAAGAGTCTTACGCTCACAAGCCGGGGCGGTCCGGCGGATGGCGGCCTACATCGCCGGTGGAGCCATTCCGGCGGCGCTATGTTTTCTCCCGTTTCTTCTTTCCGGGAAAGAAAAGCTTTTCCTGGTCACGATGTATGAAGCTCCGCTCAAGTATGCCTCGTCGCAGTTGAGCCTCGTCCAGGCCGTTTACACACATTTGGCGCGTTTTGCGGACCCGGGCTATCTTCTTCAAAATGCGCTTCTTCTGGTCGGGTTCCTGGGCGGTCTGGTCTATATTCTCCTTACATGGAAGCGATTTGCGGAAACGACCAGGGCCCGCATGTCCATCGTGATTTTCTTCATGCTCGCAACACTCCTATCCATACTGAAAACCGGCGAAGCCTACGGGCATTATCTTGTCCAGGCCCTCCCCTTCGTCTGCCTGGTTGCCGCCATCTTCCTCGATTACCTGTTGGGCGCGCGGAAGAAGGTAATTGTTGCCGGCGCCCTGATCTTATCCCTGATGTCGCCAGCATCCGCAATCCTGGCCGCCTATAAACCCGTCGCGTTGCGGGCCATGGCCGGGGAGCGGCTGACGTACGGTCCGACCTATGAGCTTGCCGACTTTCTTAAAGAGGTCAATCCCGAAAACGGGCCGGTTTATTTCATGAATGGCCATATCGTCCACTGGTTCCAAAACACCAAGCCGTTGTCGAGATTGGTTACACACCCCAACAATATCGGGAAAGAGTACCTGGTGAAGGCCGCTTCGGGGCCGTCTGCCACCGTGGAATCGGAGCTTTCCGAACTGCTGGCGAAAGATCCGGCATTTATCGTCAAGTCCCCCACGGTGGGCTATCTCAAGGCGCATCCGGCCGCGACCGCCGTCCTCAGCGAAAAGCTCTTCATGGATTATGAACTGATCACCATAATAGACGAGTTCATGGTTTACAGGCATACCGGTTCAACCGTGCAAATATCGAATGGAAGGCAATGAAATGCCCCCGGCCCTTAGCGTAGTCGTTCCCTTGTTTGATGAGGAAGCGGTCATCGAGGAGATGCATTCCCGCCTTGCCGCCGTTTTGAACCGGATGAGCGTTGAATACGAAATCCTCATGGTAAACGACGGCAGCCGGGACGGGACCGCCGAACTGGCGAAAGGCATTTGCAAAAGGGACTCGCGAGTGAAGCTGATAAGCTTTTCGCGCAACTTCGGGCACCAGGTGGCCATTTCAGCCGGGATCGAACGGGCCGTGGGCGAGGCAGTTGTGGTAATGGACGCCGATCTCCAGGACCCACCGGAACTCATACCCGAGATGGTCGGAAAATGGCGCGAGGGAAACCAGGTCGTCTATGCCGTGCGAAAGAAAAGGCAGGGGGAGTCCTTTTTCAAACTCGTTACCGCATCCCTGTTTTACAAGGTCCTGTCCAGACTCACGCCGGTAAAGATCCCCCAAAATACCGGGGACTTCCGCCTCATGGACAGAAGGGTCGTCGATCATTTGAACCGGATGCACGAGAAGACCAGGTTCCTTCGCGGTATGGTGAGCTGGATCGGCTTCAGGCAATGCCAAGTCGAATATACAAGAGAAAAAAGACACTCCGGCAAGACCAAGTATCCCTTGCGCAAAATGCTGAGATTTGCCTCGGACGGGATTCTCTCCTTTTCTCATGCCCCGCTCAAGGTGGCCTCGGCGTTCGGTTTTTTGTCCTCCGGTCTGAGTTTCGCCATGATCGTCTACGGCATCTTCATAAAATTCTTCTTCCCTGAAAGCGCTATCCCCGGCTGGGCGTCCGTTTTCGTGGCGATCCTGTTCCTTGGCGGCGTGCAACTGATCTGCCTGGGAATTATCGGGGAATACCTCGGCCGCGTATACGAGGAGATCAAGGGAAGACCGCTGTATATAGTCGACGAGGAAATCAACTTTGGACAACAGTAAAACCCTGATTCAGTTCTTCAAGTTTTGCGCCGTGGGTCTTCTTAACAGCGGAATTCACTACGGCGTGTTCCTGGTGCTGATTCGCTATCCGGGCATGCACTATCTTGCGGCGTCCGCAATCGGCTACTGCTCGGGTGTGCTCAACAGCTTTGTCTGGAATAAACACTGGACCTTTCGGACCAGGGACGCGCGCACCGATATTGAATTCGCCAAGTTCGTCACAGTCAACCTGGCGTCTTTTCTTATCAACCTCGGCTCGCTCAGTTTGTTCGTAAACGGCCTGGATATTTCACCGGAACCGGGACAGGCGCTGGCAATTTCCTGCGCGTTGTGCGTTAATTTTCTCGGCAACAAATTCTGGACTTTCAAGAGTGCGCATGGGGCGATATCTAATTAGGACCATATCAAACAGACCTTCCGTCTATCTTTTCACCGCGGCGGCGGCCCTTATCTTTCTATGCTGCGCGACGGCCGCCTGTGCGGCCGCTTTCCGGCATGACCTGACCGTCGAACTCGACCTGCAATCACATAAACTCATCGGCCTGGATGTGATCCGCATCGACGGCATGCCTCCCGGGGAAATGGCGTTCCTTCTGGCCGAAAATGCCCGAATCGGATCGGTTATGGTGAATGAGGCCGCCGCGCGGTATTCTTTCCGGTCCGGTATACTGACCATCCCGCCGGGTCGCTTGTCTCCCGGAAAACCCGTTGCCGTCCGCATCGCTTTCGAGGCCGCATTCAACGACCCGGTCCCCTCAGATCCCGCCAGCTTCGACAACCCCGGATTCGGGGTCGAGGGCACGATATCGGATAAAGGCGTTTTCCTGCTTCCGGACTCGGGATGGTATCCACGGATCGAAGGCGCGAATTCTTTCAAGATAAAGGTCATCGCTCCGCGCGGGGTTTATGCGGTAACCGCCGGTGAGCTGATCGGACACCGGGACGAGCACGATAAGAGCATCTCCTCCTGGAAGGTCGAGGGCCTCGCGCTGGGACCGGCGCTTTCGGCAGCGAAATATTCGATCCGCTCGGGGAAGCCCGGGCGCGCGCCTGTATACACCTATTTCTTCCCTGAACCAGGTTCACCCGCGGGAGCAGCTTCCAGCCTTGACGGCCGCGCGGCCCCGACGCTTTCCGAGACCTATATCGAGGCCGCAACTTCTCATTTGAAGTTCTACGAGGACCTCCACGGTCCGTATGCTTTCCCGAAATTCGCCGTTGTCGAGAATTTCTTTCCCACGGGCTACGGATTTCCCTCCTACACCCTGCTGGGCTCCCAGGTCCTGCGCCTCCCGTTTATTCCCCGGACCAGCCTCAGGCATGAAATCGCCCACTGCTGGTGGGGAAACGGCGTGCCGGTCGACTACGAATCCGGCAACTGGTCGGAAGGGCTCACGACCTATGTCGCCGACTATCTCTCCCTCGAAATTGCCTCGGCCGATGAGGCCCAGAACTACCGCCGCCGCATCCTGCGGGACTACGCCACACTGGCCGCGCCGCACGGGGACATTCCGCTCGCCCGCTTCCTGGGGCGCACCGACCCGGCCGGCAGGGCCGTCGGATACGGGAAGGCGGCGTTCCTTTTCCACATGATCCGGCAAAAAGTGGGCGACGAGTCGTTCTGGCGCTCGCTTCGCATAATATACGCAAAGAGGTTCCAGGTGAAAACGTCGTGGGAGGATTTCAGGAAGGTCTTCGTCGCGGAAGGCGGGTGGGACGAGCGCGAATCGAAGCTCTTTTTCGACCAGTGGATCGCCCGCGGCGGAGCGCCGAAGCTCAAACTCGGGGACGTTTCGGCGCAAAAAAGCGGGGCCGGCTGGGAAGTGAGGGGCGCCGTCGTCCAGGACCCGCCTTTCTTTGACCTGGACGCGAAGCTCAGACTGGCGGCCTCGGCTGGAGGAAGCATCGATTCAAGAGTGAAAATAAGCGGGGCATCCTCGCCGTTTGCCCTTCACAGCGACGGCGCGCCGGAAAAGCTTGCGCTCGACCCGGAAGCCGAAGTGTTCCGCCTTCTCTACCCCGAGGAGATTCCCGCGACGGTAAACAGCGTGAAAAGCTCGGACGGCCTCGTCGCGATTCTCGGGGCCGGGACTTCCGCCGAGGCGGCCGGCGCGTTCAAAATCTTGCTCGCGGGCTTGAACCATTCCGGCACCCGGATCGTGCGCGAACAGGATGTCGATTTACGGGAAATCAGCGATCGGGACGTTTTGTTTTTCGGATTTCCGCAATCGGACAGGCTCAGGGACCTGTTTGCCTCAGCTCCGCCCGGACTGAAGGTGTCCGCTGACGAATTTGCCCTTGACGGCTCCTTTTCGAGCGACACCGCCGACAACCTTTTTATCGTCTTCAACGACCCCGCCCGCGACGGCAAACTCACCGCCCTGTTCCACGCGCTACCGGGCACAAACGCCGATTCCATCACCGCCGCCGCCCGCAAGATCACCCACTACGGCCAGTACAGCTACCTCGCTTTTTCCCGGGGAACAAACCAGGCCAAAGGAACGTGGGAAGCCTCCCGCTCACCGCTTATAGTTGATTTCAAACAAAAAGGAGATTAGCCGGAAAGCTCTATCTCCCTTTCGGTCAAGGACTTCCGGGTCGAAGCTCGGACTGTCGTCTTTGTTAATCGCGGCGAACAAGCTTTATCTCCAGCTCGCAACCCACGGCATCGGCATACCGGCGCAAGGTGTTGAGACTCGGAGAGGGTTTCCGCGCTCCGCCGGAGGATTCCAGGCGAGCTATCGCGGGGGTCTTGGTTCCCATGCGCTTTGCGACTTCCGCCTGGGTCAATCCCGCGGCCTTGCGGGCCTCAACCAGCGCATCGAAAACGGCAATCTCCTCCGCCAAGGCGTTATATTCAGCCCTGAACTCGGGATCTCTTCTCCATTCGGCAATCATTTCCTTGTGTGTTTTCACCCGCCACCCCCACCATCATTCCGGGTCATCAGCGAAATGTTAACATATATGTTAATATTGCTGCAAGAATACTCAAGCAGGCGCCGATTTGTTTTTTCGCACTTCCGCAAGCCGGGATCGTCAGCCAAAAGCAGCCGGTCAAAAAGCTACTTTCTCTATACTTTTCATCTGAATATGTTATTTATTCACAACCTGTCCCCCTCACCCCTTTGGTCCGGCGCGGGGCATCAGATTTGGCTTGCTAATATGTGGTTATATTTGGTAAATTGAGAATTTCGGATATTAATCCATACTGTTAACCGCTTGATAAACATCAGTATTGCTAACTCCGGCTGCGGGAACACCCCCCTTGCCGGATTTCTTTGAATTCGCGATAATGGTTCCGTTTCAGGCCGCAAGAGGTGTTTCCGCCCAGGTTTTCCCCGTAGTTTCGCCTTGTTTGCGCCAGAACCTCTTCAGACTGTCTGCTCGCTCACTCTCGAACGGGTGAGCGTATTTTCTTTAAGGAGAACACAACGCAATGTGCCGTTTGTTCGCGATGACGAGTGAAGAGCCTCAGTCTCCCTTCCTGGCCATGCACGCCCTGGACGTGATGCGGGAAGGACACGACGGCTCGGGTGTGGGCCTGTTTTTGAGCGATCTTAGCGGGCCCTTCGAGGAACTCAAGGGAGCTCCGATCCTGTCGGGGATATTCACAAACGAGGGTATGAAGCGCCTCGACCAGTACATGATGAACCTTGGCTTCATGACCAAGCACAAGCTTTCCATAAAGACGCCCAAGACGCCGCCTCCCGGCACGCCCAAGCGCGATGTCTATCTCATCCGGGCCTACGAGTATCCGGAAGCGTGGGAAGGACTGGAACAGGCCGAACTCGAATACCGCCTCCTCAAGACCCGGCTCCAGTTGAGGCAGATGGGCCTCGAAGAGGAAGACATGATCATCTACAGCTTCTGGCCGGACGTGATCATGATAAAGGAGATCGGAGACCCTCTCAAGGTCGCCGAATACCTCCGGCTCGACCACGAGGAGTTGCGCGCGCGCGTGATTTTGGCCCAGGGCCGGCAGAACACCAATTACGCCATCAACCTGTATGCCTGCCATCCCTTCTTCATCCAGGGGATCGCCTCGATGACAAACGGCGAGAACACGGCGTTTGTGCCCATTCGCGAATTCCTGCAGTCGCGCGGCTTTCCGGGTTATATCGGCTACCAGTCCGACTCGGAGGTCTTCACCCACATCGCCCACTACACGGTGCGCCGCCTCGGGCTCGGGATAGAAGCATACAAGCATGTGATCACCCCGCTTCAGGACGACGACCTGACTGCGCATACGGACGGGGCCTTCCTCAAGCAGCTCAAGCACTCGTGCCGCAGGCTCATCATCGACGGCCCCAACTGCGTGATGGGCCGCCTGGCCGACAACTCCCTCTTTCTTGTCCAGGACCGCAAAAAGCTGCGGCCCGCGGTGGTAGGGGGCAAGAAGGGCATGTATGTCTTCTCCTCGGAAATGTGCGGCCTCGACGTCGCCGTTCCCGATCGCGATAAGAGCAAAGATTTTCAGCCGATGCATCTTGATACGGTCTTGATTCCTTCTGACCGCTCGGAGGTCCGGATATGTTCGCAAATGGAACCATTGGCCCTTCTTCACTGAGCGTGAAGGACCTGCTCTGGCAGGTGCAATGGGACAAGGAAAAATGTACGCTGTGCGGGCGCTGCACGGCCGTGTGCCCGGTCCAGGCGATCGAGCTCGGCGTGCACCGGAAAAGGTCCGTCCAGATTCCCAGCCTGGCCGAAATCAGCCCGGCGACCACCTCGTCAAACGTCTACACGGTTTACCACGGAGTACGCCAGAAGACCGATCCGGCCTACGCGTGCATCGGGTGCGCCATGTGCAACCTGGTCTGCCCCAACAACGCGATAATTCCTCACCGCTCGGATGAAATCGACAAGCAGCGCTACCACATCAATCGCGGCGGCATGGCGAGAAGCCGCGGCGGGCGCAGGAACGTACCGGATTCCTTGAATATCGGAACGCTTGACCGCATCAAGTTCACCCGCATCTCGATGCTGACCGACCCGGCCCTCGATGCCGGGCGGCACGAGTTCGAGCTGCGAACGCTTCTTGGCCGCATCCTGCCCCCGGAAGAAAGCCTCCAGCTTTTCAGGGAACAGGGCTGGATTCCCCCGGTGCGGGAAATCTACCCGCTCATTATCGGCAGCATGTCCTTCGGAGCCCTTTCTCCCAGTATGTGGGAGGGGCTTCAGATGGGCGTCGCCTACCTGAACGAGGACCTCGGCATCCCGGCCCGGATGTGCACGGGCGAGGGCGGCTGCCCTCCGCGCCTCCTGCGCTCCCGGTTTCTCAAGTATACGATCCTCCAGATCGCGAGCGGCTATTTCGGCTGGGACGAGATCATCCACGCCCTTCCCGAGATGAAGGAAGACCCCTGCGCCATCGAGATCAAGTACGGCCAGGGGGCGAAGCCTGGCGACGGCGGCCTGCTCATGTGGTACAAGGTCAACAAGCTCATCGCGGCGATCCGCGGCGTTCCGGCCGGGGTGAGCCTGCCCAGCCCGCCGACCCACCAGACGAAGTACTCGATCGAGGAATCGGTGGCGAAGATGATCCAGTCCATGTACATGGCCTGGGGGTTCCGGGTCCCGGTCTATCCGAAGATTTCGGGGACCTCGACCGCCCTTGCCGTTTTGAACAATCTCACGAGAAACGCCTACGCGGGCGGCCTCTCGATCGACGGCGAGGACGGCGGCACCGGGGCCGCGTACACCGTATCCATGGACCACATGGGACACCCCATCGCGAGCAACATCCGCGACTGCTACCTTAACCTGGTAAAGCTCGGAAAACAGAACGAAATTCCGCTCTTCGCCGGAGGCGGCGTCGGGAAAAACGGAAAGCTCGCCGCAAACGCCGCCGCGCTCATCATGCTCGGCGCCAGCGGGGTCCAGGTCGGAAAATACATTATGCAGGCGGCGGCCGGGTGCGTGGGTTCCGAAGCCGACCGGTGCAACGTCTGCAACATCGGGTTGTGCCCGAAGGGGATCACCTCGCAGGACCCGCGCCTCTACAGGCGGCTCGATCCGGAAAAGGTGGCCGAGCGCGTGGTTGACGTGTACCTGTCGTTTGACACCGAGCTCAAGAAGATCGTTGCGCCGCTCGGCAGATCGACCTCGCTTCCCATCGGAATGTCCGACGCCCTGGCCATCGACGATTACAACTCGTCCCAGCGTCTCCAGATAAAGTACGTCGTCTAGGACCGGCAAGATCGGGCCGGGCATTCGGGCAAGGCGACCGCGCGCCGTCTTTCCCTAACCCCGACCCCAACGGAGTTTACATATGCAAAGTCAGCAGGTACTACGCCTCTCCGGAGTCGAAAACGGCCACCGCATAGAATCGCGCATCCTCGAAGAGAGAATGCAGCGGGCGGTCGCGGACGGTTACCGGCACATCGAAGTGGAAGCATTCGGGCAGCACGGGATCGGCGGCAGGCTGTGGAAGGCCGGAAGCGAAAAAGTCCACGTGCGCGTTACCGGCTCCCCCGGCCAGCGCGTCGGGTCGATGGGATTTCCCAATACCGTGATCGAAATCCTCGGGCCGGCATCCGATGACGTCGGGTGGCTCAACGGCGGGGCCGAAATCGTGGTCCACGGCCATGCGACCAACGGGATCGCAAACGCCATGGCCCAGGGGAAAATCTATATCGCCGGAAATATCGGCGCGCGCGGCATGACCATGACCAAGCGAAATCCCCGGTTCGATCCCCCCGAACTGTGGGTGCTCGGCGGCACGGGCGACTACTTCGCCGAATTCATGGCCGGCGGGATCGCCGTGGTCTGCGGCTATAATCCCCAGGATGCGGAAAATGTGCTCGGCTACCGTCCCTGCGTCGGGATGGTGGGCGGAAGGATATACTTCCGGGGCCCGCACAAGGGCTACAGCAAACCGGACGCCAAGCTGGTCCCGATTCTCGACGAGGACTGGGAATGGCTGACGGCAAATCTTGAAAAATATCTCAACGCGATTGGCAGGATCGCCCTTTTCGATCATCTGGCCAACCGCGACGAGTGGCAGGTGCTCGAAGCACGCGGGCCGAATGAGAAGTTCTCGAGGCCCAGGCGCGCGATCCAATCTTTTCGAAACGACGTCTGGGACGCGGAACTCGGGCGCGGCGGGTTGATCGGCGACCTCGTCGACTTCGACAGGAGCCAGATCCCTTTGATCACGACCGGCTTTCTGCGCCGCTTCGTTCCGGCGTGGGAGAACCGCAAATTCGCGGCCCCCTGCGAAATGAGCTGCCCGACGGGCATACCGGTCCATGAGCGCTGGCGCCTGATCCGCGAAGGCCGAGTGGACGAGGCGGTTGACCTTGCCCTTGCCTTCACGCCCTTCCCCGCTTCCGTTTGCGGCTATCTTTGCCCCAATCTGTGCATGATGAACTGTACGCGGCAATCCGCGAGGATGGCCCCGGTCGATGTCAGCCAACTCGGCAGGGCCAGCATCCGCGCGAAGCTTCCCGAACTCCCGCCGCCCAGCGGCAAAAAAATCGCCGTCATCGGCGGCGGTCCCGCGGGCATCTCGATTGCCTGGCAACTGCGCCAACATGGGCATGAGGCCGTAATCTACGACATGCACGCCGAACTCGGCGGAAAGATTTCCGCGCTCATCCCGAAATCGCGCATCCCCGACGAGGTGATCAGCGCCGAACTCGAGCGCGTAAGGAAAGCCCTTCCCCTCGTGAACCTGCGCCAGCGCCTCAACAGGGCCGACGTGGAAGAACTCAAGGAAGAATTCGACTTCATCGTGATCGCCGCCGGGGCCCAGAAGCCGAGAATCCTCCCGATACCCGGGAAAGAAAAGATGCTCCCCGCCCTGGAATTCCTTCGCCGAAGCAAGGCGGGCCAGGTCAAGGTGGGAAAGCGCGTGCTCATCATCGGAGCGGGAAACGTGGGCTGCGACGCCGCCACCGAAGCATACAGGCTCGGGGCGGAAGAAGTCACCCTGGTCGATATTCAGGAACCGCTCTCGTTTGGCAAGGAACGCAAGGCGGCCGAGGAAGCCGGCGCCAAATTCCGGTGGCCCTGCTTCAGCAAGGCCATAACCGAAGAAGGGCTGGAACTCACGACCGGCGAGGTCATCCCGGCCGACACGGTGATCATCTCGGTTGGCGATTTGCCCGAACTCGATTTCCTGCCCGAGAGCGTCGAAACCGAGCGCGGGTTTATCAAGGTCGACGATTATTTCCAGACATCGGACCCGAAGATTTTTGCCGTTGGCGACGCCGTAAAGGTCGGCCTGCTCACCGACGCCATCGGGGCGGGCAGAAAGGCGGCGGCAAAAATTGACGCCATCCTTGGAGGACGCGACCATAAAGACGAGATGCAGCGCCGTAGAATCGAGTACTCCCGCGTTAAGCTCGAGTACTTCGACCCGCGCATGGCGGGCTTCGACGGCATCGAATCGTGCGCCTCCCACTGCTCGTCTTGCGGCACGTGCCGCGATTGCGGGATATGCGTTACGATCTGCCCCCAAGGCGCCATATCGCGCGAGTTGCGCGACACCGCCGACGGTTTCGAGATGGCGGTCGACCCGGAAAAATGCATCGGCTGCGGCTTCTGCGCCGGCGCATGCCCCTGCGGCGTATGGAACCTCGTGGCAAACGAGCCGATCGACTAGGACGGACACCCCCACTTGAGGGATCGCCCTTTGACTTGACAACGTTGGCCCGCCGGTATTGCCGGTGGGCTTTTTTTATGCCCCCGAGCGGGATGGGGCTGTTGCCCAAACAAATATGCAAGCGCGCGGCATTCGCGCGGGACGTAAGTCCCCCTCCCCGCGACGGGAGGGGTTAGGGCAGGTACTTACAACCCCCTCCCCCAGCCCCTCCCGCCAAGGGAGGGGAGCCATTTGGCTGGTTCCCAAGC
>JBAQYM010000176.1:0-42201 GCA_049300095.1 Syntrophobacteraceae bacterium
ATGGCATATCTCCTTTTGAGGAAAGTCAATTGGAAGATATGCTATGCATTCTCGGCGTTTTTGAAGTCATTACGACGGGAAAGAGTTTTGGCGGCACGCAATGCTCTGCCGAAGGCTTAGTTCAATAATTCTAATTGTCCCATGTTGGGAGTGTCGATCAGCCTGTAACTCCAGGCGCGTGGCGGGGGGTGGTTTTCAGAAACGGGACAATTTACGCTCAATTGTCCATAATTCGTCTTCATAAAAACTTCGAGTCCACACTGGCACCACAGTCAATCAAAAGAATTTCAGGTAAAACCATCATTGAATGATGTGCCCTATTCGAGACCAGCGCACGATACCGGCCTTCTTGTCCCAAGACCAATAAATGTTGGCCAACTCGCCCTGCACGTCACCTGTGTTCACCAAACCATAGAAGCCGTTCTCGTGAAAGAGACCGGTATTGTCGCCCACTACCAACAGGTGATTCTTGTTGATTGAGACCGGAGGGGAGCCTTCCGTGATGCGCTTACCCTCCAAGGTCAGTTCGAGAGGGGTGTTAAGGGGCAAATTCAATTTATATTTTTCAGCATTGACGTAAAGCTCATTCCCCTTAATGTGGAGCACATCACCTTCAAGTGCAGCAACACGCCGAATAGTTGTTCGTTGTTGGCCATCATATGTAAATACAACTATGTCACCTCTTTTAGTATTACTCCCCGTTGCATTACCTGCCTTTACAATCACATGGTCGCCAACTAGTAAAGTTGGCTCCATAGCTGATCCTGCAACTTGAAAGAAAATTGCAACGTGATCATTTATAATGTATTTGATTGCAGGCTCTACAGTTCTGGAGTTTAAAGCTAGCAATACAATGAGAATGCAATACCCTAAAATGGGTTGAACCAGCATCTTATTTTCAGGAACCTTAGAAAGTCTAATGGCATCAATAACAAGCAGAACGTAAAATGCAAGAAGAGTAATAGCGGCTAGAAGGACACTGAGTATAGGTATTGGCTGAAGCGCAAACAGGAGAGTAACAACTACCGTAACCTGAGCCAATAAATAAAAAAATAATCCGCGTTTATTCTTGCCACAAGAAAGATGTCCGAGGCCGGGCATGAGCAAACTAAGGAAAATAGAACCTAATATTTTAATTGTTCTGTGTTCTACGGTCTTTGCTTCGGGAGCTTCCACAATAGTCCTAACTGAAAAGATTCGCCCCTATAGGGAATAAGTGGGCCGGTATCCCCTAAACTGCGCTCGACCGACCGCACGCGATTTGAGTAGACGAATTCATAACTGGACAATTTACAACAAACTGTCTCGTGTTGCTCGCATTTTTCTGCCCGACATGGGACATTTTGCTTCACAATGTCTAATGTATCCCCATTCCCGCGCTCCCGCGTGGGAATTCATAGCGGAGCGAAACCCAACCCTGCAATATTGATTTGACGTAGTGGTGCTATATTGTATCGGCCGATCCGCCGTTTTTGAGCGAGAGGATGATGCGGTTTGCCCTTTCTTCCACTTCCGGAATCATTTCGACGAGCGCTTTTAGCGAGGTGAGGATCTTCCTGGTCTGCTGCTTGTGGGGGATGTCCAGGGCGGGATGGTTTAGAAACTCCAGGATCTTTTCGAGTATATAGACCTTGTCGACGGTAAAATCCGTATAGGCAATCTTCGGCCACGCCTTCTTGAGGTCATCGGGCAGGTGCTCCATCCTGGCGACAAGGTTTTCGTCGGTCCCGATCCACATGGAGCGCTGAAGGCGCCCGAGGAGGGCCTGGATTTCATCGCGGTCGGCGTCCCAGGCGTTGCTCTCGAGAAGAAGCTTGCGCCACTTGGGGCGTAATTTGTTGTCCACCCATTTTTCGCCAAGTCCCGGCATGAGCGGCAAATCATCGAGTTCACGCTGTTCCACCAAAAGGATATCACAAAGCTGGGCGAGCTTGGGCGAACCGTTCAGGGTCGGAAGCCCGGTGCTGACGAGTTCGCTCAGGCGGCCCAGGATGTCATGCTTGCTCTCGAGGTCCGGAAACGCACGGGCGATCTGGGCTTCCCACTGTTCGCGCAGAAAACTGATTTCGGCGTTGATCGCGGAAAAGATGAACCCCAGTTTCATGAGGGTGTTTCTTAGTTCGTGGGCGAGCACATTGCAACTTTGGAGGCGCTGGCGGGCAAGCTCTTTCTGAGCGTCGGAAAGCGTTTCCCGCACGTGAAGCGACAGCAGTTCGGTCCCCAGGGTGCGGGAGAGCTTCTTGATGATCTTTGTCGAGTAGTCCCCCCGGCGGATTGCCCCCGTCCTGAAGTGGATCTTGATAACCGCCACGATAACGTATTCACAGTCCTTCCAAATCGGCCTTCCCGAATGATCGAGCGGATACTGGAAATTATTCTGGTCCCCGTACAGGTACGACTTCTTTACAAGAACGGGTTCCATGTGGTTGTAGTCTTCGGGTTCGTTGCTGATCTGTTTTCGGACGCTGCGTTCATCACGGTGGGGGTCGTCGGCGGTCCAGCTTTTCCCCTTTTCCACGCACCAGGCCATCGCCTCCTTGACGTATCCGGGCCTGTCCATGTACTGCGTCCAGATTTTGCCCGGATAGTCATAGTCGGAGATTTCCGGGAAGCCCCAGCGGATTACTCCGCCCGCCTCGTCGCGGACCCCCGAGGTAATGCGGACCGCCCGCAATCCGGGCACCGGCCCGATACGGTATATGGTCCCCTTGGTCGCCGTGTGCAGGCAAAAGAGAATGGTTTCAATCATATCCTTGCAAGTGCGCTCAAGGATATCATCGCCGATGATCATCATTTCCCGCCCCTCGTATTCCTCCCAGTACTCCCCCTACCCGCTCTTTTATCCTGAATCCGGAACATAATCAACAGGCTTCTTCCTCGCTCGGGGCGCGGCCGAGCCGCAAAGGAGCCGGTATGGCCGAAGACGGTATTTGACCTTGCTTTGGGCATGCAAAAGAGTAGAATTTCGCTTCGAGTCGCAGGGTGGGTGTAGATATTAGATGTTGGATGTTGGATGTTGGATGGCTGCCGGGTGCGGGTAGAAAAGGTGGATATCCCACGTCACACGTCCATCTTCCGTCATCCGACCTGTGTTCGCGGGCCGATTGGATGGGTATCCAACATCCGGTATCCAAGATCCGGCATCCGTTTTCCGATTTCCGTGGAGGTATTTTATGGGCGCCGCCGGGGTTATGCGGTTGTTTGTTTCCTTGTGCCTGTTCTTCGCGCTCTTTTCGGGTCAGGTGTGCTCGGCCGCGGCGACCG
Source organism: Syntrophobacteraceae bacterium (assembly GCA_049300095.1). Taxonomy (GTDB): domain Bacteria; phylum Desulfobacterota; class Syntrophobacteria; order Syntrophobacterales; family Syntrophobacteraceae; genus SbD1. The sequence continues at coordinate 3,265 of JBAQYM010000176.1, forward strand.
GCGAGAAGGAAAAAGAGGGACCCAAATTTCGCTGGGCTTTCGGCGCCCTTCGGGGAAGCGCGGGCGCTCCCAAGGTCGAACCCGTGTCGGGGACTTCGGTCCTCAAGTCCGGCGACAAGCTCAAGATAATGATCGAACTTCGGAAGAAGTGTTTTGTGTACCTGTTTCACCACAATGCCCAGAGTGAGCTGGCCCTGCTCTTTCCGTACGATCTCAAACAGTTCGACGCCGATTACCAGCCCGGCCGCGGGTACTACGTGCCCAAGGGAGACGCATGGTTCCAACTCGACAACAAACCCGGGAGCGAGACCTTCTACCTGATCGGCTCGGACCAGCGGCTCCTCGACGTCGAGTACCTCTATGCCCGGTATGTCTCGGCCGATCCGGAGAAAAGGCCGGAGATCGCCGGCCGGATGCTCGCCGAAATCAAGAGCCTCAGCGACCAGTACCGGGCATCCTCGGGAGAGCCCGAACTGCTGGCGCAAAACGAGGCGGCGCAGAGAGGATTCGAGCGGGCGACGGGGGCGGACCCCACCGACGTAGCCGGCCTGGCGGTCGATATCGCCTTCAACAATATGTACTCGGACGTGATCGTCATCGAGCATCGCTGAGAGGGGGAGGCGTTTGACGGGCTGTTGCCCAAGTCACAATACGACGAAATATTATACTTCAGGTCCGGGCGACAAACTCTAATATCGTCATTCCCGCGGCGTTTTTGGGCGGGAATCCAGCGTCTTTGTCTTTGCAACAGTCCGGGAAGACACTGGATTCCCGCCCAAAAACGCCGCGGGAATGACGATCCGTAGATCCTGAGATGTATGCAGACTCCTTGGAATTCTGAGCTATGACACCGGACAATAGCTCCTAAAATCGCTTCACGGGTTATTTACGGACAAGTTCTTAAAGTTCCTCCGGCAGCCAGGGAGGTGGGGCAGGCTTTCCAGCCCGCCCCACCTCCCTGGCTGCCTTAAGTGAGCCGTATTGCGGCCAACCCCTAGGACGCCCGGCCTCTCCTCGCCTCGCGGCCAAGACCGGCCAGGAAGCGCTCGCAGTCTTCCTCCTCGCCGATTTCCTTTGCGGAGCGCCGCAACTCATCGACCAGCGCGGGCTCACAGCGGTCGAAAATGATCCCCTTCAGTTCATTGTATTTTTCACGCTCACGGGAAAGAGCACACGCATCCTGGAGCGGCCCGAAACAGCGCCGCCGTTTTTCGCTTTCGAGTTCTTTCAGGATCAGGGGCGTGTCGCTTATTATTTCGCGCAGTTCGGCCATACGGGCTTTCACGGCCTTGACGCGCTCCCGCGTAACGTTCCCCCTTGCCCATTCCACCAGTATCTTCGGGAGCTTGCGATTTAACTCCCCCAGTTCGCGATGCGCTGAACTCTCTTCGATTCCCATACGCATTATCAGGCTGTCGAGTTCGGTCCACGCTTTGGCCGCCTCGACCCGCATCCGCTCTTCCTTACGCATAGCGCCTTCTCCCTCGGATAAAATTGCCTTAATAGTACAATATTTGGACACAATTTCCACCAGATTTCCAAAGCATAAATGTTATTGGCATCTTGTGGAACTCGTTGCGGAGAATGGGTCGCGGTTGGATTACGGCCGGGTCTTGACGGGAGGTTTCAATTATCCGAGCGTGGTGGGTCCCAAAAAGAAAAGCCGACTCGGTGGGGCAGACCGATCGGCTCTGAGGAGGAAAGAGTTTTATTGACGTCTGTATGCTAGAGCAACTTTGATGCCAAACTCGTCCATAAACTACTTTATATGTAATGTCGATATGTTAGCTGATTGACCCCGTCGAGGCGGGAAAAATTAAACCGCATGAATCACGCCATAAACACGCCTCAAAGCACGACAATCCCGCCATAATCGATCATTCCGCCATGGAAAACGAGGTCGCGAGGTCAAAAGACTTGGGTGGGAGCACAGGCAAGGATTGGACCGGGGAAGATAAAACCCGCCACCGAGGAAGCGCACATCCGGCAAGCGGTTGCCGCCTGACGGCCGACGGGCCATAGCGGCTACCTTCAGCGGGGAACTGTCGATAGCCGATACCCCATACCTTCAAAGGGAAAGATATCGCAACCCTGTCGGGTTGGAAGCGATCTAACGGCGCTATGCGCCCACGCGGGCTTCGGGTCTGAAATCGAGCGCGCCGCTCACAAAAGCCAAAGCCATGCAGCGGGCACGATCGTCATTCAATAGATCGCCTTCGAGCCGTTCCTGCTCATAGGACCCGCAGCTTTCGCAGGAAAAACCGGGCCACTTCTTCTTAATGGCCTGATCGAGGCAATCACTGTAGTTTCGGCAGAAAACGTTTCGTCTCACCTTGTCGCAGGTTTCGACGGCCACATGCCGGACTGGAGTTCCTCTTCCCACGGTCTTCCTCCTATGGTTTTTGGCGTCCTCACTCTTTGTGCATCTAATATCAATCGAATAAACAAATTGAAATCCGGTAAACAGGGTATTTTTGAAATCATTCACTGTATTTTCCGGGTGCGGGAGATATAAGCCAAATCCATGGAACAGTCGGAAGCAACAGGGTGCTCAATACCTGAGAATATTCACTCCATCCATATCAGGCGTCAAATGGGGGAATACATATCCCCACTACCATGTACACAGTATATGAATAAGGCAGACCCGGCGGACCGGGGATCTCTATCCCGCCGCCTACCGGGGAGCGGTCTGCGCTTCGGGTTGATCGGCCGAGTTGAACAGGTGTATCTGCACCGTGTCCTTTTCCCCGGGGGTCAGGCTGGTCTCGATGGTCAACGTCGTCTGCCGCCTGGAGCCGACCGGGACCCCGCTCAGCTTCGGGCTGATCTCGATGCTGTACCCCCGTTCATTATCGAGCGGATGCCGGGTAACCGCCACGAGGTTTTCATCGTAGCCGAGCTTCGTGATCTCGAAGGAGGCATCCCGGTTGCCGGTTACCGTCACCCTCCCCGTCCGTTCAGGCTGATTGGCGCTCAGCTTGCCTACCAGAATCGTCAGGGGCTTGACGGAAACCTCCCCTTCCAGGAACCCGCTCACCCGGATGAGCACATCGGGCTTTTGCGGCAGGTCGGTGTTCAATTTAATGTAGCCGGTGTAGTTCCCTCTCCTGGTCTTGTTGGCTATCCTGAGCCGGTAGTGCTTCCCGTCCTGGACGGTATCCATCGTGTAGCTTACGTTCTCGTTGAGGTTGCTCTCCGTGGTCGTAAAATGAAACGGGACGGTCGAACCGACCATGTCGAGCACGGTCTCAGAGACCTGATCGGCCATGCCGCGGAAAATAACGGCGGTCGAGGGCTTCACGTCGATCAGGGCAACAACCTGTCCCACAACCTTGAGCGGGACCTGGGGGTTTTGAGGATCGTCGCTGTAGACGGTCGCCGTCTTCGAGACTTTCCCCTGGAATCCTTTGAGGTTTACCTTCAGAGTTATCTTCCCCTCGCCACCGGGAGGGATTGCCCGATCAAAATGGGCAACCGAGCACCCTCAGCCGGTCTTGACGCGGTCGATATTGAGGACCGCCGACCCCGTGTTCCTGACCTTGAAATCATGCTGGACCTCGGTCCCCTCCATGACTTCGCCGAAGTCGAAGGTGAAATCGGAAATATGGATGAAGGGCAGACCCGAGGGCCCCGGATCATGCCTGCCCGGTTCTTTGGCGGCGGATGCGCATTGAGCGCCGACGAAAAGAAAGAACAGTACTCCCAGTAGACAAAAGGTCCGTGTACGAGCAAAAACCATCATGCTGTTTCCCTTTGGAATTAAATGCGCAAGAGTTTAGTTTAAAAAGATTTCCGCACGATCGCGAAGCCCCCGGACAAAGCCGGCGGTCAGGAGTCCATAGCCTTTCCGACCTTTGCCGTCAAGATGAAACCCGCCCCGGCTTTGCGGGTTGGCCCCGGCCCCGCTCGACGTGACCGGGGCGCCTCTCACGGCACTTTTCCCGTAACCGTTCACCGCGGAGACGCCGAGGACGCCGAGAAAATCGAGACTTACAAAAAACTCTCGGCAAATTTCAAGAAATCGCTCCTCCAGAGAAGCTGAAGGCTGTCCTGGACTTAACAAATTCAAATTCGCTTTTTCTCAGCGCCCTCCGCGCCTGCCCCGGACTCCGATCCGGGGTCTCCGCGGTGAACGGTTACCTTTTTCCACACTACCGCGGATCAATACCGCTCATCAGCTCGCTTGCCGGAACGATCTTGACGCCGTGTTTTCCAAACTCCCCGGATGCTTCCCGCAATGCCTTGAGGGTTGCCTGATGAGGGTGTCCTATAGCAAGGGCCGTGCCTTCCGCGCGGGCCTTCCGGATGAGCTTCGAGATTTGAGCCCTCACGGAATCCGCTGAAGGGTTGTGATCGAGAAAAATATCGCGCCTGCGGCCCGGCATTTTCATCTCGCGAGCCACCACCCAGGCCCTGCTCTTCGAGCTGGTGCAACTGTCGAGAAAAAAGAGGCCGCGCCGGTTCAGCTCTTCGAGCACCGTTTTCATCGCCTTCGGATTTTCGGTCATTTTCGATCCCATATGGTTGTTGACGCCACGAAAATATGGCGAGACATCCAGGGCCGATCCCATCGCGCTCCGGATCGCATCCCCGGACATGGAGAGAAGGAGCGCCCCCCGGCCGGGATCGGGTCTGGGGTATCCCTGGGGCTCCATCGGGAGGTGCAAAATGACTTCCCGGCCCTCCGAGTGGGCGAGTCGGGCTATCTCGGCGCTGTGGGCCTGGAACGGCAGCACCGAGAAGGTCACGGGAAAGGGAAGCGAGAGAAATTTTTTCGCCGACTCGAGATCCCGGCCGAAATCGTCGATGACAATAGCGACCCTGGCAGGGACGGGGACGGTGGGCGGTTTGAGAGCGGACACGCCGGGAGAAGGCCTGACAAGCGCCAGTTGGTCCTTTGCCGGAAGCGGGTCCGGAGGCAGGTCCTTCGATGAGAAAGCGGGTTTTGGAGGAAGCGAGGGTCCGGCGGGCAATGCCGCCTGTCCGAGGTCTTTAGGGGCTTCAGATGCGGCGGGCAATGAGGCCTGCCCGGAGTTTTTGGGGTCTTTGGGCGCGGCGGGTTTTCCGAGCGGCCGGTTCGTCTGCTCGGGTCCGGTCGTGAGCGCGCCGGATGAGGGCTCGCGCCCCGGGGCCTCGGCCTTGCTCGGGCCGAGGGTTTGTGCGGAATCGCGGGATTCGGGCCGCAGGTCCCGGCCGCTCCCGCTCCAGTAGATTGTCGCGACCAAAACGGTGAGCGCAAAAATCCAGGCGGCCAGCAGCGCAAATCGGGGAAACTTGCGGCGCGCGGCTGGAGCTTTTCCCGCCCCGCGCTTTGCGCCCGGCTTTCGCCCTCCCTTACCGGACGGGCTTTTCCGCCCGTCCCCGCGACTGCCTGCCCGTTTTGCCGACGGTTTTTTACCGTCCGGCTTCCCGCCTGATGCCATCTGAATCGGTGCCGTTTATGCGGTCGGCCGCTTTATCCTGCCGGCTATCGCCGCTCGCGCACCGGCTTTGTGTCCAGGCCGATGCCCCGCACCCGATGCCTGGCAGACGAGGTCCATCTCAACTGCATCCGGGTATCGGCACTCAGGCGCCCTCATCTTACCGGCGCCCGGCGCCCGATAACCGGCTGACGCGGTTTACTTGAACTGCATCTGGGCCATTATCTTGGCGCCCTTGAGCAGATCGAGGGCCCGCCGCACCTGGTTATCCTGCTCCACCAATTTCTTGCTGTCGGCCGCCGAGGCTTCCTGCTTGCTAGCCGGTTCGGTCTTCCGGTTCTCCATGTGCCTCGGGAGGTCCTTTTCCCTGATGCGGGTCACTTCGTCACCGGGGGTTTCATCACCGGTCTTCACGGTCTCCTTCTTGACCACGATGTCGGGGACTATGCCCTTGGCCTGAATCGACCGCCCCGACGGGGTATAGTAAAGAGACGTGGTGAGCCTCAGGGCGGACCCGTCGTTGAGCGGAATGACCGTCTGGACCGAACCCTTCCCAAAGGTCTGCTCGCCCATGATGATCGCCCTCTTGTGGTCCTGGAGCGCCCCGGCGACGATCTCCGATGCGCTGGCGCTTCCGGAATTCACCAGAACGACTATCGGATACTGGTGCTGTTTGGTATTTTTGCGCGCCTCGAAGCGCATCTTCTGGCTGTCGAGCCGCCCGCCGGTATAAACAATCAGGCCCTCGTCCAGGAACTCGTCGCTTACTTCCACGGCCTGGTCGAGCAATCCGCCCGGGTCGTTTCGCAGGTCGAGGATCAGTCCCTGCATACCGGGATTTTCGTTTTCAAGCTGATCGAGCGCCGTGCGAAGATTATTGGCCGTCCCGCTTTGAAAACTCGATATCCTCACATACCCGAAACCGGGCTCGAGGCTGCGCGATTTCACGCTCTGAATTGAAATGATGTCGCGAACCAACTCGAATTCGAGCGGCTTGCGCTCACCCTTCCTGATAATCGTGAGTTTTACCTTGCTCCCCTTGGGACCGCGCATCTTCTGGACGGCATCCATCAAAGACATGTCCTGGGTGGGCTGGTCGTCGATCTTCATGATCTGGTCGTTTGCCTGGATTCCCGCTTTGTCGGCCGGGGTGTCCTCCAGGGGCGCCACAACAGTCAAAATATTGTCGCGAATGGTGATCTCGATCCCCAGTCCGCCGAATTTGCCCTTCGTTTCTATCTGAAGCTCCTTGTAATCCTCGGGCTTGAGAAACGAAGAGTGCGGGTCGAGTTCCCGGAGCATGCCGTTTATGGCCCCGTACATGAGCTTCTTCTGCTCCACCTTATCCACATAGTTTTCCTGGACTATGGACATGACATCGCTGAAGAGCTTGAGATATTGATAAACATCGGGGCTTTCCGGAGCGCCGCTTTTCGGCGCGCCGAAGCTCACCCGGCTTTGCGGCAGTAAAATCAAGCCAGCCACGGCAACGAGCAGTAGGAGCAATAAAAGTCTTGAACGGTTCTTCAACATAGGGATTCCTTGCTGATTCGAAATTTTAAAACCCGCGGGACAACATCGAGCCCCGAGTTTTTAGAACAACGCGGAGCGCCGCGCGGCCGTATTGCTTTTCTCACGGAAGGCCCGAGAAAGTCCAGAGGGACTTTAACAACGCCGGCCCTAAACGGCAACTCAATTTTCAGCCCCGGAAAGCGCGTGCCGCGCGAGCACGGCATCTCTTGTGCGCCCGCGGCGAAACGGCCGAGCCCAAAGGGTTATACTAGCACTAATCAGACCAAAAAGCATTCGAGTTCGAGGACGGAAATCTTTTTATTCGAGGTAAATCGGGAGACTCCGATGGGCTTGACACAGGGCATCCCTGACGAACCGGATAGGCTGACCTCCCCGTTACCTGAATTGAGCGATTATTTTGCCGATTAAATCGGATCGTCATTCCGGCGCACGCCGGAATCCAGTCCACGCCGGGGACCCGCTGGATACCGGCTTTCGCCGGTATGACGCTGCTCCATGGGTTGAATCGCTCAAATCAGGCGTTAATCTTCTACAAGACTTCGATGCGGCTGGATATGCACGCCCGGCACGATCCCGAGCGGGCCTGCGCGGCGTCCGAAAGAGAGAGCACGCCGACGATGTTTTCCCGAACGTCCCGGTAGACGAAAACCCGCTGGATATCGCTGAAGATCATCCCCCGAATCGCCTGCACAAGGTCCTCCTCCTGACTGCACGAGCGCACCGGGGTCCTCATCACGGTCCCCGCGTTCCGGGTCGGCGGCAGCCCGTGCTTATAGGCCAGGACCAGGTCGGTCTTCGAGATGACCCCGACCGGCGCGCCTTCCCCCCCGGTTATCAAAAGCGCTCCGAACCGGTGGGCCGCAAGCGCTTCCATCACCCGCATCAAGGATTCGTCCTCATCCTGGGTCCGCACCTGTTGCGTCATCACCTCCCGGACCTTGAGCAGGTTGGAATCATCCAGGCCCGCCAATTGCCTCTGCCTCAGAAGATTCCTCTCGCACCTGTGGCAGTAGCGGTAAAGCAGTCCCACTATGTCGGGATAAGATATCACGCCCGTCCCCCGCCCGGCCGATTCGCCCGGGACATAGAGACGGTGCACCATTTTTGTCCGCATGATATTGAGCGCCTGCTCCAGGGTATCCTCGGGCATGCAATAAAAGGGGGGAGTGCTCATGATGAGCCGCACCGGGGAACGCAGGGAGATTCCGGCGTAGTAGGCCCCCATCACGTCGGTTTTCGACACCACGCCGAGCGGCTCCAGTTTGTCGTCCGTGGTGAGAATGGCGTTGATCTTGTTCTTTATCGCGCACCGGATCACATGCTCGATGCTCGCGTCCGCGGGTATACTCACGGTGATCCGGCGCATCGCCTCCCGGACCGTCAACTCGCTCAGCATCCTCTTAGGTTCGATAACCGGCATCGGGGGCTCCTGTTACGGGAGAATGCCGTTAACAGCCAGATTGGTGAAATCTTTCCATCAAGTGAAAAAAAACGTTGCTGATGTGAACGATGCCGATGACTTTTCCCTCCTCGATCACGGGAATGCGGCGGATGTGCTTTCTCGTCATGATGTCCACTATCAGGAGCAGATGGGTGTCCGGAGTCACGGTAATGACCTCGGTGGTCATCAGGTCGCCCACCAGGATGGCCTGGGCGCGCTGCAGGACTTCCTGGACGAAGCCGGTCACCTCGATATCGCGCATTTCGCCCCAGATGTGGATGTGCTTGGGACGCATGAGGACCAGGATGTCGTACATGGATATCATCCCGACCAGCTCGTTTTGCTCGTTGACCACCATCATTCCGAAAACGCGGCGTTCGAGCTTGCGGGTGGCCTCCTCGAAGGCCTTGACCGCATCGGGGACGGGAGTATCCGGGCGGACGGTGTAGAATTCGACTTCCATTACTTCTCGGGCGGTCACTCCCATTGGAACTCACCTCGATTTAGTTGGATGCTGGATGCTGGATGTCGGATGTCGGATCTTGAATATCGGATATTGGATCTTGGATCTTGGATCTTGGATGTCAGATATTGGATGTCAGATGTTGGATGTCAGATGTTGGATGCGGGGCTCAACTCTTCTTGAACGTTGGACTTGGGTGTTTAATCCCTTGTGGCCGATACCCGATATCGTTCACACAAGCTCCCCTCCCCTTGCGGGAGGGGCGGGGGGAGGGGGAATAATCCCCGGAAAACTCAGGTCCTCCGCCACACCCGGCCTTCGCTCAAAACCCACGGGCAATCATCGCGCATCCAACATCCAGCATTCAGCATCCAACATCCAACATCCAACATCCAACATCCAACATCCAACATCCAACTTACAACATCCAATATCCAGCATTCAGCATCCAACTTACAACATCCAATATCCAATATCCAGCATCCAACATCCAACTTCCAACATCCAATATCCGATATCCAACACCCAACATCACATCCGGTCGCCCGGGGCGGTCTATGCGTTTTCCGCCGCCGCCGAAGCGTTCGCACCATTTTGCCTGGGGACGATCGCGCTTACGGGGCACACCTCAACGCAGGCCCGGCATTCCTCGCAGTTCACAGTCGGCGGGTAATCGCACGCGAAGCCGATCGCCATATCCGCGCCGTCTTTTACCAGGGACAAGACCGGCTTCTTGTTTCTTTCGCTGCACACATGAATACACTTGCGGCACAGGATGCACTTGGCGGGAATCAGCTCCAGGCAGGGGTGGCGCATATCCGTGCCCGTGCCCGTCGCGATGCCGCAGCCGGCCTGTCCGCCCTTGCTGGCCTTGAGCCTCACTCCGAGCAACTTGGCGATCTTTTGCAACTGGCAGTTTTTCTTGACCAGGCAATTCTTGCAGGCCATGTGGTGGGCGGAAAACAGGAGCTGGAAGACCACTTTCTGCGCCTCCCGCACCTCAGGCCCATCCGTTCTCACCACCATCCCGTCCGCCACCTTCGTCTGACAGGACGGCGTCATCTTGTCACGCCCCTCGATTTCGACGAAGCACAGGCGGCACGAACCGGTGGGCTCATCCATGGTTTCGAGGAAACAAAGGTTGGGGATATAAATTCCATTTTTCAGGCAGGCCTCGAGAAGGCTCTTCCCGTCTTCGGCATCGATTTGTTTGCCGTCTACCGTGATTTTTGCCATTTTTGTCTTTCCTGCTCGCTGTTGTTTGGACAAGTAAAGGGGAAAACATGGTCTACCGGCTTGCGATATCGGGAAACTGGGAGAGCGAAGCGGAGATGGACCGTCTTATGCAAACAGGGGGCCGGCCGGGCGCGCACTGTTTGATCGGTTCGTCGGATCTGGAGATGCGGAGTAAGAATGCAGCAATCAGCCGGTTTTTTTTAATCCCAATTCTTCGAGGAATCAAGCTATTATTTTCGTACGCGCATCGGCTCGGAACATCACGCGCCTTAAAGGACCTCCCATTCAAGCCCTTTTTCCCCCGGACCCCTTTCATTTTGAAAAAGACTTGCTAAATATGCATTAACACCATTGAACTGTATCGGAAATAACATCGACATTTCAATGAACGCGCCGGCCCTCCCTCCACTGCCCCGTTCTTCCCGCCCCTTCCCCACGCGAACGTCTCGAACGGGCCGCCCTCAAATGACAGCTTGGACGCGAGGAGTAGAGTCATGCTCGACGAACCGCTTATCGTCTCCTTCGAAGAGGGCGACCCGGCAAATGTGGGGTTGCTTGGAGCAAAAGGGGCTCGACTGGCCGAGGATTACAGGAACCTGCGCGAAGTCTTCCCCGGCATGGAAGACAAGATCTCGGTGCCGGCGGGGTTCATCCTCACCACGGGGGCGTGGCGCCTTTTCGATGCGGCCGGCGGCCGGCTCCCCGAAGATATTTTCGCCTCGGCCCTCTCGGAACTCATCTCGCTCGAACAGCGCACCGCGAGGAAATTCGGGGACACCAGCGGCAGGATGCCTCTTTTTGTGGCCGTTCGCGGCGGGGCCCCCGTTTCCCTTCCCGGAGCGCTCGGAACGGTCCTGAACGTCGGCTTCAACGACTCGGTGGCCTCGGCCCTGATCGCGGCGGGCGAGGACGAGGCCTTCGTGCTCACCACCTTTCTCACCGCCATCCGCATGTATGGCGAGATCGTACTCGAAATACCCTACGAAAAATTCTACCGGATAATAAAAGAGGCGGGCGATGAAGGGAACATCTCCGTGCCGGCCTTGCGGCAGCTCATCACCCAGTTCAAGCAAGTGCTCGATGGGGCCGTCCATCCCCGCTTCCCGTCGGGCTTTGAAGGCCGCCTGGACCGGCAGCTACGCAACTGCATCGAAGCGGTGTTCGCCTCCTGGATGGCGCCCGTGGCCGTCGAGGCCCGCCAGAGCCGCCACGGCCCCGCCACGGTCCCGGAGGACATGGGCACGGCGGTGGTCGTGCAGCAGATGGTCTTCGGGAACCGGGACGGTGAATGCCTGAGCGGGGTCCTCTTCACGCGCGAGCAGCGCACCGGGGCCAACTACCCGATAGTCGAGTGGGCGCCCAAGGTCCAGTGCGACAAAATCGTCTCGGGCAAGCTTCGCAAGAAACTCCTCCAGGCGGCCGACCTCCGCGGATTCAGCCCGGAAATCTACGCGCGGCTGCTCTTGGTGCGAAACGCGCTCGAAACGCGGGCGCGCCGCCCTCTCGACATGGAATTCACGGTGGAAAACGGACGCCTCTTCCTCCTTCAGCGCCGGCCCATGCGCATGACATCCAGCGCCACGGTCCGGGCCATGTGGGACTTTATCGACGAGGGAAAAACAACCATCCAACTCGCCTCGATGGTCATAAACCAGGCCCTCGCCCAGCCTGAAAAGGTCCTGCGGGAAGATTTCACCGATTACTCGGTGCTGGCGTCGGGGCAGCCGATCACCGACAGCGCGGACTCCGGCGCCATGGTCTTCGGCACCGAAGCGGCACTCGAACTCGCCGAGCGCGGCGAAGACGTCATCCTCCTTCGCGCCCGCCCCTACGGGGAGATCGACCTTGCCGTGAACCACCCGCGCGTGCGCGGCATAATCCGCGTGGACGGCCACACCACGGGGCACGAAGCGGTGTCGGCCGTGGCCTACCGCAAGCCCTACCTCATCAATGTGCGGGACGCCAAGGGCAGGCCCCTGCTCATCACAAAAGGCGACGAAGTCACGCTCAATCCCGAAAGCTCCATCTATCCCCACATGGGGAAAAGGGTTTTCGTGGACGGCGAGCGCGGGATACTCGGCCGCACCGACGCCTCGGATTTTCTCGAAGACCGGCGGGTGCGAAAAAAACTCTACGTCGACTGGGAATATCTCAGGGAACAGTTCGAATCCTCCGGATACCCCACCGCGACCTATACGGAGCTGATAGACTTCCACTACGAGTGGGAGCTCGAGCTCGACTCGTGCCGGGAGATGGAGTGCAAAATCGCCGCGGGCCTTGATGTCCCCGTCGAGGAACTTCTGCACACCTTCGATACCTGGCTGCGGTGCTTTCGGCCCGGCGACAGGATAAAGGCGATGCGACTCAAGGAGGTCCGCGCCGATGACTTCGACCTGGGCCCGCCCCTTACCTACTCGGGGAAAAACCTGTCCCGCGAGGTCCTCAAGATAATTCGCACCCTCATGCTTTCCACGACCTGGTGGACGCACTGGATCCACGAAATTCTCGTCGCCAAGGCCCGCGAAAGAGGCGAGACGGAAAACGACGTCATCAGGGACATTAACCTCAAAAACCGCACGATGAGCCTTCTGCGGGAGTTCGAAAAGGAAGGCTTCCACCTGATGAAGGCCCCCGACTTCAGCTATCTCATCTTCGCAAGCAACTTCGAATACGAGGAGGACCCCGACCGGCTCCAGATCGGCCCGGGCGCCCTCAATTACAAAGAAAAGGAGCTTCTGGCCCGCCAGTTCATGCGCTACCTCAATTCCGTAAACCAGCCGCTCGCAAACCGCCTCAGGATCATCCAGGGAGAACCTCCCATGGGACAGGGCCATGCCCGGATCGTGAGCATCGGCCTTGCGATCCCCGAGGGCGATTTCGCCCTGGTGTGCCGCTATTTGCGGGTCTTTCTCGACCAGTGCCGCGACGGGTGCTCGCTCGACCTGACGAGCATGGTCCCGGAAACCGGCTTTGTCGAGCTGTACCAGATCGACCCCTTCTTTGCTCCCTACCCCGATTTCCGGGTGACGCGCGAGTTCTACGGGTCGGATGCGGGCGGGGATTTCTTCGTGTCCTTCGGGGGATGTTCCTTCGGAGAATTCGAGGGCGCGATATTCGGGAAACAGGACTACGACCGCCTGACATCGAGGGTGAAAGAGTTCGCCCTTCACTACAAAAAACGCAAGCTCGAACAGGTCTTCCGCCCCTGGCACTTCGAAATAGACCCCTTCCGGCGCCATTCCCTTATTGCCGCCGTGGGAATCCGATTCAACGGGAAGCTTTTCAGCCAGGTGCTGGAAGAGCTGAAGAAGTTTTTGGCAAAATAGTCGCGGCAGGCAACACGAGCGGGGTGCCGCCGGGTTCGCCCGTGTCATGGGAGGGGTGGGGATCAGCCGGGGAGGCGGGATTCTATTCGCGCCAGCCGGTCCTCGATCTGGCCGAGGGAGTCGGGTGCGAGTTCCCGGCGGGTCCGCGACCCGAACATCGGGTTGTCGACCCACCAGTCCATGCCGATTTCCTTGGCTTTGTCCACCGAACAGATTACCAGGCGGATCTGAAGGGTCAGCAGTTCGACATCCACCAGCTTGATCTTTATATCTCCGGCAATGACGATGCCCTTGTCCAACACGCGTTCGAGCAAATCAGCCAGATTGGTGCTTTGGATCGAATGCTGCGCGCCGCGCTGGATTGCCATTTCGCACCCTCCTTAGAACAGTTTGCCGAGAGGTCCCAGATCGAGATTGAGGTCTTCTTCGTCCAGGTGGAATTCTCTTCGGAGCCTGTCGATTTCCCGGACCTGCTCCATCAGGGTCAGGCCGACCCTCTCTATTTCGGCATCGGTAAGATAGCCCGCATCGATTTGCTTGATCGCCTCGCGCTCCAGCAGTTCATGGAGGAGTTTCACCAGGGTCAGGACCAGCCTTCCAAGCCCGTTCTTCACGTTTTTCCCGTCAAGATTCACCCTGGCCGCGCCGGGGTCCGCCGCTTCAAGTTCTCCGGCGGGGAAGCGGGAGGGGGACGTGATTCCCGCACCCATTACCCTCGCAAAGTCATCGAGGTGATTCGACTCCACTCTCTCTTGATCGGTCCAATTCATGGCTGCTCCATTTTAGGTATCCGGATATCCGGCGCGGACTTTAACCCGATCGCATTTTCCATCCGGACACATCACGTCGCGGGCGGCGTTGACGGATGAGAGCACAACCTGGAGGCCCAGGTAAATGAGGTCGATGTCCGCCACCGAAATCCTGATCTCCCCCACCACCACGGCGCCCTTGTTGAGGATGCGGTCGAGCGCCTCGCACAGCGAGACATGCTCCACATCAGCGGGTGAAAAATCGGGCATGGATCATTCCTTCTTTTAGAACGCCGGAGGGCGGCGACACCCAACGAATTTAAGAGATCCCACCCCGGCGCATCGACACTCAAGGGGGTATCGCGACCCGGCAACACGGCCGATTTCCTCATTCCGCGCGCCGGCCCCGGGTTCCCTGCTCTTCCATCTCGTCGAGGCGATCGAGCAGCTCTTTTTCCCGCGCGTCGAACTCCTCGGTCGTGATCTTCCCCGTGTCGAGCATCATGTGGAGGTCCATCAGTTCAGCGGTGATCGTCTCAGTCTCCGCGGCCTGTTCCTGCTCGACCGCCTTGTGGACCTCGCGGAAAATCCACAGGATGCCGGAGAGCGGAAAACACAGGATGTCGTCTACGATCAGCATGTCGGTCTCCTCGCAACCCCGCGGACCGGCCATCGAGGGTCCGGGATGGGAATGGCCGTCCCATCGCGGCTGCAAGCCGCTCCCACACGCCCTGATGTCGCCGTGGATTGCCCTTTCTCTGTTCCCCGCTCACTGCTCACTGCCCACCGCCCACTCTTCGCCTTCACCGCTCACTGCTCACCTTTCACCGCTCACTGTTCCTTGAGGTCGATATCGACGAAATTGTGAGGCGCCCACGGACCGTTGTAGTCGAAGGCGAAGCTGTTATCGAAGAGCTTGGCGGCATTGAATACGGCGCCTTCAAACTCCGCCGAATCCCCGCGACTCACCAGGCAGGCCAGGTTGACCGCCTCCCGCTCGTTTCGCGGCCTGTTCCTCTTGATCGCCGCGCAGCACCCGGCGAGCACCTCCTCCACTTTTTCCGCATGAGTTTCACGGTCCTCGGTGAGGATGCGGTCAAAAGTGCGCCCGAGCTCTATCCTGTCTTCCTGAGAGGGCTCGCGCCGGCCCCCGAGAAACCTGTCACGGGCGGCCCGCAGTTCCGCATGGGTGAGGACGAAATATTCGATGATATTGGGGACCTCCCAGGTGACTCGCAACCCCATTTCCACCTTGTCCGCGACGTATCCGAGCTGTTGGAGAAAGGCTTTCCGGTTGCGGGACAGGATCCTCAGGACCGCTTTGGCGCCGTCGGCAATAATTCCGAAGCTCATGGGCAGGGGCGTGGTTTCCGTCATGAGCCGGCTGAGGACCTCCTGGTGGGCCGCGATATTGCGCCGCTCCGGACGGATTCTCACGTTCGGAACATCACTCACCACGGCGGCCACGCGTCCGTCGGAGAGCGTATACACGGCGCCTCCGTCGATCCCGACCGGGCCGTACATCCGCTCATCCGTTCCCGCAATGACGGCGTAAAGATACCTTCCGGCGGAGTTTGCCGTTTGTTTGGCCATGTTCACCTCATCCTTTCAATCGCCCGCGGCCCTCCGGCCTGGCAGCCTTCGTGTCGAGCGGGGCCTCCCGAGTCCGCGCCAACCGAACCGTGCTGAGCTTGCCTTCGGTGGTCTTGATCTCCAGGAGTTGGCTGCACGTGTAGCACTTTGCCTGCCCCTCGTAGTCGGAGTAAGCGTCGTCATCGAGTTCCAACCTATGTCCGCAAGATAGACAGTTGATCTTCATTCCGGTTCTCCCTGCTCATCGAATTCATTCCCCGCATCCGGCATGCGCGAAGAATGCGTCAATTTGCCCGACTCCGCCGGCAGCGGTCGAGGTGTTGCCTCCAAAGACGGGCCAGCCATGCGCGGCGCAGCTCCCTGCCGGCCATAGCGGCGTCCTCGCGGCATATGCGCCCCCGATCCGCAAGGGCCGACGGCGGCCCCGAGGATGCGACGCGGGAGCCCTGCCCCTTGATGTTGCGGTGAGTACGAATATGATCGGAACCTCTGAGCACGAGCATCGCCCACCCTCCGTTTCAGTATTTGAGCTTAAATCCCCCGGTGTTTCTGGTGGCGCCGGGGTCCCGTCCGTCGGCTCCTCCCGATACGCGGCCGGTACCGGGTCCACCGGCCCCTTCCGGGGCGCGGGCGAGACCGGGAGTGTCCTCTTCCTTCATCAGGCCCAGGATGATGGCTTTTTCGGCGTCGATTTCCCGGCAGCGCGCATCGATATTCCTCACCCGCGTCATTGCGCTCTCCCTTTCCCTGGCGCGCCGAAATTTCTCCATCTCGAGGCAGCTCAGCCTCATGTACGCCTTGTGCGGGATTGCCCCTTCCCTGGCCCTTCCCGAGTGGGAACGGATGTCCTGCAAGCCTTTGACGGTCTTCGATGGAATCGACATACCCCTGCTCCTCACTTCAGGCCTGGAGCCGTTCCCGGGCCCGGCAGACCTTTTCGATTATTTCATCCACTTTGCTCGTGATAACCGGCTGGCCGCCGCGCGTGACTTTTGCCGTATCCATCGTGAACACATCCCGGCAGACCCATCGGAACAGCGAGTCGTCGCGGCGGGCCTCGCCGCCGCGCATGGCAAGGACCCTGGCGATCACTATGCAGGCGCGGATGGTGGGCCGCTGGTTGTTGACGCCCACACCGCGCAGCTCCCGCACGATATCCACAATGGTGGCGGCATCCGCCCTCGATATACCCGATTTCGCCACCGTTATTTCGATCTCGGTCTCGCGGTCGTAGTGCTCCAGGTGGATCGTGATGAGCCGGTCCAGAAGGGCGTCCTGGGTCTTATGGACCCCCGCGTACTCTTCCGGGTTCGAGGTAAAGACGGCCGTGAAATCCGGATGCACTTGGAGGTAGCCCTCCCCGGACCTGCGCAGCTTGGGCAGGTTCAGGATGCGCTCCGAAAGCACGCTCAGAAAGGCGTTGTTGGCCTCCGGCCTCGACCGGTTGAACTCGTCGTAGATCAGGGTGTCGCCGTTCTGGCAGGCGGTGGTGAGCCGGTTGTCCACCCAGAAACTCTTCATTTCCTCTTCGGTCTTGAGAACGGAATGGATGAAGTTGTCGATCAATTTCGATTTACGGTACCCCGCATCCCGGCCCACGAGATCGGAACTGGCGAACTCGTCGTCTCCGTGGATGAGGGTGACGGGGCGGCCCAGCTTGGCCGCGACGTGAAACGCGAGGGTCGTTTTCCCCGTACCGGCCGGTCCGGAAAAGTGAACCGGGTAGCCCGCCTCGATATAGGCAAGGGCACGCCCGGCCACCTCTTCCACGTAAGGAGTCGAGACGAACCCGGCGCCCGGTTCGGGCAGGATGTTGTCTCTCTCCGGTTGGACCCTCACCGTGGCGGACAGGACACTAAGGTTTTCGTTGCGCATCGTCGCATTACTCCCTATGCGGGTTACATGTCCCGCGGTTTCACCCCGCGGGAGCGGCTTAAATCCGCGATTGCTTCCCCAATCCCGTGGGAGCGGCTTGCAGCCGCGATCGTTTACCATGCCTCGTGGGAGCGGCTTGCAGCCGCGATCGTTTGCCATGCCTCGTGGGAGCGGCTTGCAGCCGCGAGTTGTCGACAGACCCCACCCTCAAACCGATAACCTCCCCCGGCCGCGGCACCTCAGGCACGCCATCGCGGGAGCGGAGGCGTCGTCGCCGGTGCCGCCGCACTCCGGGCACTTCCGGGTTGGGCGGGGGAGCTCGGGCACAAACCCTTTTCCCCCGCAAACGGTGCACGTGAGGGATTTTACGGCCCCCGTGCCCCGGCAGTGCGCGCAGCGCGCGAACGGTTCCGGCACGCGCACGAGCCCGCTGCCCCCACACACGCAACAGGTCGAGAGCCAGGACATGATGCCGAAGGGGTCCTTGCCTCCGCCCCCGCAGAAAGAACACGGAACTTCCATTCTTCTTCTGTGCTCGCCAACCATCTCACTCTTCCGTCTTCCGGATTCCGTCATCCGTCCTCTGTCTTCCGTCCTCTGTCATCCGTCCTCTGTCTTCCGTCTCACCGGTGATGCTTCTCCTTCTTCGACGGCCGCTTCTCATCCTTCGCGGGAAAGTGTCCGGCGGCTTCGAAGGGCTCGATACCGGCATCGCGCGCGGCTTCGCGTTCAACGGGTCCCGGTTTTTCCTCGCGAGCTGGTTCAAATCCGGCTGTCTCTCCGGCCGCGTGCTCGGTCTCCCGATGCTCCCACTGAGCCGGTTGCCGGCGCTCCCGCTCCACGACGGGCCGCCCCTTGGGGGCCATCAGGCCCAGCCAGGCAAGACGGACGCCGGTGATATCCGATGCGAATTCCTGCCGCATCCCGGTCACCACATGCTTTAGATCGTTCACAAAGCTCGATCTGTCCGCCCTCGATTTCCTGACCATCTCCGCGTTTGCCCGGCGGCTTTCGTCAAGTTCCTTGTGAAAGCCCTCCCGCATTTCGGACAGCTCCGTCTTTACACCCGAGAGGAACGCCAGGCGGCCGCTCTTCGCGCTCCTGGCCATCTCCGCGTGTGCATGGCGAAAGTCGGCCCGCATTCCCGAGACGTCGTGTTTTTGATCGGAGATAAAGTCCAGACGCCCGGCTTTGGTCTTGCTCGCCATCCGGGAATGAGCGGTGAGAAAGCCCGCCCGCATCCCGCTTACCTCGGCTTTCAGGTCGGAAACAAACGCCGCGCATTCCTGTTTCGTCGCCCTGGCCGCCTTCGCATTCGCCTCGCGAACACCGGCGAGGTCCTTGTGAAAACCCTCCTGCATCGAGCACACATCGGCCCTGATGCCGGAAAGAAACGCCAACCGCTCGTTCTTTGTCGTCCGGGCCATCTCGGCGCGAGCGTTGTGGAAGTGTCTTTCCATCACCGCCACAGCATTCCCTCGCTCCTTTGCATCCCGGACCATGTTCTGAAAAAGCTCCCCGCGCGCGCTTCGCAAGGCGATTATTTCCCCGCGCAACCGGGCCATGTCCTGAGGCGCCGTACCCATGATCTTCCTCCTTTTCCGCACATGATCTTGCAACTCGGGGCCCGTCGCCGGGCAGGACTCGCCCGGCGATCATGACCCTAAGAGGTTCGGCATCAGGCCGGGGCCGCCGCACTGGCCGTCAGGCCTATGGCTTCGGCGTACTTGAGGTAGGTTTCAACCGAGGCGATCACGACACGGGCTTCGATGGACAGGAGTTCGATTCCGACCAGGGAGACCTTGGCCCAGGCATCGATCACGATACCTTTGTCCAGAATGCGATCCACAACTTCCGCCAGGCTCGATGAATCAGTTGATTTCTGTACTTTTGCCATGGTAGAGTTCCTTTCTCTCGTCAACTCGATGGGAGTCCTTCCCGGGGGCACGCCCTAATCACCGCTCCCGGGGGGGAACCTTTCGCCCGATCAAATCACGGGCTTTCAGGCGGGCGCCGCCGCGCTGGCCGTAAGCCCGATGGCTTCGGCGTACTTGAGGTAGGTTTCAACCGAAGCGATCACCACACGGGCTTCGATGGACAGGAGCTCGATCCCGACCAGCGAGACCTTCGCCCAGACATCGATCACGATGCCCTTGTCCAGAATGCGGTCCACAACTTCCGCCAAACTCGATGAATCCGTCGATTTCTGCACTTTCGCCATACTTGACCTCCTTTTGGATCAACTGTTTTTGCCAGTGCTGCCTCAACCGCCCACCGGGCGGTCCGCCATTGAATCTAAGGCAAAAACCATGCCAAGTTGACGCGTCTCTTCCTGATTCCCCATCAGCCTGATATTAATGGAAAAAATCGAAACCAACCGCGAGCCGCTCCCGCCTGGGACCCGCCATCAGGGAACCGCGACCATGGAGGCGACTCCATAGGTTTGGAGGAATTGAGGAATTGAGGAATTGGGGGATTGAGGGATTGAGGGATTGAGGGATTAAGGGGTTAAGGGGTTAAGGGGTTAAGGGATTGAGGGGTTAAGGGATTGAGGGATTGAGGATTTCGATGATTCCGAGGATCTCGTCATTTTGGAAGGGTTTGCTGATAAAGCCGCTGATCAGGCCGCCGTCAAGGGCCCTTTGCACACTCACGTCGTCTTTGTAGAAGTAGCCCGATATCATCACGATGCGCACATCGGGGTCCATCAGGCGGATCCGTCTCGCCAGCTCGAGCCCCTCCATGTCCGGCAGCTTGGCGTCCAGAAAGGCCATGCGAAAGCCGTTCGAGGCCATCTGCGCAAGCGCCTCCTGGGCGGTGAGCGCAACCACCGCGGCAAACCCCTTCTTCTCCAGTATATGATGCAGGGCCCAGCACATGTCCGGCTCATCGTCCACTATGAGAAATTTTAAGACCGTCCCGCTCACCACATCACCGCCTTCCGGCTAGAGCGCCGGCAGCTTCACGGTAAAAGTGCTGCCTTTCCCTTCGCTGCTGTCCACCTCGATGGAGCCGAAGTGGTGCTTGACGATCGAGTAGCAGATGGAAAGCCCCAGCCCGGTTCCTTTTCCCACCGGCGAGGTCGTGTAAAACGGGTCGAATATCTTGTCGATATCCGCCCGGTTGATGCCGCTTCCCGTATCGGTAATCCGCACCAGGGCCTCATTGCCCGTGGTGTTCACGGAGATGTTCAGACACCCCCCGTCGGGCATCGAGTTCAGCGCGTTCAGGAAAAGATTTATGAAGACCTGCTGGAGAAGGCTTTCAACGCCGGTGATCATCACCGTTTCCTTCGAGAAACTGCAGACCACCTCGATCTTCTGTATTTTGGCCTGACTGGCGACCAGTGTAAGCGTTTCCTCCAGGAGCGAGCACAGGTTCACCAGCGTCACGTCGGTCTTGGCCGACGGGTGGGCGAACCTCAGCAGGTTCTCGATTATGATCGACGCCCGCTGGATGCCCGCGTGAATCTTCCGCCCGCATTCCTTTCGAAACGCCGCATCGACATCCTCTTCCATGAGAAACTGGGCGCCCGATGAGCATATCGCGAGGGGATTGCGGATTTCGTGAGCAATCCCTCCGGCCATCACCCCCAATGCGGCCAGCTTCTGGGACTGGAGGAGCTGCATCTCGAGTTTGCGCCGCTCTGTCAGGTCCCGTCCCACCATGACCAGCCCCACGGATTGCGACAACCCCTCCCTCAGGGGCGACAGCACCCAGTAGACGGGAATGAAATTCCCGTCTTTGGTGGTGATGTCCCATTCGACCATGACCGAGTTCTGCTGGGTGTGCATCTCGGCCAGGACCCTCCGGACATCTTCGTGCCGGTCCGCGGTGCAGTAGTCGACGAAGGGTTTCCCCTTGGTTTCCTCGAAGCCGTAACCCGAGATCGTCTCGGCCGCCCTGTTCCACGTAAGGACCCTGCCGTTGGTGTCGGTCGATATTATGAGATCGTTGGCGCACTCGACCACGCTCGCCAGATGGCGTTCCAACCGCCGAACGTCTTCGCTCAGCCGTATCTGCTCGGTCACGTCCTCCATCAGCAGCATGGCGCTCTCTACGACCCCTTCCCATGTAAAAGGAAGGATGATGTAGTAATAGACCCTCATGGGCAGGGCGGGCGCCCGGTAGGTCATGCGCTCCCCCCGTGTCGGCCGGTTTTCCCTGAACACCTGCCCGATGCGACGCACGATGTCCATACGTTCGAGAATGGTGGCGGGGAATACCACGTCCAGCGGATGCCCGATGGTATTGGATTTCGAGCGCTTGCTCTTTTCCAGGAAGTTTCTGTTCGCGCTGATGATGCGCATGTCCCGGTTAATGAGCAGAACCGAACTCGGAATGGCGTCCAGGAGCATGCTGTAGAGCTTTTCGTATCGATTCAACAAGCCCTGGCGCGGCGCCTTAAAGGCGTCTCTATCCATTTCCCGCTCCTTGCGTGGATGTTGGATGTTGGATGCTGGATGTTGGATGTCGGTTGATGGTTGATGGTTGATGGTGGAAGCTGGAAGGTGGATAGTGGATGGATACCCGGATATTGGATGTTGGATGTTCGATGCTGAGCGCTGAATGCCCGATGCTGAGCGCTCGATGCTTCGAGGTCGGTATTCGATACCCTCCACACCGTCTCCCCTCCCCTTGCGGGAGGGGCCGGGGGAGGGGAACGAAAAAGCTGATCGACACCCCCACCCCGCCTCCCCCATCAAGGGGGAGGAGTCCCCGACCGAACCAACCGGCGGCATCGCTCTATTTCTTTAAGGACCAACGGCACAAAGACCAACATCCGACTTCCAATATCCGACCTCCAACATCCAATATCCGACCTCCGCATGTCGTGTATCCAACATCCAACATCCAATATCCAACAACCACCATCGCGTGTCGTGCATCCGACATCCGACATCCGATATCCGATATCCGACATCCGACATCCGCCCTTCACAACCCGTTGCGCGCTCACGCCTCGTCGGAAATCACGAAGCTGTAGGGGGCCCAGGGGCCGGTCAGCAAAAGACCGGGGCCGTCTTCGGTATCCAATTCGTGGAACCTCTTGCGGAACTCCTCCACGGATTCGGCGGGTATCAAAAAATAGAGGGAAAACAGCGGGGCCGGCAGCGCAAACGGCCCGATGCCCGCGGTGCGGCTTTCCTCCTTCCATTTGACGAAGAGTCCGGCAAAGGCCGCCCGCACTCGCTTGACAAACGCCCTGCCCGCCTCGGCGCGCCTCTCGTCGCGCGCATAATGCGATCTTTGCGCGGCCAGGTAGTCGCGGCCGGGGCTGTTTGGATGCGGGCGCGGGACGGCGCGCCTTTCCGGGTCGCACCCTCGATCCGCGGACAGCACGCGGACCCCCATTTCGACGCGGCCCGCCAGTTCGTCGAGCAGCGCCGCGTAAGGGCCCCTGCGCTCTTCCAGGAGCCGCGCGATTCGAGATTCTCCATCGAGCACGCACCCGTAGCGCATGGGAATCACCGTGAATTCGCGGTGCAGGCGGGCAACGACCTTTTCATAAGCGAGGATTCGAGCGGCATCCAGCGCCAGTTCCGAAGGATTCACCCGGGACACGGCGGCGCAGAGGCCTTCGGCGGTGACAAACAGGACCTTTTCGCCGTTGACGCCCGTAAGACAAGGATGCTCCCTCCCCGTCCGGCCCCGCAGGATGCAGTAGAGCAGGAGGCTCACGGCGGCGTCTCCTCTTCCAGTGAGGGGCAAAAACTGTAGGGAGGCCATGGCCCGGAGAGCTCGAAAAACAGGTTCGGGACCGCACATTCGTCATTCACCGCGCGAACGCGCGCGCAAAAGTCCGACACGGCATCGCGGGGAACCAGGAAGGCACAGTTCAGGACCATGTCCTTCTCGCCCCCCATCGCTTCGCGCGTAAGCGTTTTGCGCATGCTCCAGTCAACGGCGACGCAACTCAGATCGTCGGTAACGCTCCTGCAAACTTCTTCAAGCGAGCGGTTCAAGTCCTTTTGGCAGGCGGCCCGCATCCGCTGTTCCTCCAGATAAAGGGCGCCGGGAGATGGGGGAAGTTCTCCGCTTCGGGCTTCGCGAGTATTTTTGAAGGATTGCTCGACGGCCCTCGCCCGGTCGAGCAATCCCTTCACCGCCCATTCATCCTTACCCGACACCGTTCCGAGGAATCCCCTTATGGCGTCGTGGTGCCGTTTCAGACGGTCTTCGAGGCTTTCCTGCGAGTCGAAAATGGTCCCGAACCGCACCGGCAGGACCGGCGAATGGAGCAGCACCCGCTCGACCACCTCTTCATGCCGGCAGGCGCGCGGCCCCACCCAGGCAAGCTCCCGCATCCGGTCCTCGGCCGCATGCCCTCCGAATTCCTCCCTGGACACAAAACCGGCAACCGCGACGACATCGCGGTACGGCAGCAGGAAAACGGGGTTCCTGCCATCCACGCCCACTCCCTCGACCGTGGAAACAAGGGTGGAACTGGCGAAACAATAGAGATAGATCGCTTCCGAGTCGATATTGTCCAACATTGCCGCTCCGTGAGGAAACCCGTCATTCCGGCGGAAGCCGGAATCCAACATTTTCAACGTTAATTCAACTATATAAACAAAGTCACTCTTCTGAGACCACATGGGGTCAATGAAGTTTTACACTCGTTCAAACCCTGTCCGAAGACTGGGCGCCGCCGCTCTTATCTGACTGTAAAGTCAGAATTCTGCATTCAAGCAGGCTAAGGGCCGGCGGCGCCGCTGGGTTCCGGCTTCCGCCGGAATGACGCGTGTGGCTTTTTGCAGCCCTTTGTTTCATCATAGAAGTTTTTTCACCACCCTGCCGCGCGAGGCCCTTTTCGCTACGGCGTGTTTGCCTCCAGCAAAGCCGCCTCGATATCTTCCTCTTCAACAAGGACCTCCACCTCGGCGGCGGGATCGGCCTTGAGGGCCTCCACGGCCCGCCTGACCGCCCTGAGGCCGGCGAGGTTGCTCACCGACTCGATCTCGGCCCCGCTGAACCCCTCCGACCGGCCGGCCAGCTCCCGGGGGTCGATCTTCGGCGCAAGAGGTTTTTTGCGAAGGTGCACACGGAAGATTTCCTCGCGATCCTTCAGGTCCGGGATGGGGATTTCAATCACTTCGTCAAACCTGCCCGGCCTTATTACCGCCGGATCGAGCATGTCCAGCCGGTTGGTCGCCCCCAGCACCAGCACTCCCTTTAGCTCCTCGATCCCGTCGAGCTCCGTCAGGAACTGGCTGAGCACCCGCTCGGAGACGTTGGAACTGGTCGAGCCGCCGGCGCGCGCCGGGACCATGGCATCTATCTCATCAAAGAACACGATGCATGGTGAGGCCTGCCTGGCTTTTTGAAACACCTCGCGGACCCCCCTTTCCGACTCCCCCACGTACATGGACAGAAGGGCCGGTCCCTTGACCGAGATGAAATTGACCTTGCTTTCCGTTGCAATCGCCTTGGCAAGCAGGGTCTTACCGCAGCCTGGAGGACCCGAAAGGAGGATGCCTTTCGGCGCTCTGACCCCGGCCTTCTCGAAGAGATGCGCGTACTGCAGGGGCCATTCGACCGCTTCCACCAAACGGTCTTTGACCCGCGACAGGCCGCCGACGTCCTGCCAGCCCACATTCGGCACTTCCACGAACACTTCGCGAATGGCCGAAGGTTCCACCTCGCGCAAAGCGTTTAGGAAGTCGGCCATGCGCACTTCGAGCCTCGCGATCTGCTCTTGGGGAATGGTCGTCAGGGAAAAATCGATATCGGGCATAATGCGGCGCAAAGAACTCATCGCCGCCTCGCGGCAAAGTGCTTCGAGGTCGGCCCCGACAAAACCGTGCGTGATCGCGGCAAGGTGCTCCATATCCACGTCCTCGGCCAGGGGCATGCCGTGGCTGTGTATCTCCATGATTTCGAGCCTGCCGTTGCGGTCGGGAATGGGGATGGCGATTTCCCTGTCAAAGCGCCCGGGGCGCCGAAGCGCCTGGTCCAGGAGATGGGGGAGGTTGGTGGCGGCGATGACGATGAGGTTGCGGCGTTTGGCCAACCCGTCCATGAGGGCGAGAAGCTGCGCCACCACCCGCTTTTCCACATCGCCCACCACCCGCTCCCGCTTGGGGGCTATTGCGTCGATCTCATCGAGGAAAATGATGCTCGGCCCCTTTTGGCCCGCTTCCTCGAAGATTTTGCGCAGGTGCGCTTCGCTCTCCCCGTAGAACTTGTGTATGATCTCGGGGCCGCTCACGGAAAAAAAATGGGCGTCGGTTTCGCGCGCGATTGCCCGCGCGATGAGGGTCTTGCCGCACCCCGGAGGCCCGTGGAGCAGGACCCCCTTTGGGGCGTCGATCCCCAGCCTCTGAAATACCTCCGGGTAGCGCAGGGGGAGCTCGATCATCTCCCGGATTCGCTGGAGTTGGGGCTTGAGCCCGCCGATGTCCTCGTAGGAGACCGCGCGGCCAGCCGGCTCCTGGAGCGGCTTTCCGACCACGAGCACCGTGGCCGCGTTGATGATGACCGGTCCCCGCGGGACCGAGCTCTCGACCTTGAAATCGGCCGGGCGGCTCCCGAACAGGGTGGCCCGAATGCGGTCTCCCTCGATCACGGGCAATCCGTCCAGGAGGCTGCCGATATAGCCCAGGTCCCGGTCGGAAGGGGTGACGCCGGTCGGGGCGATGGCGACGCGGTCCGCCTGCCGGCAGGCGATCCCGCGCACGGCAACGGACTCGTTGATCCCCGCCCCCGCATTCTCACGGGTGATGCCGTCCAACTGTATCCGGGACTGGCCGCGCAGTTCCCTGTAGGCCGGCATCGCCTTGCACACCGTCTTGCGCTTGCCGACAACTTCCAGGGTATCGCCGATGGACACCCCCAGCGCCTCCATATCCTCGGGCCCCATCCGGGCAAAGGCGCGTCCAACGTCCTTGGTGAGGGCTTCCGTTACCTTCAGCTTGAGACTAGGCTCTTTTTCACTGGTCATGGGCATCACCTTTGCGGCGTTAGCGGTTGACGCTCGGCGTTCCACATTCGGCTGAGAGCCGTCGGCCGGCCCTACTGTTTCACGCACTTGATCTCCACGATCCCGTGCTTGCAGGAAACCTCGACCTTGTCTTTTTGACAGCTTCGGGGCAGGAGCACCTCCTTGCGGTATTTCTTTTTCCCCTTTTGCGCCGAGAAGGCCAGGATATCGTCCCGAAGTTCCACCTGAACGTCCTCGGCCTCGATACCCGGCATCTCCGCCACTATCAGCACGTGGTCCTCTTCCTCGAACACGTCCACCAGGGGTTCGCGCACCTCATGGACCACCGACCTGCCGGTTGCCTTGTCCTTGCTGACGTTGCCGAAAGGCTCGACTTTGACATCCTTGCCCCCGAGGCCCATTTTGACGGAAAAGCCGAAAACCCCCTTGAGGTCCTTGTCCTTTTCCTTGTCTCCAAATTGCACCTCGCCGCTACGCGAGAGATGCTCGCCCTTTTCAGCCAGATCGGCCAGTTTTTCCACAAGCTCGCCAAGGCCCCTGAAGATCCCTTCAACGCCTCCGCCGGCCTTTTCGCCCTTATCCGCTCTTTTATCTCGCGCCATTTTCGTCTCCATCCATTTGGATTCCGTACAGTTTCACCTTGGTAAACATCGTCTTGTAGTCCACCTTGAGCAGCCGGGCCGCTTTTGCCTTATTGCCTCCCGTATATCTGAGGGCCTCGATGAGAATTCCCCGCTCGATGGCCGCCGTACCGTGGCGCACCAGTTCCCTGAGCGGCATCTCCTTCCATCCCGTCGAAACGGTTTCTCGCGCCTTGTCCAAAAGAGGCGCGCCGACGCCCGAGATCTCCAGGTGCGACTCGTGAATGATCTCGTCGGCCATCAGCACCGCACGGCGAATCACGGAGCGCAACTGCCTGACGTTGCCGGGCCAGTCGTGCGCGTGCAATTTTTCGACGGCGACCCTGGAAAACCCTTTGACCTTCTTGTCCAACTCGCGGTTTGTCGCCTCCAAAAAGAGCTTTGCAAGATACGGAATGTCCTCCCTGCGCTCGCGCAGGGGCGGGATGGTGATGCAGAATTCGTTCAGCCGGAAGAAGAGATCGAGTCGGAAAGCCCCGGTCTTGGTCAGCTCGAGCAGGTCCATGTTCGAGGCCGCCAGAAGGCGGGCGTCAACGGTTACGGGTTGCCTCGCGCCCACGGGATAGGCCTTTTTTTCCTGGATCGCCCGCAGAAGTTTGGCCTGGGAAGCCATGGGCATGTTTGAGATCTCGTCCAGAAACAGGGTCCCGCCCCTGGCCATTTCGAATTTGCCCGGCTTGCGCCCGACGGCCCCCGTAAAGGCCCCCTTTTCATGACCGAACAACTCGCTTTCGAGAAGCGCCTCCGGTATCGACCCGCAGTCGATGGGAACGAAGAGACCCTTCCGGGGACTGCCCCGCTCGATGGCGCGGGCGACGAGTTCCTTGCCCGATCCCGTCTCGCCCAGTATGAGCACGCTGAAGTCCGATCTTGCCACCAGGTTCACGTCGGACATGAGGCGGCAGATCGCATCGCTTGGCCCCATCGTCTCCCTCAGGCCGCACGAGTCCCGCTCACGGGTGGACAGGCGCCTAATTTCTTCCCTCAGCCTGCGCTCCGCCAAGGCCCGGCGCACCACCCTCACCACTTCGTAATGATTGAAGGGTTTGGCCAGATAGTCGTGGGCCCCGGCCCTCATCGCGTCGACAGCCCCGGCAACGTCGGCGTAGCCGGTAATCATGATGACGGGAAGTTCCGGGTTGGTTTCCTTCACCCGCGTCAGGACCTGCATCCCGTTCATTCCGGGCATCTTGAAGTCCAGGAGCAGCACATCGGGTTCCTCCGAGGCGATGGAATCGAGGGCCGCCTTGCCGTCATTTATCGTCAAGACCTCAAAGCCCTCACCCCTCATAAGGCGGGAGAGAATCGAACAGTGGGCTTCCTCATCGTCGGCAATGAAGACCTTGGCCTCGTGTTCACTCATTTTCTCTGCTCCCTTCGAGCTAAGAGGGTTGCCGAATCGGATACAGGACTCGAATGTCTTCATCGAGAAGATTGTCCAGCGAGTGGAGCATCCCCAGAAAAAGAACGCCTGTTTCGCCGGCGCGCAGCGTGCTGTTGATTCGTGCGGCAATGAATCGGTCGCGCCTTTCGAGCAGAGAAGCAGAGGATGAGCTATCGGAAGAGGGCATTGGGAGAGAGAGGGCCGTCCTTTGCGCCGCCGCGGCCGCTTTTGCGCGGCTATATTCATCAAGAAGCAGTTCGGCGGACTCGGTCCCCATCAGGGACGCGCCTTTTTCGATCAATCGGAGAAGCAGGAGATGATTTCGGCTGCCCTTGTCCGCAAGTTCGGTCACGATCGCGATTTCCCGCCCGCAAACCGGCAGGCCGTCCTGGTAGAGACGCACACTTTGGTAGCAAAGGTCCGACCGTTCGATGGCCTGTTCGATTTCGGCCCACAATCGGTCGACGGCCCTGGACTTGAGCCGCAGGGCCTTGACGCTCAGCACGCGGAGGGCCGCGTCCCGCACCTGAGCGCCCAGGCCGCCCATATCGGTTTCGGTGTGGAGGATCGGGATGTGGAGGAGCGTTCTTCGATCGGACTGAGTGTGGCTGTCCGCCTCCTTTCCCACCACGGCGCCCTCCTGGCGGATGTCCCTTTCCGCATACCGGCCCACGTACAACACGACCTTCTTCTAATCGATCAGTTGCCGACTGCATCACGCTATCACAAAAAAAAGAAGATCACCGGCTATTGGTAAAAAAAATGGGAGGGATCGGTAATGGCTTCGCATGAGGCATTGCGGGTTGCGGGGTCGGGGGATGTAAATTGTGGGTCAGGGTTGCGGGTGCGGGTTGCGAGGTCCCGCTCGCTCTTCACTGTTCACTCTTCACTGTTTGCCGGGCGCTACCAGGGATAAAAGAAATCCTCCCTGGTGAGCAGTTCGCAGCCGGTGCTCGTAATGCGCACCATGTTTTCCAGCCTCACTCCGCCAAATCCGGGCAGATAAATTCCGGGTTCTATCGTTACGATCATGTTCGCTTCGAGCGGTACGGGATCGACTTTTCTAAGTCCGGGCTTTTCGTGGACGGCAAGCCCCACCCCGTGGCCGAGTCCGTGGCCGAAGTTCTCCCCGTATCCGGCCCGCCGGATCAGTTCGCGGGCCGACGAATCCACATCGACCGAGTCCACCCCGGCGCGGGCAACCGCCTGGGCCGCCAGTTGCGCCTCGCGAACGATTTTGTAGATTTCACGGAGCCTGGCGTCTGGCTCCCCGGCCACCCAGGTCCGGGTCATATCCGAACAGTAGCCCTCACGCTTCGACCCCAGGTCGAGAATGACGGACTCCCCCCGGCCGACCCGCCGGTCCGTGGGCACCGCGTGGGGCAGGGCCGCATTCGGCCCGGCCGCCACAATCGGCGGAAACGACACCGCCCGGCCCCCTCCCTCGCGTATGGTTTTTTCAATCACCCACGCGATTTCCTTTTCGGTCTTTCCCGGCGCGAGAGAATCCCAGGCGGCCCTGAGAGCGCTTTCGGTAAGCCTGACCGATTTCCGGATCAGTTCGATTTCCGCCTCGTCTTTTATCACCCGGAACTGTTCGACCATGTTCTCCGTGGGAACGAGTTCAGCGGAGGGCCGCGACTTTTCGAGGGCATCCAGGACTTCGCCGTAGCGCTTGAAGGTGAGAAAATGCGCCTCGATGCCCAGCCTCCGGGTCTTGAGTTCGGAGAACAGCTCGGGCAACACCTGCGGCAGGCCCTGGCTGTAGACGGCGAGTTCAAAATCGGGAGTGTCCCGCTTCGCGGCCTCCTCATAGCGGGGATCGGTCAGAAGATATTTGTCGGCGGCGGTTATCAGCAGATATCCCGCGCTTTCGGTCAGATTGAGGTCCTCGTCTTCATATCCGCTCAGATAGAACCGGTTTTCCGGGACCGCCACGAGGAAGGTGTCCAGGTCTTGCCGCAACATGGCATGGCGGAAAAGTTCGAGTCTTTTCGAAAATGGGCTATCGGGCATGAGATTTTCTCCCTCGGATACTCCAAGAGCTGTGTAAGGCATCGAGAATCGGGCATCCGGCGCAAAGTCTCCGTCCTCCGCCTCCCCGTCCTCTCGCCTTCCGTCTTCCGTCCTCTGTCTTCCGTCTTCCGTCCTCTGTCTTCCGTCCTCTGTCCTCTGTCTTCCGTCCTCTGTCCTCTGTCCTCTGTCTTCCGTCCTCCGTCCTCTGTCTTCCGTCCTCTGTCTTCTGTCCTCTGTCCTCTGTCCTCTGTCCTCTGTCCTCCGTGCACGGTGAGCAGGATAAACATTTTTCGGACAACTTGCCAGCCATCTGCCGGGGATATAGGCGTCCGTTCCGAATTGGAACATTTTTTTTGCCCAGCTCCTCTGCCGCCATCCTATGGACCCGGGGGAGGAGGCGCCCGGGGGGGGCCATGCGGTCTCACCCGGCAAAACTCATGGTATTCAAGTAACTTACCATCGCCTGGGCGCCGCATGCATACCCCCGGCCTTTGCACTTTTCCGGCGGTGACTTAGTCTCAGCAGGCGCATTCGCGCGATGCGCGGTGACCTTTTTTCTCAATTCAGCTTGACAAGGACAAGGCATCTATGCAATAGAGGACTCGCGACCCGTACAAAGTGAAGAAAGGAACTAACTAGGTTCGCTTTCTTTTTAATATATACCCCGGATCTTTACACGTTGAATAATTTCCGCTTTTGGCGGTTGCCCTGTCCCGGACTTAGCTGATCCTCAATCTCCTGTTCTGATTCTGCTTGCGTCCACAACTCCACCGCGCCGTTGCCAGTCTCGATTGCATTCTTTTTGTTAGAGCTAAGAGCCGAATTCTTACGGCTAAGTTCGGACAGGCAGTTCAGGTTGCGGCTGGGGCCGCAAAAATCTTCCCTACTTACAAAAGTTACACATTCATACTTATCGGCGATTGAACGGCCCTCCGCCGAGCTTCGGCATACGCCGTGGTTTTGTTCCCGGTACCGGGGGGGGTGTTACGGGGGCCGAGTTCCGCTGCCCGACACAGGGGAAAGGAGGTGCTGAGCTATACGGGGCGCACCTCTCACACAGCGGGGAATTCTTCCGTGATGCAAGAACGGATTGTTCCCGGGCAGCCGCATCGATTTAAGGTTCGTTGCGAGATTTATGTGGTAACCCAGTCAGCTACTCTTGGCATTAATGAAGAGGGCGTGTTCAGGTTCTGCCGTGGATAACCTGTGCTTCACCGCCGAGGTGCGGGACAAGGTGTCAACTGATGGACGGAGGTGATAAGTGAAAGGAGGTGCCTGAAGGAGGTGAGAAGGTCAAAGCCAATCTATTGAAAAGGGAGGTGGGAAAAAGGGATCAATGACTTGTTCAGTTTTACCCAACAAGTTATTTTTTCAATCCATTAGTTTCGTTTTGGTTATTGGTTGGTGGATTATGAGGATTGAGATCTAAAGTATCAGGGTATATACTGCTCGCAGTGGAATAAATCGATGTTGGTTTGATGATCATGTGCATCTTTCGGCGTTACTCTTGTGCTGATGCTTCAGGGTTTCATCCTCTATTTTGTTTAAGAGCATTTCTAAATCAGGAATTCAAGGCGAAGTGTTCCGCTAAATCCTGGCGGGAAAGGCGCGGCTGCACGGCAATTTGCACCTCTCCTCCCTGGATGTGACTGAAGCGGAAGGATACTTCTTTACTGTTTTCTTTGCATTATTGACAGGAGGGTTTTGTAATGGCTGAACAAGTAAAAACCTTGCCAAGAGCGATTCCTCTTTTATTGGGGTTGTTGGGTAGCACCACATGCGGTATGCTCCTGTATGCATGGAGTGTGTTCATCAAGCCGTTGAATGCGGAATTCGGCTGGACCCGCGCGGAGATCGCCATGGCGTTTGCGATCTGTTGTCTGATATTCGGGCTGATGACGTTTCCCGCCGGGCGATGGAGTGACAAGATAGGTCCCCGGAAGATCGTTATGACGGGCGGTGTTCTTCTGAGCATCGGATTTATCCTGTCGGGATTCGTCCAGTCAAAGTATCAATTGTACATTACATATGGTGTCATTGCCGGTCTCGGTGGAGGGATGATTTACCTGCCTCCCATTGCCACGGCGCCCAAGTGGTGGCCTGACCGAAGGGCCCTTGCCACTGGGTTTGCGGTGGTAGGCCTCGGTCTTGGCTCGTTTCTCATGGGGCCGCTGGCAACCTACCTTATTGAAAAACCCGGCTATGGATGGCGCTATGTGTTCTGGTACTGCGGCATTGCCATGGGGATCATGGCGCTTATCGCCGGTGCTTTTCTTGAGGCGCCCCCAGCGGGCTGGAAGCCCCCAGGCTATACGCCTCCCGCACCTCCCGCGGGCGCGGGCGCTCCCAAGGTAACCCGTGACTGGACCCACGAAGAGGCCAAGAAGGATACCAAGTTCTGGCTGCTGTACCTGGCTTACTTCTGCGGTTCCTTTGCCGGTTTGATGGTCATCGGTCACCTTGCCGGTTTTGGAAGGGATCAGGGTCTTACGGCTATGGCCGCGGCCGGTGCGGTAAGCTCCCTTGCTTTCAGCAACGCGGCGACCCGTATTCTCTCCGGCTGGTTTGTCGACAAGATCGGTATCCGTGTCTATTTTGCCGCACTGTTTGCCCTGCAGACAGCAGCGATGATAGCGATTTTTCAGTTGGGCGGCAGTCAGATCGGGTTGGGGCTTATTGCAATCCTTATCGGCTGGAACTACGGCGCCATGTTTACATTGTTCCCTGCCACATGCCTGCAGTTCTACGGGCCTACCGCGCAGGGCAGCAACTACGGCCTCCTGTTTACCGCGTGGGGTCTCGCCGGTTTTGCCGGTCCATGGGTCGGCGGCTGGCTGAAGGATGTCACTGGAACGTACTACCTGCCGTTCCTTTGTGCAGGGGCCCTGTGCGCCCTTGGAACGGCGGTTCTTTTCATGACGAAGCCGCCGGAAAAGAAACACGCCTAGCGGGTAGTATCCGTGCCGCGGTTACTGGAACGTGAATAGCTGGCGCCCCGGATTTTCGGGGCGCCTTTTTTTATTCAAAGTATCTTGAGTCTCTAAGCAAGTCTTTGCCATTGATGGTGATTATCCCCAATATATCATGAAGTACAAGCACTGAAACATGAGATTGATGACAAACAGGCATATCACGATCTCATCGTGCTCTCCCTGCTTGAACCCATTGTAGACTGTTTTTACTTTTGGAACCACACATCTGTATGTATCTGTGTAGCCTTTGTTCACAGATGCCATTATACCACCAAAATAACTTCTCAGCTTTTTCACTTCAAATACTCCCATTTCCTGGGCACTGGGGAAGAACTCTTGAAACTGGTATGTGAATTCGAAAATTTGTAGCATTCTTCTCTTTCTGTCCAAAAAGTAATTCCCCTGATTTGCGATCCTATGTAGGTAAACTATCCATGCGCCATGTGGATAATCACCGTTGGCCTCCGTGTATAAACTTGAACGAAATGAGTTTTCCAGGATCAAAAACTGTTTCTTCCGCCCTCACCTTCCGGCTTCCGTCCCCTCACATCCTACCTCCGCCATCCGTCATCCGCTTTGCGTCCCAAGACGCATAAAGCCGGGGATTTCTCCCCGGCCGGCATGAGAACTATTCGCCAAGTTTAAAAAATGATTTGCTTGCGCGGACTGTTTAAGGGCCGATTCCGAAAACCCTGTCGATGAATCTTTCCCGCCACTCTCCATCCTCACACACAAAACACTTGGTGTCCTCGCAAAGCTGCGCACCAGTGGAAAACCTGCGGCCGTCGATCAGGCACCTTTCGGCATCTTCCATGGCTATTCTCCTTATCTCCATCAAAAGGACCGGGCCTTTCGATCCTGTGACTCAAAAAATCCGAGATCAAACCCCTCTTAATTCCGAACAAATAATAATCATTGTCTCCTCGAAATGCCAGTTGGGCCGGAGGAATTCAGGGGGATTTTGGGACAATTTTGTGACGGGATCCCGTAGAAATTATCCGCTGGCAACAACCGTAAAGACGGGCTCGATTCCCGTCCGGATGCGCGCGCAGGGAGTGCGCGCCCGTTGCGGGCCGGGGGCTTACGGGGCACTTGCCGGGTCTCGCGAGGCTGTTATGCCCAATACCCCTCACTCAAGCCGCATCTGGTGGCCATCGTCGTGGGGCAGGCTTTCCGGGGCCGTTGCCCAAATGGGGCATTGTTGAAAAGGATCTCTACTTCCGGCAGTCCGGGCGGGGATCAACCCCGCCCCTACGGATTTACGCCGGGCCTGATGCCGTCCTTTGGACGTAGGAGCGGGGATCAAAGCCGCCCCTACGGATTTACGCCGGGCCTGATGCCGTCCTTTGGACGTAGGGGCGGGGTTGATCTCCGCCCGGACTGCCGGAATGGGAAGGGCCGACCGTTTCGAACGCATTTGGATTGAATCCGCACACAAGAAGGGACCCGTGGTTTGGGCAACAACCCGTTCCAGCCCGCGAGCAAGGGGTAACGGAGCTTCCGGCGGTCGGCGGGCTGGAGAGACTGTCCCACGTGGACTCCGCCTTAAGTGAACGGTATCACTCTTAACGCAACACTCGCTACTTTCGGCCGCCGAAATCCCGCTCCACAATATCCGTGAGGTGCTCGCGCGTGTTTAGCCCCGGGTCTTCGAGGACATGGTCGAAAAGTTCTTTTAGCACCCTGCCGACTTCGGGGCCGGGCGGGATGCCGAGAAGCCCCATTATGTCCTTCCCGCCAAGCGCCAGGTCGTCCATGCGCAGGGGTGGAGCAAGCTCGAGCTGTTGGCGCATTCTCGCAAGGAGCGTCTTGATCCCTTCGATATCCGTTACCCCCCTTGCGAGACGTTCGGCCCGCGCAAGGACGGCGAAATCGTCGAGCAGTTCCGGACCCACACGGGCGATAAACCGCCTTATCCGGGCGTCGCTCCAGAACTCGGCCCCGGGGGGGATTTGATTTTCGATCAGGACCGACACCGCACGGATCCGCCGGTTCGACATGTTCCATTTTTTCATTCGCAGGGCGGCGGCGGCGGCGCTTGCCACACGGTATTCGATGGGCAGCTTTTCTCCCCTTGCGCCGATGGCGGGCACGGCGGCGTTGATAAAAAGCGCGGCCAGGCGTACCCGCAGCCTCAGGGGACAATTGACGACACAAAGCAGCGAGTGCCGGTAGATGCTCATGCCCGAGCCCTGCATAGTGTCTATGCGGTCCCGCGCCGCCAGTTCCGGGAGCAGTTTTCCGAGCGCCCAGGTCTTTCTCAGGAGGTCAACGGCCTCGATCGGGTGAGAAGAGAGCAAAATCTTGCAAAATTCATCACGAACCCGCTCGCCTGAGACCTTGGGCAGGTTTTCCGACTCTTCCCGAATTGCCTCGAAGGTCTTCGAATCGACGGCAAAACCGTAAATGCCCGACAGGCGGGCCGCCCGGACGATCCGCAACGGGTCTTCGGCAAACCTGGACCGCGAGTCGCCCACCCCCCGGATCAGCCCCGCGTCGAGGTCCGCCCGGCCCCCGTGGGGGTCGATGAGCACTCCCCCCGGAAAGGACAGGGCCATGGCGTTGATCGTAAAATCGCGCCTCCCCAGGTCTTTGAGTATTCCGGCCTCGCCCGGGGGATCGAAGCTCGTAACCTCGATGTCGCGCGTCCGGGTATGGATCTGGACCGTACCGTGCCGGATACCCACGGGGATCACATGGGGAAAGATTTTCATTATTTGGGCGGGACCGGCGGCGGTGGCCAGGTCCCAGTCCTTCGGGGCCTCTCCGAGGAGGTGGTCCCTGAGCGCGCCGCCAACTATCCAGACATCGAAACCCGCATCGTGGATTCTTTCCATTGCCGTGAGAACGTCGCCGGGGACAAAATGAAGGCCTAACGGAGTGGATGGAATGGTCATGGAGAGAAAATCCCGCAAGTTCTCGCAAGAAGTTGACGATTAACCGCATGAGCGCGCATCGAGGGCGGCCGCGTGCCCGGCATCGAACCGCGCAAACGCTGCAAAATTCGGGAAGCCGGCGCGGAAAGACTTGATCTTTTCGGAATCGCAAATATAATGGATTGGATAGTGCCGGCGCAAGTCGGAAGGTGAGCTGCGAACATTTACTCCCAAAGCGGAGAGGCGGGGTTTTTGCATGAATACGGAGCAAGCGTATGAGTCCATGGCGGAGGCGAACCGCATAATCGAGGATTTTTCCGTCAAGAAGTACGCCGTCTACACGGCGATTTTCCTGTTGGAAATAGCGATCTGTTTCGCGGTGGTTTGTTCGATTTAGACTGGACTTGTCCGTGCGGACCGGTTATATTAACGTGGATTCGTGATTTTCATAATTTCTTAGGATTTCTTGCATGCTTCGTTCCCTGTCCCTACTACTACTCGCTCTACTTAGCCTGCGCGATCAGGCACGGGGGACTTCCGCCTTTCTCTTCCTATAGATTTTAGATCGGGACGAAATCGACAACCAAAGGCCATGGGGTTCACCCCCATGGCCTTTTTGCGTTTACGGGCCTTTTCCGGATTTCAAAATTTTTTTACGAAACGATTCCGGGCCGCCGCGCCTGGACCGAATGGAAGGAGCACCAGGATGAGCCGCAAAATTCATATTTTTGACACCACACTCAGGGATGGGGAACAGGTCCCGGGGGCAAAGCTCAATAAAAGGCAAAAACTCGAAATCGCCCAACAGCTCGCAAAACTGGGAGTTGACATCATCGAGGCGGGGTTCCCCTGTTCATCGCCCGACGACCTCCTGGCGGTAAAGAACATCTCACAGCAGGTGAAAGGGCCGGTTATCGCGGGGCTTGCGCGCGCGGTGAAAGAGGACATCGACGCCGTTTGGGAGGCCGTGCGCGACGCGGAAAGGCCGAGAATTCACGTTTTTCTCGGCTCATCGGACATCCACATCCAGAAGAAGCTTCGACGCGACCGCAACAGCGCCGTCGAGATGGCGGTGGAAGCCGTAAAATATGCCAAGGGGTTCTGCCGTGACGTCGAGTTTTCAACCGAAGACGGTTCGAGGACGGATTTCGACTTTTTGTGCCGCATAATCGATGCGACGATCGGCGCCGGGGCCACGGTAATCAACGTGCCCGACACGGTCGGCTACGCCGTGCCCGAGGAATTCGGCAACGTCATCCGCGGGCTGCGCGAGCGGGTGCCGGCCCTGGACCGCATCACCCTGAGCGTACACTGCCACAACGACCTGGGCCTTGCCGTCGCAAACAGCCTCGCCGCCGTTCGCAACGGGGCCGACCAGGTCGAGTGCACGATAAACGGTGTCGGCGAGCGCGCCGGAAACGCTTCGCTCGAAGAGATCGTGATGATCCTGAAGACGCGTTTTGCAAACGAGGTTTGCACGGGGATCAACACCCAGGAAATCTACCGCACCAGCCGTATGGTGAGCCGGCTCATGAACATTATCGTCCAGCCCAACAAGGCGATCGTCGGAGGCAACGCTTTTGCGCACTCCTCGGGCGTCCACCAGGATGGCGTGCTCAAGGACAGGACCACCTACGAGATCATGAAGCCCGAAGACCTCGGGATAAAGCAGCAACAGATCGTCCTGACCGCCCGCTCGGGGCGGGCCGCCCTCAGGCACCGCCTCGGGGAACTCGGTTTCGTGCTGGAAGCCGAAGTCTTCGAGCGCGTCTACAAGCGTTTCATCGACGTGGCCGACCGCAAGAAAGAGATCAGGACCCAGGATTTGCAGTCAATCGTCGAGATCGAAGTCGCGAAGGTCCCCGAAACCTATTCGCTGCAAAACTTCCAGATCATGAGCGGGAACACCATGATGCCGCTCGCCTCGGTAACGCTCGTAAGAGACGGGGAGCCCTTCACCGACGCCGCGACGGGAAACGGGCCGGTGGACGCCGTCTTTAACGGAATCGAGCGCATTACCGGGGTGCACGGAACGCTTCGCGACTACGACCTCAAAGCCGTCACGATGGGGCGCGACGCCCTCGGCGAGGCAATGGTGCGGGTCGAGATCGGGAAGGCGGTCTACGCGGGGATAGGCACGAGCCCCGACGTCATCGAGGCGAGCGCGCGGGCGTACCTGAACGCCTTCAACCGGTACTTCATGAACGGGATCGGGGCGACGAATTCGGAGAAGAAAACGGTGTAAGACGTTAATAAAAACCGACGCGAACCTGTGGGAACGGCTGGCCGGGACAGACATCGAGGATGAAGCCAAGGATGAATGATGAAAGTCGGCGCGAACCTGTGGGAGCGGCTTGAAGCCGCGATTTCCTGGAGTTTTGCGCTCCCCTCGCGGCTGCAAGCCGCTCCCACAGTCCAGTGAGTAAGCTCGGGTCGGCTCCGCACGAACGCAGCGAGGGGCGGGC
>JBAQYM010000177.1:0-37429 GCA_049300095.1 Syntrophobacteraceae bacterium
GCCTCCACCTCCAAAGCTTCTGCCACCACCGCCGGAACCTCCGCCGCCAAAGCTTCTGCCACCACCACCGAAGCTTCCGCCGGAACCTCCGCCGCCAAAACTCCTGCCGCCGCCACCGGTCGCGCCCTGAAATCCGCTGCCGCCGCCAGACGACCTCTGGCTGTTAAAACCCTGTGAGGGCATCGACTGCCTTGACGGCGCCGCGCCGAAAGACGATGGGCCCCCGGCGCTCGACCTCCCGGAAGACCCTCCGCGGGTCGTGCCGCCCCCAATTCCGCTCCGGTCCATGTCGCGGTTCGCGGCCGTTCCGCCCCGGCGCCCACGATCCAGATCGCGTGTCACAGCAGACCCCGCGCCCCGCTGCCCGTTACCCGTCCTCAATCCCGCACCGGCCCCTGGCCCTCTGACCGCAGCCCTGGTCACGTTCCCCCGGTCTTTCCCGGCCCTCGCGGCCGCGTTG
Source organism: Syntrophobacteraceae bacterium (assembly GCA_049300095.1). Classification (GTDB taxonomy): domain Bacteria; phylum Desulfobacterota; class Syntrophobacteria; order Syntrophobacterales; family Syntrophobacteraceae; genus SbD1. The sequence goes on from JBAQYM010000177.1 coordinate 461, forward strand.
ACTTTTGTCACATGGCCGTCGGGGTTTTTCACGTGGTTTGTGACCGTCTTAAGACCCTTGTGGTGGTGACGGTGATGCTTATCCACCACTACAACGTTGAAATCGTTCAGCACGAAAAATCCGCCGAACCCTATGCCGTCCCACCAGAAGGGGGAGGGCACATACGAATACATGTCCCCGTAGTCCAAGGGAGGCGGATAATAAGTCACAACGGGAGGACCCGTATCGTAATAGTAGCCCTGGAGATCGGCGGACTCGCCGTAGTAGTCTTCCCGGGGAGGGACCCTATCCAAACCGCCGGACTCCCCGGCCGCGACAACGATAGGAAGACCCAGGGCGGCGCTGACGCTCTTGACCCTCGCAACGGCCTGGTCCCCGCTCATCCCGAGCTGTCCCGAACCCGCCGCCTGTTGCGCCGAATCCTGAATTTCGGCAAGAATGTCGGGTGTTATGGGATAATCGGCAATCCATCCATTCCGTGGAATAATGCCCAAAGAAGACAGAGCGCTCTCCGCCGCGGCCTCATCAGCCTTGGTTGCCAGGCCGAACGAATTTGCCAGTTCGACGGCAAAATCTCCCTCGCGGACCAAAGGTTGCCCGATGGGGGGCGAGGAAGAGCTTGGCGCCGCATGCACATTCGCCGACCAGGGAATCAGGAGCAAACCGACAGCCGTCAGTATCGCAAGCAGTCTTTTCATACCTGCTCCTTTCCGATCCGATTTCATGATTAACGAAGATAAATATAATCACTAAGCACCGTTGTAGCGATTACAGGAATGATAATCCAAATGAAGGAATTTCTGATTGCGCGCCATGCGACCACTCGGAAAGGGATTGCCCCGCCTCGTTTCCGGGCGGCGGTTTGCGCGATGCCCGGCACTGTCGACTTGGATGCGCGCGGAATCTATGTTATTAACCTTGCGGGAGGATCGTGTGGTCCTTCGGGGAAGCTACTCGCGGGAGGCGGTGGGTCTCGCGCCGATTAGCCAATGGATTGAGTTCTCTCTCGTCTTGAAATCAGCAAAAGCCCCTCCTTTTGAAAATGACTCATCCAAAATCCGAGTACTCTTTCGTGGTATCGAGCGAGCAGCAGGGCCGCCGGATCGACCGGTTCCTGAGCGAGCTCATTCCCGAGCTTTCGCGGAGTCATCTCAAACGGCTCATCGTCGACGAACTGGTGCGCGTAAACGGGGCGGTCGTGAAGCCGAGCTACGAGACCAGGACGGGAGATATCGTCCATGCCGCCGTCCCGCGTCCCGACCCCGAAACAGCCCTGACGCCCCAGCCGATGTCGCTCGATGTTCTTTTCGAGGACGAGGACCTGCTCGTTGTGAACAAGCCGCCGGGGCTGGTCGTCCACCCCGGAGCGGGCCACACCGAGGGGACCCTCGTTCACGGGCTGCTCGCCCACTCGCCCCGCCTAGCCCTCCAGGGCTCCCCGCTTCGGCCCGGAATCGTCCACCGGCTTGACAAGGACACCTCGGGGGCGCTCGTGATCGCCAAGAGCGAGCGCGCATACCTGGACCTGATTAAGCAGTTCAAGGAACACGGCGTGAGGAAGGAATACCTTGCGCTCGTTTACGGCAGTCCCGCAACGCGCGAGGGCGAGATCAGGACCCTGCTCGGACGCCATCCCACGGAGCGCAAGAAAATTGCGGTGGTGCGGGGCGGAGGCCGCGAGGCGCTGTCGCGCTGGAAGGTCGACAAGGACTGGGGGGAGGCTTCGCTGCTCCGTGTGGGTATCGTCACGGGGAGGACCCACCAGATTCGAGTGCACCTCAGCCACATAAACCACCCGGTGATCGGAGACGAGACTTACGGGGGCGGGAAGCGGCGCGCAAAATCGGTACGGTCCGAGTCCATCCGGGCCATCGTGCTCAAGGCGGACCGGCAGATGCTCCACGCCCGGCGCCTCGAATTCAGGCATCCGGCAACCGGCGCCATCATCTCCGCAACGGCCCCCCTGCCCGAAGATTTCGCCCGGATCGTCGAGGGTCTGGATGCGTTGTCGGGATACTGATTTCAACACCCCGGGGAAATTCTTTTCATCGGATTTTTTTGATCGGAGTTTTTTGATCGGCTAATCTCAAGGTTTTATATGAGACACGAAAAGCCGGCACTCGCGGTTATCCCCTCGTTCCCATGCTCCGGGGGCTGTTGCCCAAAAGATTCCGAACCATCACGGGAAAAGTGCAAACAGCCCACCCCCCGGTGGGAGCGGCTTGTAGCCGCGATGGACGTGCCATGGCGGCGGATGCGCGTTGCAGTGGCAACGCCCCGGACTCTAACCGCGATATCGTCGCTTTGGCACGCCCTGCGCGGCTGCAAGTCGCTCCCACGGATTTATTCCGGTTGCCTTTTACGGTGATGTGCAACCACCATTTCGGCCATGAGGATTTGGGCAACAGCCCCTCCGGCGTGGGAATGCGGACTTGACCGGCAACCTCACTCGTGATCCGTCTATGCGGGTATGCATTCCCACGCCGGAGCATGGGAACGAGGAGTCCTGGTTATCCCGGTGCTCCTCGCAGGGAGGATGGTCTTACATGCTTCGTTGTGACCGGAAGGTCATGTAGGTTGGCAAGAAGGAATGAAATGAAGCGGGGGAATGGGGGTCCCCATAATCCAGGCGCTGCACCGCACCGCAGCCCGCTTAATGGTCTATTTCATAAATTCGGTGACGTATTATCGTGAGCATTATGTTTTGTTCACCTTCCGGTATGGACCGCCACTTCGTCATTCCCGCGGCGTCTCTGGGCGGGAATGACGAGAGTATAGCCCGCTCCTTTGCGTCAGGCCCATGCTTCGATACGTCACTGTGATTATGTAACTGTGTGCTTATTGATCACCACCGTCACCGCCGGCCCGTCCTTTGTTTTCCCGCGCTCGACCTTAACGGTTTCCCTTTTCTTGGCAACCACCGACTTGATCATCGCGGCGATCTCGGCCCCGGTCATGGTGTCTTTTAGCAGAAAATGGTCCGCGCCGTATTTTTCGGCGGTGGTGCGGTATTCCGGCAGATCGTAACTGGTAAAGATACTGATCACCTGGTCCGGGTGGGCGCCCTTTATCTCGCGGGTCAGTTCCAGGCCGTTTTTCCCCGGCAGCCGTATGTCCATGAAGACCACGTCGGGCGAGGTCCGCTCGATCTTTTCGAGGATATCCGACCCGTCAACCGACTCGTTTATCGAGAGCGTCGGGATGTACATCTTGAGAATCTCTTTGAACGAGCGCCTGAAAAAATCATTGTTTTCTATAATGAGAATCGAAGACACCTTGGCGCCTCCCATAATTCGCAACGGATACACATTTTTGTTCCGGGACGGTATTCCGAATTTTCACCTGATGGGCCGGGATGGTACGCTTGAAAAGGGGAAGGGTAAATACGCGGTTCTATGTATTTATCACTCGGGGATACCCTATATTTCGCCGTGCGTACCCCGGCGCGGCCGTTTCCCCGACGACGGGAGCGGACATCGGTTTGCCGTCATACGTGTGCCGTTTCGAGCGCCGGATCAGCTCACCGGGCCCGTTGTTTCTTCGTGGCTGTCTTCGGGCGGGGATGGCGGGGTGTGCGCGGGCAGTTCCAGGTAAATCATCTGGGTATTGTCCTCGTAGGACAGTGTTTCCGCGTAGCGGCCCCAGGTGACGGCGGAATCGAGCTGGCGCTCGGCTTCCTCGGGCGGGAATTCCAGCTCCAGGGCGGTCTGGACCACGTCCCATTTCAACTGGTGGTTGTCGGTTGCCTTGAGCATGGCCGTCAGCCACTTGAAGATCGGGAGCCTGCGGATTCTTGTCGCAAAGATCTCTTTCCTGGCCAGGATGCTCGCTTCCGAAAAGGTTTCGCCAAGGGGTCTCAAGGTGATGTCGCCCTGGGCGATGGTTGCGAACCCGAGAAGCTCGGCGGCGTCGATCAGGCGGAGCAGGTGGTCCGAGTTGACCTTGAGCTCTTCGGCGAGGCGGTAGATGTCCACCCGGTCGCTCGGCATTTTGTCGAGAGATTCCAGGAGGCCAGCCAGTTCGTTGAGGTTTATGTGGGGCAGCGCGCGGGTGCGGCCTGGCTCGCCGGGGGCGGTGCCCAGTTCGAGGTGTTCGGGCTGGGTCTGGCCGGCAAGAAGCGCATAGACCCGGTCAACCACTTCGAGGAACTTGGGATCTTTTCGCATGCGGGGCTGGGGCAGCGGCACCCTGAGGTCGGCGACGACGCGGCCCGGGTCCTTTTCCATGACGATTATCCGGTCGGCCATGAAAATGGCCTCCTCGATATTGTGCGTCACCATGAGGATGGCGCGGGTGGGGATGCGGCCGCCGGTCCAGAGTTCGAGGAGCTCGCCCCGCAACGAGTCGGCGCTCAGGACATCGAGGGCCGAGAACGGCTCGTCGAGGCACAGAAGCTCGGGGTCGATCGCCATTGCGCGGGCAAACCCCACTTTTTGGCGCATCCCGCCGGAAAGCTCTCTCGGGTAAGCCGTCTCGAAGCCGTCGAGACCGACCCGGTCGAGCAGATCGAGCGCCCTTGTCACGCTCACCTTCGGCGCGACCCCCCTCGCCTTCAGGGCCACCTCGACGTTTTCCTGAACGGTCAGCCACGGAAACAGCGCGAAGGTCTGGAAAACGATCGCGGCGTTGGGATTTATGCCGTCGAGCGGCGCCCCCCGGTAGAGGACCCTTCCGTCCGTTGCCTTCTGGAGCCCCGTGATTATCCGAAGCAGAGTGCTCTTGCCACATCCCGACGGCCCGAGGAGCACCACGAACTCGCCCTCCTCGATGGTGATGTTGACGTTCTGCACGGCGGTGAACTGCTTCTGGCCGGTCCCGTAGACCTGGCTGACGCCTTTTAATTTGAGCAGGGAAACTTCGGGCACCGCGTTCTACTCCATCCGGAATCTTTCCTGGGCGACCCGAAAGAGCCGCCTCCAGATCAGGCGATTGATCAAGACAACCGTAATTATCATAACCAGTGTGGACGCAAGAAGCAGCGGATAATCGCCCGAGGCCGTCGCGCGCGCAATGGTGGAGCCGATCCCCGTGGTGAAAATCGTCTTTCCCGCAAAATCCACGTATTCGGCGACGATGCTGGCATTCCAGGCCCCGCCCCCCGCGGCTATCGCCCCGGTAATGATGTAGGGGAACAGGGCCGGGAGAATCAGGGTCCGCCATCTGCTCCAGGGGCCGAGCCGCAGCAGTTTCGCGGTGAATTTCAGGTCCTGCGGGATGGCGCTTGCGCCCGCGATGATGTTGAACAGCAGGTACCACTGCGTGCCGAGGAGCATCAGGAAAACGGCGATCAGGCTGAGCCCTCCCGGCATATCGAGCATGAAAAGCAGGATGACCGGGAACAGCGCCGTGGCCGGAATCGATGCGGCGATCTGGACGATGGGTTGCAGGAGCGCCGCCAGGCGCGGATTGGTGCCGATGGCGACCCCTAGGGGAAGCGTCCAGGCGAGCGCGATCACCAGGGCCGAGAAGACGCGAAGAAACGACGCGCCGATCCCGAGCATAATCCCCCACCACTGAGAGGGCGACACCATGAGGAGCATCTGGACGGCCTGGTAGAACCCGTAGGCCAGGGGGGCCGCGACGGCCGCGCAGAAGGAGATCAAAAACCACGGCCGCGATTCTTTTTCCCGAAGGAAACCTTGACCGGCCGGAAAGATACGCATCAAAAGGGAGTCGAGCTTCCGGCCGACCGGCCCAAAGACCGAATCGCCCATCCAGTTGATCAGTTTCGAGGTGCGCCAGGCGTCGTAGAACCAGGAAGTGCGCGGCGTCTCGGACTCGATCATCTCGAGCTTGAACCGCTCGGACCACGCCAGCAGCGGCCTCCAGAAGAACTGGTCAAGGGCCACTATTACGAAGACCAGCACGGCGACCCCCCAGACGATCGCGGTCATATCCCCCTCGCTCGCCGCCTCGTGCAGGTAAGCCCCCAGTCCCGGAAGCCGGAAATCGCGCCTGCCGACCGTGAAAATTTCGGCGGCCATGAGAAAAAACCATCCGCCCGCCCAGCTCATGATGCTGTTCCACAGAAGACCGATCGCGGCGAACGGCAGGTGCACCGTCTTGAATCGAAGCCAGCCGTTGAAGTTGTAGATCGCACTCACCTCGACAAGCTCGCGAGGCACGGTGGTCAGCGCCTGGTACCAGGCAAAGGTGAGGTTCCAGGCCTGGCTGGTAAATATGAGAACTATCGAGGCCATCTCGGCGGCGAATTTCGCCGGCAGCACGCTGCTCAGGCTCAGCACCACCACAGGAAGAAAAGACAGGATGGGGATGCTCTGGAGGATATCGAGCAGCGGGAGGAGCACCTTGCGCGCATGCCGGTTGCGCACCATCGAGTAGCCGTAGATGATCGTAAAGATCATCGAAAGAACATACGCGGCGGTCATCCTCGCCAGGGAATATCCCGCGTACCACGGCAGGGCGGAAGGCGAGAGCGATATTTGGGGGCCTTCGATGATTGCCGGGGCGTGAAAGGCCAGCCGGGTGCCGTACCAGACGGCGGCCACAAGGCCCATCAAAACGATGGCGTCTCCCCATGTAAAGGAGGGGAACGCGGTTTGTTCGATTTTGAAAAGAAAAGATGGCCGCTTCATCGTTCCCCGAGCGAATCGGCAGGCTGGAAAGCCTGCCCCATAAAAAAAACTGTACCTGTTCACCGCAGAGACGCAGAGGGCGCGGAGGGTAAACGGTCACAAGAAATCAGGAAAACCGGCAGTCAGTTTTACTCTAATTAGTCCGGGCTAGCAACACAGGTCTTTTCCGGATAGGCGGAAGGATGACAAAATCCGCCGATCCGCGCCCGTCCGCAAGATTAAAGACAGGCGGGGGCTTGCAACTGGAATAGTTATAAAATACAATAACATAAAAAAATTCGGTGCGATTGACAATAGGACCCCATTTGCTATACTGCACAGCAAGGGGCAAGTCTTGGGTGCCGCGCCGCGGAGTGCGCGGAAAGTTGTATTCGAGCATTCCCGCTGAAAAAATCCGTTGAGAGGGAGAGGTCCTTTGCGCCAGACGAAATTCATTTTTATCACCGGTGGTGTTTTATCCTCACTTGGAAAGGGCCTCGCGGCCGCTTCCATAGGCGCTTTGATGGAAAGCCGGGGCCTTCGGGTCACGCTCCAGAAGCTCGATCCCTACATCAACGTGGATCCGGGGACGATGAACCCGTTCCAGCACGGCGAGGTTTTCGTAACCGACGACGGGGCCGAAACGGACCTGGACCTGGGCCACTACGAGCGCTTCACGCACGCCAGGCTGGGCAAGAAGAACAATTACACCTCCGGGAGCATCTACTACTCGGTCATCATGAAAGAGAGGCGGGGTGAGTATCTCGGGGGCACCGTGCAGGTCATTCCGCACATAACCGACGAGATCAAGTCGGTCATCCACGGATCTTCGGACAGCATGGACATCGCCATTGTGGAAATAGGCGGGACGGTGGGCGACATCGAAAGCCTTCCCTTCCTGGAGGCGATCCGCCAGTTCCGAAATGACGTCGGACGCGAAAACGCCCTGTTCGTGCACGTGACGCTCGTTCCCTACCTGCCGACTTCGGGCGAGGTGAAAACCAAGCCCACCCAGCACAGCGTAAAAGAGCTTCGAGGCATCGGCATCCAGCCCGACATCCTGCTCTGCCGCACGGAAAAGCAGCTCTCGCCCGAGATAAAGGGCAAGATATCCCATTTCTGCAACGTCGACAAAGACGGGGTGATCACGGCCAAGGACGTCGACTGCATCTACGAGGTGCCCCTGCTCTTCCACGGTGAAGGGCTCGATGAAAAAATCGTGAAACTCCTCAACATCTGGACGCGGGCCCCCGTCCTGAATCACTGGGAAGACCTCGTGCGCCGGATGAAGAATCCGCCCTTCAGCGCCCGCATCGCGATCGTGGGCAAGTATATCGATTTGAAGGAGTCCTACAAGAGCCTCAACGAGGCGCTCGTGCACGGGGGCGCGGCCCACGGCGTCAAGCTCACCCTGGATTATGTCGATTCGGAAAACGTGGAAAAGGAAGGCGGCGAGGCCCTGCTCGAAGGCGCGGACGGCATCCTGGTCCCCGGCGGGTTCGGACAGCGCGGGGTCGAAGGAAAAATAAAAGCGATCCGCTATGCCCGCGAGAACAAGGTGCCCTTCCTCGGCATCTGTCTCGGGATGCAGCTCGCGACCGTCGAGTTCGCGCGCAACGTGGCCGGGATCGAAAAAGCGCACAGCATGGAATTCGACGCGCACACCCCAAATCCGGTCATCTACCTGATGCGCGAATGGTTCGACTACAAGAACAATACGGTGATCCGCCGGGACGAAAACTTCGATTACGGCGGGACCATGCGCCTGGGCGCGTATCCGTGCGTGCTCGAACCCGAGAGCTTCGCATACGAGGCTTACCGGCAGCCGGAGATATCGGAGCGCCACCGCCACCGCTACGAGTTCAACAACAAGTTCAGGGACGTCCTTTCCGAGCACGGGCTGCGCTTTACGGGCCTCTCGCCCGACCGCAACCTGGTCGAGGTGATCGAGCTTCCCGACCATCCCTGGTTCCTGGGATGCCAGTTCCACCCCGAATTCAAGTCCCGGCCGATGGAGCCGCATCCTCTTTTCGCGGCCTTTGCGGGCAAGGCCCTCGAAGAAGCGCGGCGCAAGAACCCGGAACTCCTGCCCAAGTGCGTTCTCTAGGTGGCCGGGGTGGGCGGCTTCGAGGCCCTGGGCCAACAGATCGGGAGGGACCGCCTGTTTCTCGTGGGCGGTCCCTGCGTTATCGAGAGCGAAGAACTCGCCTTCGAGGTGGCGTCCCATCTTAAGGAGGCCTGCGCCCGCTTTGATGTTCCCTTCGTATTCAAAAGCTCCTACGACAAGGCAAACCGCACATCCGCCCTATCCTACCGGGGACCTGGCCTGGACAGGGGGTTGTCGGTTCTCGCCCGCATCCGCGAAAAACTCGGCGTCCCGGTTTTGACCGACGTGCACTCGCCCTCCGAGGTGGGGCCGGTGAGCGCGGTCGTCGATATCCTCCAAATTCCCGCCTTTCTCGTGCGCCAGACAGACCTGGTGACGGCGGCCGGCCGGACCGGAAAACCGGTAAACCTCAAGAAGGCCCAGTTTCTCTCGCCCGCCGACATGGGACAGGTAATCGAGAAGGTGAGGAAGACGGGCAACGACCGGATAATTTTGACCGAACGCGGGACCCAGTTCGGCTACAACAACCTGGTGGTCGACATGCGCTCGATCCCGATAATGTCGGAATTCGGCTGCCCGGTGGTGTTCGACGCAACGCACTCGGTCCAACTCCCCGGCGCGCGGGGGACCAGTTCGGGCGGCGAGCGCCGGTTTGTCGCCACCCTCGCGTGCGCGGCGGTTGCGGCGGGGGCGCACGGCGTCTTCATCGAAACGCACCCCGACCCCGCAAAGGCCCTGTGCGACGGCCCCAATTCCCTCCCTTTGCCGGAGGTGGCCGAGTTGCTCGAAAAGCTCCTTGCAATCCATTACGCCGTAAACAAGGGCCGGGCCGCGGCTCGACGCCTTTGACCCCGGGCCGGTCCCATGCTGGGCCGGCTTACGCTGAGCGCCCGTTTTCATAAATTCGGCGAGAAATTGCCGGCCGGTTTTCATCTTCGCGCTCTTGGCGTTCTTCGTGTTCTTCGTGATCTCCGTGTTCTTCGGGCTCTTTGTGTTCTCCGTGTTCTTCGTGTTCTTCGCGGTAGATCATTTCCTTTTTTGCCACGAAGCGCACGAAGGACACGAAGAGCATGAAGAGGTCATCGGCTCCGTGATTTGACGGGTGGCCCGGATACTCGGTATCCGGGTCCGAAGGACAGGAGGCCAACCGAAAGCCCCGTTTCAGTCCGATGCTTCTTCGGACCTCTTGCGCTCCGCGCCCGGATACGAGTATCCGGGCCACCCGGGTTTGTTCCCATTACCATTTTGGCTCCGGCTCCGCCGGGTTAGGCTCAATACCGTTCACTTAAGGCAGCCAGGGACGTGGGACGGGCTTTCCTGCCTGCCATTCGCACAGAAGCCGAGGACGCAACATGACGCAACAGCAAATGAGCCGGGAATTGCACCGCCGGATCGCTCGGGTCCGGCTGATGATATTCGACGTGGACGGGGTGCTGACGGACGGACGGGTGATCTACCTGGACAACGGCACGGAGATAAAAGAATTCGACGCCCGGGACGGACACGGGATAAAGCTTCTCCAGCGAGCCGGGATCGAGGTCGCCCTCATCTCGGGCCGGGCCTGCCAGGCGGTCGAGCACCGCGCCAGGGGGCTCGGCATCGAAAAGGTCTACCAGGGAATGACAGTGAAGATGGAAGCCTACCTCAAGATCCTTGCCGACACCGGCTGCACGGAGGAAGAAACCGGCTACATGGGAGACGACCTGATAGACATCCCGGTCATGCGCCGGGCGGGTTTCTCCGTTGCCGTTCCGGACGGTTCCCCCCACATTTTTCCCCACGCGCACTATATCACCCGTGCGAGCGGCGGCCGCGGCGCTGCCAGGGAAGTGTGCGAGCTGGTCCTCACGGTCCGGGACCTCTGGCACAGCGTGACGAGCCGCTATTTCTCCGACACTGATTAGACCGTTTGCTATTAATCTCGTCTTGAGGAGATGCACTGAATGTATAAAATAAATCACTTCCGGATCGGGGGGTTTAGACGGCTCCTCAGCATTGATTTGGAAATGCGCCCGCTGATGGTGATGATCGGCGCCAACGGGGTCGGCAAGACTTCGATCCTGGACACCATTGCTCTATTGTCAGCCTCTGCCGCGGGCAATTTGAACAAGAAATTGAATGAAATTGGTGGGATCACGAATGTTCTTACCTCTGAAAAGGCCGATGAATTGTCTCTTGTGGTAGACATGGAGGTCCCCGGCTATGAACCGCTAAGGTACGAACTCCAGGTTGCCCCAAAGGGACAATCATATGCGATATCCCACGAAGTCCTCTCTCAGGAGAGAAAAAAAACCTCAGAGGGACCTTTTAAGCATATTGAATCACATTATGGTGATGTCAGGTACTATGAAATCAGAGGGAAAAAGCTGCTGAGACCCAATTGGGAACACAACTCCTTTGAAACCTCGCTGTCGCAAGTGCCGAAAATGTTTAATGAACCCGAGGAACTGCGACGCATTCTCAGTTCGGCCACCCTTTACCACGTCTTGGATGTGGGCACGCGCGCACCGGTCAAGTTGCCCCAGCCGATGAAGCCCGCCGATCTGCCGGGCGAAGACGGAGAGGACATCGTCCCTTTTCTATACTACCTCAGAGAAAGCAACAGGGACTGCTATGAAGCTATTGAAGACACCCTCCGATCAGCCTTTCCCGGATTCGAACAATTGGGGTTTCCCCCGGTAGCCGCGGGCATGCTGGCAATGACGTGGAAAGACTCGAATTTTAAAAAGCCTATTTACGTGAACCAACTCTCAGAAGGAACTCTGCGTTTCCTCTGGCTGGTTTCTTTGCTTCAAAGTCCGGGTTTGTCCACAATTACCATGATCGATGAGCCCGAAGTGAGCCTTCATCCCGAGCTGCTCTTAATTCTAGCTGATCTTATGCGTGAGGCATCTCAACGGACGCAACTCATCGTCGCCACGCATTCGGACAGCCTGATCCGGTTTCTGCGGCCAGATGAAGTCGTTGTAATGGATACAACTCAAGAAGGTTATGCGACGGCCCTTTGGGCCGATTCGCTCGATTTAGAAGAATGGCTTTCGGAGTACAGCTTTGACGAACTGTGGCGCATGGGACGCATTGGAGGCCGGTCTTGAGAATCTCCTTGTTGATTGAAGGCAGGACTGAGAAGGCTTTTTTGCCCCATTTACGCCGCTTTTTGGCATCCCGCTTGATCGGCAGGATGCCCCATATAGATCCGGTACCGTATAATGGCCGCATCCCCACCGGCAATAAGCTGCAGCGCGTCGTGCACCGACTCCTCAGCGACCGGCGCAGCCCAGCGGACGCCGTCATTGCGCTGACCGATGTTTACACCGGCAAGAGGGAATTCGCGGATGCCACGGATGCAAAATCGAAAATGCGATCATGGGTGGGTCCCAATGGATTGTTCCATCCGCATGCGGCACAATATGAGTTTGAGGCATGGCTTTTGGTCTATTGGTCCGACATTCAAAAACTCGCCGGGCATAACAAGCAGCCCCCTGGTGTTAGCCCGGAAAATGTAAACCACAGCGACCCTCCCTCAAAGCATCTCCAGGAAATTTTCCGAATCGGCAGTTGCCGGGGTGGATACGTCAAAGCACGAGATGCTAATCGAATCCTGGAAGGTAAGGATATCCTTGTTTCGGCCCTTGCGTGCCCGGAACTAAAGGCTTTCCTGAATACCATACTGACAATCAGCGGCGGAGAACCTATCAAATAGGCGCCATTGTTTTCCAGGGAAAAGAATCCGCCCGTTTCCCCTCCCCGCTTTTCCCCCACTTTCCGAACCCTTATGGAATAAGGCTTTACAGTCACAAGACCCCGTGATAAGGTATCTGGTGAATTGTAATGCGTTAATTTGATTGATGATTTTCAACTCCGGAGGCGCCCGTGAAAGGGCGTGCAACACCGGGGGGCGGATTATGTTTAATTCCCGTAGAATAGCCCAGGTCGTCATTATTTTGATTGTCGCAGGCTTTAGCCTCCTGCTTGCGGCCGGGCTATGGAAGGGCAAGGAGCGCAAGGGCAAGCAGGAAGCGCCGCAGGCCCCCGCGTCTCATACCGAAATGAAGCTCACCGACATAGAATTCACGGAAATGGAGCAGGGAAAACGGCTCTGGACCCTGCGGGCGTCGGAGGCATCCTACTTTCACGACCAGCAGAAGACTTATCTCAAGTCGGTGCACCTGACCTTTTACCTCGAAAATGACGAGGGGGAAATCCACCTGGAGAGCAGCGACGGCGTCCTCCATGCCGGGACGAAGAGCATCGAGCTGCGAAAGGACATCCGGGTGAACCTGCCGCGAGGCTACGTGATGACGACCGATAAGGCGGACTACGACCACCAGCGCAGGGTGGTCTCATCCGATCATGCGATCCGGCTGACCGGTCCCGGAGCGGATATCCAGGGGAAGCGCTGGGAGTACAGGATGACCGACAGCGCGGCATCGCTCGTTGGGGTCAAGGCCTCGCTGGTCGGAGCAAAATTACGGCTGGAGAAAAAATAAGGCCCGCGAACCCGCACACATCTCAAGAGAGGAACCTATGAGGGTCACCGCTTTAATGATCATCCGAGCCGGCCTGCTCTCGGCCGCGTTTCTCGCATACGTCTTCTTTGCGCCGGTTGGCGCGGCGGCGGCGGAAAAACCGGAGAAGCAGGAAAAGCAAAAGCTCTCTTTGAGCGATAAGATATCCAAGAGCGAATCGCCCATCCACATTTCGGCCGACCGGATGGAAGCGCGGCAGCAGGAAAGAACCCTCGTTTTCGAGGGGCATGTTCTCGTTCAGCAGGACGACGTCACCCTTACCGGCGCCCGGCTCAAGGTGGTCGCCCTGCCCGAGGACAAGAAAAACCCCGGGGCCATGGCCGATAAAATAGACTACATCGAAGTCGAGGGAGATGTTAAAGTAACCCAGAAGGACCGCATCGCCACGGCCCAGAAAGCCGTATTCTATCAAAAGGGACAAAAGATCGTCCTGAGCGGGCGGCCCACGGTGTCGGGCGGCAAGGACAAGATCGAGGGCAGCGTCATTACGATCTACCTCGAACAGGGCCGAAGCGTTGTGGAGGGCGGCAAGGAAATCCCGGTCCAGGCCGTTTTGTTCCCCGGGAAAAAGGAATAGCTCCTTGGCGCAATCCGAGCCGAAGATACTGGCTGTAAAAGACCTCGTGAAGTCCTACAGGGGCCGGCGTGTCGTGGACCACGTCAGCCTGGAGCTGCACGAGGCGCAAATAGTCGGGCTTCTCGGCCCCAACGGGGCGGGAAAATCGACGACCTTTTACAGCATTGTGGGTATAATTCGTCCGGACAGCGGCGCTGTCTATCTCAATGGAGAAAACATCATCGGCCAGCCGATGTACCTGAGGGCGAGGAAAGGGATAACGTACCTGTCCCAGGAAGCCTCGGTGTTTCGGAAGCTGACGGTGGAACAGAACATAATGGCTATCCTGGAGACCCTCAAGATCGGCAGGGAGGAGCGGCAGGCAAGGCTCAAAGAGCTTCTGGGCGAACTCCGGATCGCGCACCTTGCCAAGAACAGGGCCGACCGGCTGTCCGGGGGCGAGCGCAGGCGCGTCGAGATCACCCGCGCCCTGGTCACCCAGCCCAGTTTCATCCTGCTGGACGAACCGTTTGCGGGCATAGACCCGCTCGCGGTCGCGGAAATCCAGGGCCTTATTCTCGCGCTCAAGGCAAAGGGCATCGGAGTGCTCATCTCGGACCACAATGTGCGGGAAACGCTGAAAGTGTGCGATTGGGCTTATATAATGCACGAAGGACGCATCCTCGAAAAAGGCGACCCGGGAGATATCTCCCGAAGCGATCTGGCCCGGCGCACCTACCTGGGCGACCAGTTCAGTCTGTGATGGATTAATTAATGGCATTGGAATTAAAACAACAACTCAAGCTCAGCCAGCAACTCATAATGACCCCGCAGCTCCAGCAGGCCATCAAGCTGCTTCAGCTTTCGCGGCTGGAACTTCTGGAGACGATCCACCAGGAACTCGAAACGAACCCCCTGCTGGAAGAGACCCAGGAAGAGCTTCCCACCGAACAGGACGCCGAACTCGAAACGCTCACCACCGAAGAGGTCCCATTCCAGGAAGTGCGGCTCTCCGAGACGAAGATACGCGAGGATTTCGACTGGGAAGGCTATCTCGACGAATACAACACGAGCACCCCGGTACTGGTCGAAACCGACCCCAACCAGGAATGGCCCAGCTACGACAGCCGCCTGACCGAGGCCGCCACCCTCGAAGACCATCTGGTCTGGCAGCTCCGCCTCTCCGATTTTACGGAAGAGGAGCGCGAGATCGGCGGCATCATCATAGGAAATCTCGATAAAGACGGATACCTGGACGCGACGATCGACGAGGTCGCCGACATGGCGAAAGCCGATCACGGGAAGGTCGAACAGGTCCTGGCGAGATTACAGACCTTCGACCCGACGGGGGTCGCGGCGAGGGACCTGAGGGAATGCCTGCTGATCCAGGCGAAGGCCCTGGAACTGGAAGACCCGCTCGTCGTCCGCATTATCGAGGACCACCTCCACTATCTCGAGACGAAAAATTACGCGGCGCTCGTCCGGACGCTCAAGCGCAACCCCGAGGAAGTCAAAGCCGCCGTTGACATCATCCTCGGATTCGACCCCAGGCCGGGAAGCGCCTTCAACCAGGAAACGGTCGAGTATATCAGTCCGGACATATACGTTTTCAAGGTGGACGATGAATGGGTGATCCTGCTCAACGAGGACGGGATGCCCAAGTTGAGGGTCAGCCCCTACTATAAGGACGCGCTGGGGGAGGGGGATGCCGTGCCGAGCGAGACGCGGGACTACATCCAGACCAAGCTGCGCGCGGCCGCCTGGCTCATCAAGAGCATCCACCAGAGGCAGCGGACCCTCTACAAGGTGTCCCACAGCATCGTAAAACTCCAGTCGGACTTTTTCGATAAGGGGGTGTCGCAACTCAAACCCATGGTCCTGCGCGACATTGCCGAAGACGTCGGGATGCACGAATCCACCATCAGCCGGGTCACGGCCAGCAAGTACATGCACACGCCTCACGGGATTTTTGAGTTGAAATATTTCTTTAATAGTTCAATAAATAGCGTCATGGGGGAGGCTGTCGCCTCGGAGAGCGTGAAGGAGCGAATCCGGCAGATCGTTCGGGAGGAGAACTCGTCAAAGCCTTACAGCGACCTGGAAATAGTTGAAATACTGGAAAAGGAAAACATCAGCATAGCCCGGCGCACGGTTGCAAAGTACCGTGAGATGCTGGGCGTTTTGCCCTCGAACAAACGGAAGAAATCTTCCTGGGGATAGCGGCCGCCGGGGACGACGCGGTTGTTGCCGGGGCATCGGGTCCACAGCCCCATTGGGAAGAGGCCCTCAAGTCCGGGTCGAGGGAAGCACCGGCATAAATAACGTTTCAGGAGAGTTGTGATGCAGATTATTGTTTCATTCCGCCATATCGAACCATCAGATCCCTTGAAGCTCTATGCCGAAGACAAGATATCGAGAGTGAAGAAATTCCTGGAAGAACCGATCGAAGCCCACGTTGTCTTGAAGGTGGAAAAATTCAGACACATCGCCGAAGTTTCCATCGACGCGCCCGGTCTGCACTTGAACGGCGCCGAGGAAACCGACGACATGTATTCGAGCATCGACCTTCTTGTCGACAGTCTCGAAGGGCAGGTGAAGAAGGGAAAAGACAAGGTCAGGCGGCGCAGGACCACCGGGGGCGTGAAGGAATCCGGCCGGCCGGCCGAGCAGCCCGGACGCGAGGTCCCCGGTGATGACGAAGAGCAGCGCATAATCAGGGCCGAGCAGATCCACGCAAAGCCGATGGACCTCGACGAGGCCGTGATGCAGCTCAAGGCGTCGAGCGGCGAGTTCCTCGTTTTCACGAACAGACGATCCAGCAAGGTCAATGTCTTGTACCGCAGGAAGGACGGCCACCTCGGCCTCATCGAGACCGTGGGGTAGCCGGCGCGGCGGCGCGGGAAGACCGTCGAGTCGGTCACCCGGTCCGCATCCTTCGAGCTTTGTGAGTAATCGCGGGGCGGGAACACTTCTTCCCGCCCTAATGCGTGAGCGTTCACCGCGGAGACGCGGAGGACACAGAGAGTACGCGGCGAACCGAAAGGACGCCTTTGCGGGTGGTCCGCTTTTGCTTTTCCGGATCGCCGCTCGCCGGTTTCGCCTCTGCGCGCTCTGCGTCTCCGCAGTGAGTACTTAATAAATTCGGCCCGGGGTTATTTTTCATCGTGCGGGGCTGGTATAATTATTTTTTTACATTTCCTTGCGCATTCATTCGATATATTGATTTAACATACCGAAATTCTATCGGGGTCATTTCCGGCAGAGGGGTTTGATGAAAATTCTCGACATCCTTGCGATAGATTCCATAGTTCCCGAGTTGAGCGGGAGGACGAAGCAACAGGTCCTCGAAGAGCTGATCGACGCCCTGGTGCTGAACAGGCCGGGGGTTGACCGCGAGAGGCTTATGAAGGTCCTGCTGGAAAGGGAACGCCTGGGGAGCACCGGGATAGGGGATGGGATAGCCATCCCGCACGGCAAATTGAAAGACATGGACGAGTTGGTTTTATCTTTTGGTCGCTCGACCGAGGGAATCGACTTCGAGTCGATGGACGGAAAACCGGTCCACCTCTTTTTTCTGCTCGTGGCGCCCGAGAGCTGTTCGGGAATACACCTGAGGGCCCTGGCGCGAATAGCCAGGCTGCTGAAAAACGGGACGGTGCGCAAGCGGCTTGGAAAAGTGGACAACCGGGAGGAGATATTCTCCATCATTCAGCAGGAAGACGAGGATTTCTAACTGTCCGCGTTGCCTTTGGAGGAAAGCCGCCCGGCTTCCTCCCGGCTTCATTTTCCCCCGCCAGCTTTATTGCATTTCCCCGATATACAGTCCGCCGGTTTTGCCTGAAAAGACGGGATGAGTGACATGGCAGCAGGAAAGCCGCACGTTGTGGTGGTGACCGGACTTTCGGGTTCGGGCAAGAGCACCGCGATAAAAGCGTTCGAGGACATCGGCTATTTTTGTATCGACAACCTTCCGGTGCCCCTTCTGGAAAATTTTCTTTCGCTTTGCGAAAAGGACATGCCCGATATCACGCGGATCGCACTGGGGATCGATATTCGGGAGCGCAAGTTTTTGAAAGGATACGACGCGATTTTCAACGCTCTCGAACTCGCGGGCTACAGGTTCGAGATACTTTTTCTCGAAGCCGAGGACACCATCCTCCAGAGGCGATACAGCCAGACGCGCCGGGTGCACCCGGCAGCGGCGGAGGAACCCGAATCGGTGCTCCTGCACGCGATCCACTACGAGCGCGAACAGTTGCAGGCCCTGCGGGACCGGGCGCTCCGGGTGATCGACACGGGCGCCTTTTCGGTGCACCAGCTCAAGCAGTGGATCACGCGGTGTTACTCCCACATGAACGAGGGCGAGCAATTGAGCATCCAGGTGCTCTCCTTCGGCTACAAGTACGGCCTCCCGCTCGAGGCCGACCTTGTGATCGATGTCAGGTTTTTGCCCAATCCGTTTTTTGTGGAAGCCCTCAGGAGCTATAACGGCAGCTCGGAGCCGGTGCGGTCCTGGGTGCTCAAGTGGACCTCGGTCCAGGAGTTTTTATCCGACTACTGCTCGCTTGTGCTGAAACTTCTACCCTGCTACATTGAGGAAGGTAAACGCTATCTTACCATCGCGGTGGGGTGCACGGGAGGAAAGCACCGCTCGGTGGTGATCGCCGATCAGATCGCGGAAATCCTGCGGCGCAACAGCTATTATTTGAGTGTATTTCATCGTGATATCAATCTGGAATGAGAGGATCTGAATTGAGCGCCGGAAACGACAAGGGCCTCATTGGAGTTGTTGCCATATCGCACTGCGGGCTTGCCGAAGAGATGCTCAAGGTGGCCGAGATGATCGTCGGGCCGCTCGAGAACTGCAAGGCAATTTGTTTCAAGCCCGATCAGGCCGTGGCTGAAATGATCAAGCTCCTCAAGGACACGCTGAAAGAGGTCGACCAGGGCAAGGGCGTCCTGATTCTCACCGACCTTTTCGGCGGCACGCCCGCCAACATCAGCCTGTCCTTCCTGGGGCCGGGGGTCGAGGTCGTCTGCGGGATGAACCTCCCCATGCTCATAAAGCTGGCCGGCTGCCGGAGCGGCCACACCCTGAACGAGACGGCCACTCTTGTGAAGGAATACGGCCAGCGGCACATATCCCTTGCCGGCGAGGTGCTCGCGCGTTCGGTTAAGACCGCCCCCTTACCGTAACGGGATAAGCGCGTGAGCATCGCAATAACATTTTCACCCGCGGCAAGGGCCGATATTCCCGCGATATTGGAGATCGAGAAGCGAAGCCAGCCCGAGCCGTGGACGGAACAGTCTTTCCTGGAGGAATTCGACAGGCTCCACTCCCACCTGCTGGTGGCAAGGCTCGCGTGCAAGGCCGCCGGCGAGGGCGACCCGCCCCCTCCTCCGGGAGGCGTCGTCGGGTATATCTGCTACTGGTGCGTGGCCGATGAGATACAAATCCTGAATATCGCCGTCCACCCGGATTTCAGGAGACGGGCCGTGGGCCGGACCCTGCTTTCCCATGCGATCCGCACGGGCTGCGACAAAAAAGCCGGGGTGGCCGTCCTCGAAGTGCGCGGGAGCAACATTGCGGCCCGCCGGCTCTACGAGAGCGCGGGATTCAAGGCCGTCGGAGAGCGCCCCGGCTACTACGGAGACAAGGAAGAGCCCGCGATACTGATGGAATTAACGATCAGCCGTTAGCAATCGGCCCCGGTTCTGGCCGTCGGTTGGGTTAAGATCGCAGGTTGGGTTAAGCGATAGCGAAACCCAACATTTCTTCGGGACGAAAACAGGTTCCTCGGGACGCAAACGGCACTCGTTGGGTTTCGCTATCGCTTAACCCAACCTGCCAACTACTCGTTCAAACCCTGTCCGAGGACTGGGCGGCGCTGCTGGATTCCGGCTTCCGCCGGAATGACGAGTGTGACGTTAGAAATAGTATGACGTTTGCAATATCGAGGAACTTGGGAAACGCTTCACGGGAAGCCAAGGATTACGCAAATTGGGAAAGGTTTTTTCCTGCATGCAAGATGACCGGATCGAATCCGACGCCCTGACCAGGAACCTGGACCTGACGAATGTCCTGGTGGAAATCCCCTGCTCTTTTGAAGTGCTCGAAGAAGCGGTGCGGGGATATGCCGGGAAGGAAAAACAGGCACGGGAACTCCTGCTCGAATACCACCACAAGTACAGGAACTGGAATTTCGTCGTCCAGGAGACGCAGCGGTATGCGGTGGGAAACCTCCGGCTCTACCGCGACCATCCGCTGTGCGGAAACGTCATATACCTGCTGTCCCGCATCCTCATCCACGCACTGACGGAATCGGACAGGTTCGAAATCCGGAGCCTCGCCGCCGACCATCTCCTCGCCTTCTGGACCAAGCTCGCCGAGGAGATGCCCGACGCGCTCGCCAGGCCCCTGCCCGAGGGGGCTTCCGCCAGGGCGCTGGAAAAACTGTTTGAAACGGACACTTCCTGCCATGAGGGCATCCTGAGGGGGTTTTTCGGCGAACTGGCCGAACTGTCCGACGCCCCGTTCGAATTCCTGATGCGCAGTTTTTATCCTCCGAAGCGCCTCGCGGGAAGGCTGCTCAAAATCTGGAGCAATCCCTCCTCCTTCGTCGAACTCAGGGCATTCATGGAGAGGTTTTTAAGGCAGACCTACCTTTTCTGGCTTGATCGTGAGGACCCCTGTGACTGGCTCGAGGAGCAGGGACATGAAATGTGCTCGACCACGCCCTGGTTCGAGGATTGCCTGCCGCTCAAGCACGTGCAGTTGCGTTCCTTCCTGCACACCCTCGATACCGAGGTGGCGCCCGAACCCGATGCCCGAGCGGCGGTCGAGAGGCTTTCGGCAATGACCGATTTCCACGACATCACGCACCTCTACTTCCAGTTACCCGACAAGCTCGCGCAATACCAGGACGTCCACGCGGAGGCGATGCACATCGGGATGCTGATGCGGCTCAAGGTGATGGACATCAAGGGCCTTGAGGCAATCCACGAGGAAACCCTGCGGGAGATCAACTTCGAGATCGGGAGGTGGATCAGCCGGGAACCCCGCGAGCAGCTTGAAATCCTGCTGGATCGCATTTTCGCGATCCTCGAAATCTCGCTTCGCAACTACCCCCAGGCCGCGCTCCAGATCATCCGCACCATCGGGATGGAGATCCTCGATACCGATGAGCGCCCCCTGATAGAATACTTCGTCAGGCGCATCATCCGGCTGGGTTTCCAGTCCCCGATGCTGGGGCAGGTGAGCCAGCACTGGCAGATCCCGGTCAATCCCGCCCATCTTCTGAATGTGCGCATCTGGATCGACATCATCAAGAAAAACCCGCTTCGCACCCGCAACCTCCTTTCCGCGCTCATCGTCAACCTGTCGCTAGGCGGCATATTCGTGCGGGACACGGACCTCTTTCAAAAGGACGTAAGCCAGCTCCTCAACACACCCATGCGGCCGGTCTACAACCTGGTAAAGCAGCTCACGAAGCTCTTTCCGGTCTACTTCAACCAGATCGGCGCCGAGGGGCAGCTCCGCACCGTCTCGACCGACGTGGACGAGATTACCGGAAGAAACGACCGGCTCATCCATTTTCTGCGAAAACAGAGCCACGTCGAGAGCAACAACATCGTCGTGTCATTCATGCAGGGGATAATCGAGTACTGGCGCACGATGGACAAGAGCCACCTTGAAGGCCTGGTCCCCGCCGAGGTCTATTGGGATGTCCCGGAATCCGGCCCGCTGATCGAGGATATTCACAAAATATTCGAGTTCATTTTCAGCACGAGGACCATCAATCACGTTCAGGACCTTCTGGACCTCTCCGAACGAGAGTCCCGGTTCCTGATCGACGAGGTCCCCGATGTCGCGGAAACGGAGCGCAAGCGCGCCTTTTTGATGATCCAGTTCTACCAGTTGCTGCACGAAAAGTACGCCCTGAGCTTCAAGGACATCCATGTTCACCTCCAGCGCGCGGCGGGCCTCGGCCTTCCCGATCCCGGAAGGCTCCTGGTGGCGCTTGAAAGCGAGGACAGGTACGAAAAGCTCGAAACCATCCTGGACTACCTGATCGAACTCCGCGAGGTCATCCTTACCCCCGGCGAGCTGCGCATAATGGAGAACATATACTACAAGCGCCACATCGCCGTGGATATTCCCTCGATGTACGGCTCCTACAACGAGCCGCGCTTCGACGCCCTGGGCCTTACCTTCCGGCTCGAAAACCTGGCCAACGTGCTCTTCGAGGAGATAATCTTCTCGTTTAATCTCAGTTTCATTACCAGGGCCACATTTTTCCGGATCGCCCGGTTCATTCCGCTTTTCATGAAGGCCCTGGAAATCGACGGCATCACCTCGAACCGGCTCGAACTCCAGAAGGAGCTTTTCATGAAGGCCCTGGACGTGCCGCGATTTTCGCACTCCCAGTTCATGGATATTTTCCGGGGCTTTTCCGAAGCCATAAAACAGATCATCCAGACAAACTACGACTCGGCCCATGACGAAACACTCGAACCCATCATCAGGCAACTCGGCCAGGACAGGATCCTCGCACGCTACCAAAGGGACGGGGAAACCGCCGCCGAGCGAAACCAGAGGCTATCCGAGAGCTTCCTGCGCGAGCTTATCGCCAGGACCTTCGGGCTCCAGTATTTCGACCATTTCATCACAAGCATCCTGACCACCCTGGCGACCCAGCGCGAGGAGTTGACCGTTGACAAGCTCGATCTCCTGCTGAGCTACGACCCGGAAAAAACGGTCTCCCACATCCACACGCCCAATCCCAGCACCCTCGACCTCATCTACATGGGGAACAAGGCCCACACCCTGGCCCGCCTCCATGAGATCGGGATAAAGGTGCCGCCTGGGTTTGTCATCACGACCGAGTATTTCCGGTGCAGGAGCGTTATCGAGAGCTTCTCGCATTCGCGGGAAGACTTCGACGAGCGCGTAATGGCGCTGGTGCAAAGGGTCGAGGCCGATACGGGCCGCAAATTCGGACATCCCGGCAACGCGCTTCTCTTTTCGGTGAGAAGCGGTTCGGCCGTGTCGATGCCCGGGATGATGAACACCTTTCTCAATGTGGGCATCAACGAGGCAATCGTCGAAGGCCTCATCGCCCAGATGGGGCAGGCATGGTTCGCCTGGGACAACTACAGGCGGTTTATCCAATCCTGGGCCATGTCTTTCGGCATGCCGCGAGACGAGTTCGACGCGATAATGAACTTCTACAAGAGTACATACGGGCGGAAGGTAAAGCGGGAATTCTCGCCCTCAGAGATCAGGGAGGTCGCGACCGCCTATCGCCATGCCCTTCTCTCGCATGAGATCGAGTTCTCGGACGACCCGAAGGAGCAGCTCTTTACCGCCATCGAGCAGGTGGTGAAATCGTGGGATGAGCAAAAAGCCAAGACATACCGGGAAATCATGATGCTTTCCGAAAACTGGGGCACCGCCGTAACCATTCAGACCATGGTTTTCGGCAACCTGGACACGCACTCGGGAGCGGGCGTCATGTTCACCCACAACCCGTGGACCTCGGAGGACAAGGTCGAACCGGTGGGCGACTTTACCTGGGGGAACCAGGGCGAGGACGTCGTGGGCGGGCTGGTGAAGACCCTTCCCCTGTCGGAAAAGCAGCGGCTGGGCGAGGGCGAGCGCAAGGAGACCTCGCTCGAAGCCCTCTTCCCGAGGGTTTACAAGCGGCTGACCGATATTGCAAAAACGCTCGTCTACGAACAGAACTGGGCGCCCCAGGAAGTGGAATTCACCTTCCAGGGGGTGGGGGAAGACGGGGTCTTCGTCCTCCAGTCCCGCAACATGACACCCAGGATCAAGCGGTCCTACCCGGTCTTCAAAAACATCGAGGACCTGCGGTCGCGCTACCTGGGAAGCGGCATCGGGGTGAGCGGCGGCGCCCTTGCCGGGATGGTCGCCTTCGACCTGGAAACCATCCAGCGCCTGAAAGAAGACCACCCCGGAAAACCCATCATCCTCATCCGCTCGGATACCGTCCCGGACGACATCCGCGAAATCTCGGTCGCCGACGGAATCCTTACGGGCAAGGGCGGGGCGACCTCCCACGCGGCAATCGTGGCCCACCGGCTCGGCAAGGTATGCGTGGTCGGCGTCAGCCGCATGAGGGTCTGGGAATCGCAAAAGAAGTGCGTAATCGACGGCACGACACTGCGCACCGGCGACCCCATCGGCATCGACGGCCGCAGCGGCGCCATCTATTCCGGCATGCTGGAAACCGAGCAGGTGGATGTGTCGGGCAGTTCGGATTACGATTAAAATCCGTCCCTAACAATTCTGGGTAAGATTTTGGCTGAGTTTTTCAGGTAACTATACGCTTGGGAGGCGGGAACGATAATTTCGCAGATCTTCCTGTGAGATTTCCGCTGGAGCGACCAACCTGTAATGTCTTTCGCTCAGCAGGGCAATTCCCTTCGAGCCCATCTCGAACATGAATAACGCGATCAGGTCGTCCTTCATGAATTGAGCGGCAATCGCATTGCAGACGAGGCTGGGGAATTTTTCAGCGCATACGGCAAAGTCCTGCTCTATCTGTATTATACTGAGTTTGTCCGTCCCGCCTTTTGCCTGTACCGGAAAAACATAATGGACGCCCCTACTGTCGACTCCCACATAGATTTCATCACTCTCGACCTGCCCCATCCCACCCACATGGGTCCGCAGGTGGTTTTGAAGAGAGTAACAGGCAATGCCGGTCAAAATATCGACCAACCTGTTGTACCTCACCTTGGCAAGCAGTGCCTGTTCATCGCTCAACGCATACATTTCCACTATACCGGGGGTCCCGTTGGGTATTTTTGTTTCCGCTAAAGCGGGATTGGGAACGACCTGAAAGGATTCTGCCGCAACAAAGCAATAACGAGCGCGCCCCACCGGTCTGATTATCCACGATTTGCCTTCCGGAGCTTTTTCACTGATCGAATCCGGAAGGGCCGTTCGGTAGCGAAAGCTGTAGATAATGTCACCCAAGTTCTTCGGCAAACTGATGCCAAGCTCTTTGGCCGTTGTTACCAACTCGTCACGTTCAAAGGGGACCTCCTCGGCTCCTTCCACGTAATGAGCAAAGAAAATCCGTTCGATTATTTGATGGTAACGGTTTTTTGAAGCGGTCAAATCAGTGCCCTCTACCCCGGCCAGCGCAAAACGACAACTTCCTCCCGAAGTTGGCTTCTCGTCGCCGTTGATAATCGTGTTCGAAAAAGGTCGATCGCGACCAGTTCATACCCCAGGGACACGGCAATTTCGGACAGTAGTTCCCCTGTCCTTATCATGATACGAAAAAATGAGGCCTGGTCGCCCACCACGTATGCCAGGTAAGCCCCCGGAGCAAGAGCCTGTCTCAGGCCTGCAAGATGACGCGCCATACCGCCGAAGTACTGCCGGGTAACGTTGGCGTAGAGCCGTTCGAATCCACTGGTCTTATTAAGTTCTATTCGTTTGGCTTCTATTTGCTCCGCCAGCTTCAAAATTTCGGGAAATTCATTGATATATTCACTATCCTCATCACCTTTATAAATGTTTCTCGTATTTGATCTTATCAGGTTCTTCTTGAAGCCCTGCAATTCTTTCCGGTTTTTTATAAAACCGAGAATTACAGATTCCAACCGGGTTGTTCGGGTATAATCTTTCTCATTCGGATAAGGCGGGGATGTGATTACCGCGTGAATCGACTTCGGACCCAGCCTGCTTAACGCCTCCCGCGAATCATCCTGATAAATCTGACTCGCAACACCGGCCCTGTCCCTCAGGCATGCAATATCCTCGCGCATAATGCGAATATTTTCAAGCCAGTGAAGAACGACTTCCGCATCTTTCTTTATCTTGCCGACCCCCACTTCAGGGCCGAAACGTATATTCCCCGCCGAAAAGACCAGCGTTTTGGCCAATGCCAGGAGTTCGTGATCCCTGTATCCATTCCCTGTCTGTGCGTTCACGGCCTCCAGTAGCGCAAGAGATCGCCGCAACGGTTTCGGGCTGATTGAATCCTTCAACAGGAGTTTTTCGGCTTCATCACTTAGAGATAGATTATCTCCGCCTTTGAATTTCTTCTCGGCAATCCCCGCAATTTCTCGGGCGTGCTCTCCGAACTCCCGCGGATCGATGGACCAGTTTGTCTTGACTCCGGTCGCGAAACTGGTCATCGGGTGGGCCTCGACCCCCACAGAAGATATCCCCAGTTTTTTACATTCCACAAGCGTTGTGCCGGTGCCGCAGAAAGGATCGAGTACTGTGTGCTTTGTTGTTATCCCAAACTGATTGAGGTAATTGCGGACCAAGTGAGGGGGAAATGATAGAACGAACCGGTACCAATCGTGTACGGATCGATCCGCAAACGAGAGTTTATTGGCTTCTCCGTTTGATTTGCCGGCCGGAAGCGCCATGTCTGTTTTCATCCCGCAAAACCCCGCCCAATTTAAAACAGATTGCATCATCACCTTCCTTGAAAATAGTTTATCTCGCCACGATTTTGAAATGTTTTTTTGTGATGCAAATTCTGGTCAGCACACATCCACATTTAGGGTCGGTATTTTGGATGTTATATCCCATTTTTTGGGAGGCTTTGCAGGTGTCGGCAAAAAATGATGGTCCGAGAACCGGAGACAGTCGCATCCCCCGGACCGTGGCGGCGCCATCCACTCCGGCATGCTGGAAACCGAGCAGGTGGATGTGTCGGGCAGTTCGGATTATGACTGACAGAAAGAACGGCCGGCAGGGCATGCCCTCCGGCCGTTTTGTTTCCATCGAGAAAGCGGGTGCTTTATTTCTTGCCGAGCGTGTATTCGAGATTTCTTTTCTTCTCCTCCAACTCGTACTGGTTCGGTCCCCATTTCCCGTCGTCGCATTGTATGCATTGGTCCCCGATGCACACGCCGCCATTGTGCGGGTATATTTTGCCTTGAAATTCGCAGCTTTTCTTCTCGGCCATTTTAGTCCTCTCGGCTTTTCCGGACCGTTGCGCCGTCTGCTCCGCCGTTCTGTGCTCAACCACGGCGACCGCGGCAGCCCGGACAGGATGGTATTTTCGAAAATTCTTCCCCTCCAAAAAAGGTAAGCATAATCACGGGCAACGCACACGGCCCGCTCCCCACGCCCTCCACGCCCCCGCCCAGGATTTTCGAAATCTTGTTCGGTCCCCGTTCGACGCTTACATTGATAGGAAACCCGGTATGCACGTAAATTTTCGGGGCGGCCGGGCAAGCGTGAAATACTTTCCCGAGTATGTTTGGGGGAGCCGGTTGGAAGGGCCGCCTCGTATTTTCGATTCGGAGGAACAGAGATGATGGTTTACACGGATGCGATCGATTCGGCCATGCAGCCCGACAGGGGAGACGATTCCTGGAGGGCTTTTTCGGACTCCATGCATGAGTCTCTGAGCAGGCTGGAGGAAATAGTAAACGATATTGCCGACATGCGGGGCGTGTGCAGGGATGAGTGGTGCGAGATGAACGAATGCATGCTCGGCGAGGCCACTGTTTCGGCCTTTGCGATAAGCGAGCCGCATTTTGCCCCGGAAGAGGATTCGAAGAAGCTCAAAGAGCTGAAAAAAAGAATCCACGACCTTCACAGGAACCTCAAGCCGAGCCAGTAGGCGGGGCGGGGCGTCTTGCGGGCCGGCAAGGGTCTCTTGCGTCAAAAGATTCCCGTGCCGCCGCCGTGGAGCGGTGGCCTTAAATTGCTTGATACACTAACCAAAGCCGGAGATATGGTCCTTATCCCGGCTTTTTTCTTACGGGATGGGAAGGTTGAAGCAGTTTTTTATCTTTTGACATTATTTTCGTTATACTTAATATACAAAGGCCGTGTCGGCTCGCAGATTCCAACTGAATCCCGCACAGAGTTCAACTCGAATCCCTTCGGATGAGCGGCAGGCCGTGGGTGGCGGACCGCGGCGCCGCCGCCTCGTGTGAGAGATGCCCCCTTTGGCTGAGGTTTGTCGTTTTTCGGAGCTTGGATCTGATTTTTCGGAATGGAGCCTCCGCCCCTTCACTTTCTTTCCGAATCGATCATGGAGGGTATATGGACAAAGATAAAATGACGCCACAAAAACTGGGGATAAACGGCCTCGGCAGAATTGCGAAACTCTCGATCTGGCATCATGTCGAGCGCGGATATTTTTCGGAACTCTTTATCAACATCGGCCGCGAAGTCGGGACGAGGATCGAGGACATAGCGCATTTCGTCGAACACGATTCCTCGTACGGGGCGCTTCACAACTATCTCTACGGCGCGCGCGCAAAGCGGGTGATCGAGCAGCTCGATGAAAAGTCGGGCAGCTTCGTGATCAACGGCGTAAAGGCGACATTTCTCCGCCAGTCCAGGAACCCGGCCCATATCGGGTGGAGAAGCCACGGCGTGGACCTCGTGGTGGACGCAACCGGGGCCTTTCTCGACCCCACCGCCCCCCCGGATGATCCGAAAGGCTCGGCCCGGGGCCACTTCGTCTCCGGCGCCAAGAAGGTGATCGTCTCGGCCCCCTTCAAGATCAAGGACAAGGCCCACGACATGCCCGCGGACGCCGTCACCACCGTCATGGGAATCAACGACGCGGATTACGATCCCAAGAAGCACCTGATCGTATCCAACGCCTCGTGCACGACCACGTGCCTGGCCTACATCGTGAAACCGCTGCTCGATTACTTCGGGGCGGAGCGCATCCTGTCCGCCGCGATGACCACGGTGCACGCGGCCACCAGCTCCCAGTCGGTGCTGGACCGCGCGCCCAAAGCAAAGGCGACGGATTTGCGCAAGTCGCGCTCGGCCTTCAACAACATCATCCTGACCAGCACCGGCGCGGCCAAGGCGCTGGGGCTGGTGATCCCCGAGATGAAAAGAATAGGCTTCATCGCCGAATCCGTGCGCATACCGGTTACCACCGGTTCGCTCATCATCCTGGCCCTGATGATCCAGGACGAGAGCATGGCCAACCCGATCGGCCGCGATCTGATAAACAAGATATACAAGACGGCCGTGTCCCATTACCCGGAGGGATACCTGGTATTCTCCGAGCAGCAGAACGTGTCCTCGGACATCATCGGGCTGCCCCGCGCGGCGGCCGTGATCGAAGGTTCGGAAAACCATACCCGCACCTCGGCCGTTCACATTGACGCGGAACGGGTGCTGAGCGCGATGGCGTATCACGAGGAAATGGGAGATCCCAGGTCGTCGGCCTTGATCGAACCCGCTCAGTTGCCCAACCGGGGGCCCGAGGAAAACCGCTCGAAGCAGAAACGCTTCATCGAGTTGCCGGTGACCCAGGCGGTCATCTACGGCTGGTATGACAACGAACTCGGCAGCTACACCAATATGCTCGGAGACCGTACGGTGAGCATCGCCAAGCTGATGCGGACGAGCACTCCGGTGCTTGCCGCGGTCAGGGCGTAGGCGCGACGGATTCCCGCGGTGAGCGGTGGTCGGTGAGCAGTGAGCGGAAAACCCGCCTCCCCTCGCGCGTGGGGCGGGGGACCGGCGAGTGAGCGCAACATGGACGGGCCGGAAAGCGATTCACCCGAAGAGAAACGACAGGGCGGCGCCTGCGCCCGGTGCGGCGGCGCACCCGTATTTACCGCCTGCGCGGGATGCGGCGCGATGCTTTGCGGCAAATGCGTCCTCTTCGAGCTCATCGGGTCCGGATGCGGTTGCGTGTGGCCGCTCTGGTACTGCCCGACGTGCGCGGCGGACCCCCTTGTCAATCCGAATGCATCGCTGAGGGATTCCTGGTAACGGCGTCCGGCCTCGACGCGGACGCGGCTTCCATGCGGCCGGACATCCTGGTGAAAGTTTCCCGCCAGGGCGACCGCGCGCCGGCGGCGTCTCGCGCCATGACTCTCCCGGCGCGCGGAATTTGCTCGCGCCGGAAAATTTCTTGCATTTTTGCCGAATTTGTCCTAGCCTTCCTGGCGGATGGCTAAATTATTCGTATTATTGATTAAATCGACGTATCGGCTTTTCGCCCCCCCCATGAAAGGTAGATCGCGTGATTGTACGCCACTGGATGTCAACGGACCTTGTAACCATCAAAAAAGATGCTTCCATCCAGGAAGCCCTGGCTCTCATGAAAGAGGAATCTATCCGCCATCTTCCCGTCGTCGGCGCGGATAATGAGCTGCTGGGCTGGGTTACGGATGCGGACCTTCGCGGGGTCCTCATCGCGTCCATGCTGGAGGAATTGACCCTCGAAGACGTGATGATACGGAAACCCTTTACCGGGACCCCCGAGATGCCCCTCGAAGAGGCCGCCCGTGTTTTGCTCGAAAAGCGCGTCGGCGGTCTTCCCGTGGTCGAAAACGGTGCGCTGGCGGGCATAATCACGGTCGTTGACATACTCTCGGCCTTTATCACGTTCCTTGGGCTTTTCACCGAATCTTCACGGCTGGACGTCAAGGTATCCGGTCCCGCCAACCCGCTCCCGGAACTCACGCGGATCGTAAAGCACCGGGGCGCCGAGATAATCAGCATTTGCCATCTGCCCTCCGAAGAGGGCCAGGAGTACACTTACTCCATCCGGCTCAGAAGAACCGACCTCAAACCGATCATCGCGGACCTGGAAGAGCACGGGATCGAGGTGTCGTCATACATGGACCTGTAGAAGACCTATAAACCCGGGGCCCGTGGAAGACATCTAAACCAGGGACCCGTAGAAGATATCTAAACCCGATGCCAAACTAACCGTCACGCCGTGGGAGCGGCTTGCAGCCGCGATCCCGCGGGATTCTCCACAGGCCTCCGGCAGGCGCACCCCCAGGCATCGCGGCTGCAAGCCGCTCCCACCTCCCGTCTCTATGTCCCCCATTGTCATGTGGGTCTTATACTGCTTAGCTGTCATACCGTTTCGCTGTCAGACATTAACCAATGTCATTTCGAACGCCGGCAAGAAATCTTGTCCGGGCAAGCTCCAGATTCCTCGCCGGCGCTCGGAATGACACTTGTATGACGGCTTGATTGGTATTATGTGTCCTTTAATTTAGCCGTACCGGGGTCCCGCTGCCGGACGCGCGAACCTCACAGCAGGTCGCGCACCGCCGCGATGATTTCGGGGTCCGGCTCACCCGGCGGAGCGGACGGGTCCCAGTCAAAGATTTCCTCTTCGCTCCAGCTCCTTCGCACCACGCGGACCGTCTCCGCGCGCGGCGCCCACACGTCCGGGTCGGTCGGACCGAATATTACGACCGTGGGGGTCCCCACGGCCGCCGCGAGGTGGCTCACGCCCGAATCGCTTCCAATATAGAGTCCGCACCGCGACAGAACGGCCGCGAGCCGGACGAGCGAAAGCCCGCTCACAACCGGAATCCCGGTGCCGGCCTGCCCGCGCAGGAAATCTTCCAGGCACTCGTCGGCCGGACCCCGGTCCAGTTGATGTCGTCTATCCGGCAGCACTTCTCGCAGGAAATCGTCCAGGCACCCGTCGGCCGGGCCGACGGACAGGATCACCGGAAGCGACAGTCCGTTTCGGACCCAGTGCGGGAGGTCCCGCCAGTTCTTGAGCGGCCACACCTTCTTCTTCCCGCCGCTTCCGGGGTGGAGGAGCACGGGCCGGGAATTTGCGCCCATCCCGTGGTCTTCCAACAGCCTTTCCGCAGCCGCGATATCGGACGCGGCCGGGCAAATGCGGGCGAGCGCGGATACTTTCGGGTAGGACTGACCAAGCCCCGCCAATTGATCGCGAATAAAGTCCAGCACGTGGGTCCCGGCATGGTCCGGCCCGGGAAAAGACCTCACCCAGTCCACCCTCCCATCGATGCGGGCGGAGAGCCTGCGCGCCAGAACGCGGGTCCCTTCCTGCCCGAAGATGAAGACATGGTCCGCCCGCACAAGAAAATCGGGCAGGGGAACCGTTTCCCAGAGGCTGTCATTTAAAAACGATGGGACAAGGGGGCCTTCAATGGAATGAAAATCTCCGAGGTACTCTTTCCCGGACAGGAGCGAAACGTGTTCGCGCTTCGACCAGAAATCGACGCGGGACGCCGGGCGGGTCGCGCACCAGCCTTCCAGGGCGCTCAGCGCGAGGAGAAAATCCCCGAGCGCCCCCTGGTGAAACATGACCGCCCTCACCGTTTCGACTCGACGAGGGCCAGGAAATCGGGAATTCCAAAACCGGGGTCCCTCCTGGCGTCATATTCGATTGCGACGTCGGCAAGCTCGCGGTAGAGCCGTTCGCGCGATTCCAGGAGGACCTCGTAGCACCGCGCAAGCGCCTCGCCCTCGCTCTCCCCCGTCTTCATGCTGAAAAGGCCCCGCCAGAGAACCGGCCGGGGGCTTGCCGCATATTCCCGGAGCATTTCGTCCCGAGCGGACGGAGGCGAGGTGAAATGGGCAACAATTGTGAGGGCCTTCAGCCGTTTGAGCAAAACCCCGCCGGTGTAGATAACGCTTCCGGTCGTGTCCACCACCACGTTTTCCCGCCCGCCGGCGCGCCCGTCTTCCTCCAGGCGGCCCAGGACCTCCGAGAGGACGGCCTTTTCGCGGGCAAGGTAGGCGGCCTCCCTCTCCACGTATCCCGGCTCGAACGGAAATCCCATCCATTCGCCGAGGGTCAGGACCTTTCCGTCCCGGCGCTTCAGCTCGGACGAGAGCTTTTCAGCTATGAGGTCGTCACAGCAATACCGCTTGAACCCGGACTCCGCCAGCATCGAGGACCAGTACGATTTGCCCGACCCCGACATCCCGATCAAAGAAATACGCATATCGAATCCATTCAGTGAACAGTGAGCGCTCGACTCCCCTTCCCGGCAACGGATGCGGCACTCGAACGACTCGATCCCAGCATCGCCGCCGCGCCGCCGGAGTATGACATTTTAGACCGGCAAAAAGAATGTAAAACCGGTTGCCGGGCAAGCAAAGAAGGGCATCCGGGGCAAAGACGGAACTTTGCCTTTGACACGGCGGGCAAAATGGGCCAAGAAAGCCGGAATACCGCACCCACAAGAAGGATAAATCCTATGGCGCATAAAGACATTCCGCTTCGGGAGCGGATCATCTTCGCTCTCGACGTGGGTTCCCCGGATCAGGCGAAAGAACTGGTGAAGCGGCTGGAAAGCCACATCGGGTTCTACAAGGTCGGGCTGCAACTATTTCTCGCCGGCTGGTTTCCGGTCGTCGAATGGATAGCCGGCCGCGGCCACAAGGTCATGGTGGACCTGAAGTTCTTCGACGTTCCCGAGACGGTGAAACTCGCGGTCGCACAGTTGACCGGCCGCAACGTGACGTTCGCAACGGTGCACGGGAACGACCCGATCCTCAAGGCCGCGGCCGAGGCTAAACGCGAGGTAAAAATCCTCGCCGTTACCGCCCTTACGAGCTTTGGCGAAGAAGACATGAAGGAAATGCTCGGCGCCCCCTGCAAGATCGAGGACCTTGTCCTCGCCCGCGCGCGCCGCGCCCTCGAAGCCGGAATCGACGGCATCGTCTCTTCGGGGCTCGAAGCCGCGAGGCTCCGGGGCGAATTGGGCGACAAATTTTTGGTGGTCACCCCGGGGATACGCCCCGGCAGCAACACCGAGGTCCCGCGAGACGATCAAAAGCGAATCATGACCGCGGGCCTGGCGATAGCCAACGGAGCGGACCACATCGTCGTGGGCCGCCCCATACGGGACGCCGCCGATCCGATCCTGGTAATCGAAAGCATGTGGAAGGAAATCGAAAAGGCGCTCTCGTCCGCCAACGCCTGAGCGCACCCTGTCCGTCCCCCTCCATCACACGGCGGGCCGGGAAGCCCGCCCCACTTCCGGGCTCACCGGCAAACCCTCATTTTTCTCAAGAAATTGTCCCCCGTTGCCGATGTAAAGATTATGCGCCACCTCGGGCGCGCGGCAGAGGCATGTCCGCGCCGAGCCCTGAACAGACTTCGAAGACCGGGGGCATCCATTTGGAAAACAGCGGCATTGAGAACCAGGAAATACTGAAACTCATGGGAGGACCCGCCTCGTCTCAGGACAACGGTTCGGGGACCGACCGGGGTGAAGGGGTTGGCCAAATCTACAGGCTCCTCATTCAACAGGGACACCTCAAGCCCGAGCAGCTCAAGTACGCCATGAGGGTCCAATCGAAGCTGACCGGCAACCAGACGCTGCTCAGGGTGTTGCAGGAACTCAAGGTCATAACCCCGGAACAGTTGGAGGAAACCCTTGTCGCCAACCGCCTGAACCTCAAAATCGGCGCCCTGCTGGTGGAACTGGGCCACATTACGAAAAACGAGCTCGAATCCGCGATCAGCCAGCAAAAAGAGTCTCCGGTCAAGAAAACCATCGGGGAAATCCTCGTCGAGGGCGGTTTCATCGATGAACGCAAACTCCTCGAAGTGCTCTCATTTCAGTTGGGGCTCCCATTTTATCCGCTCGAACTCTCGAAGATCGACCCGAATCTGCTGAGGCGCACCCCCGTCAGGTGGTATACGCTCCACCAATTCCTTCCCGTCTTTGCGGTCCAGGGCAAGGTCACTGTGGCTTTTGTCGACCCCCTGAACCGGGAAAACGTGGACGCGGCGGAAAAAACCTTCGGCAAAGTCAACGTCGCCCTCTGCTCGAAGAGCGATTTTCGCGAGATCACCGCGGCGCTCGAACGCGACATGGTGAGCGTGCGGGGCGCGGAGCCCGACGAAAAATCCGTCGTAAGCATCGTGAACGCGATCATCGAGGAGGCGATAAAAAGCAACACGAGCGACATCCACATCGAACCGATGCGGGACAAGGTCCGCGTCCGGTGCCGCATCGACGGCGTGCTGGTCCAGCACAGGGATTTGCCGATCGAAATGGGACCGCCGCTGTCGAGCCGCCTCAAGATAATGGCGCGGGCGGACATCGCCGAGAGGCGACGGCACCAGGGCGGGAGGATCTTGTTCGAAAACCCGAGGACCGGCGCCGCCCTGGACCTGCGGATTTCGTTCTACGTCACGGTGTGGGGCGAAAAGATCGTCCTGAGGCTGCTAAACCGTAAGGGGCAGGTCCTCAATCTCAATGAAATCGGCATGTTTCCCAAGATGATGGAGAGGTTCCGCGACGACGCCCTCGACATCCCGTGCGGGGTCATCCTTGTGACCGGCCCGACGGGGTCCGGCAAGACCACGACGCTCTACAGCGCGATAAATTATCTCGAAAGCGTGAACACCTGCATCGTGACGGTGGAAGACCCCGTCGAGTATCTGCTGGACGGCATCGCGCAGTGCTCGATAGACCCCAAGATCAACCTCACCTTCGAAGAGAGCCTGCGGCACGTGGTGAGGCAGGACCCCGATATCATAGTGATCGGCGAAATCCGCGACCAGTTCTCCGCCGAGACCTGCATCCAGGCATCCCTGACCGGACACAAGGTCCTCAGCACCTTCCACACCGAAGACAGTATCGGGGCATTGATACGGCTGCTCAACATGAACATCGAGCCCTTTTTGATCTCATCCACGGTGGTGGGCGTGATCGCACAGAGGCTGCTCAGAAAAGTCTGCCCGAACTGCGCCGAAACCTACACCCCGCAGCCGGCCGAACTCTACCGGCTCGGGTATGCGCCGGCCGATGTCAGGGGGGCCAGGTTCAAGCTGGGGCGCGGGTGCTCGGAGTGCCGCTTTACCGGCTACAAGGGACGCTCGGGCGCATTCGAGCTGCTCATCCTGAACGAGCCGGTCAAGGACGCCATTTTGAACAAGAAAACCTCTTACGAAGTAAGAAAAATCAGCATGGAAACCTCTGGACTGGTGACCCTGATCGAGGACGGGATCATGAAGGCCGTGACCGGCATAACGTCCTTGCAGGAGATTTTCAGGTCTTTGCCGCGCGTCGGCAAACCCAGACCCATCCCCGAACTTCGACGCCTTTTGGGTACGGATCAATGACCATAGAAAAAAACGCCCCATCGCTGGTGGAAATCGTGAGGGAATACGCTTCCTCGGAACAGATGAGCCTGCCCGTGTTCCCCGAAGTCGCAATGGAACTCCAACAGATAATGTCCGAGGACGATCTGCCGCCAATCGACCAGATCGCCAAAATTATTTCCAAGGACCAGGCCCTGGCAAGCCAGATCCTCAAGCTGGCGAATTCCGCCTTCTTCTCGGGACTGAACCGGGTGCGCACGATCCGGGAAGCGCTGCTGCGCCTGGGCACTAACCAGGTCTTCAACTGCCTGATTGTCAGCGGTCAGCGCAATTTCTACACATCGAAAAACCCGGTGGTCGACAAATACCTCAGGGATTTGTGGCGGCATGCCCTGGCGACCGCCATCGGGACAAAATGGCTCCTGAAAAAGACCGGGTATGCCGAACTGGGCGACGAGGGGTTCCTTGCGGGCTTGCTCCACGATATCGGAAAGCTCCTGCTGCTCCGCGTCATCGAGCACCTGAGCGCCGAAAACAAGGAAGTCAGGCTCACCGAGGAATTCATCTCGGAAATCCTCGACTCGATGCACGTCGAGCAGGGCTATAATCTCATGGAGGAGTGGAGTATTCCGATCAGTTACTGCCACGTCGCCCGCGACCACCACATCGAAGAGTTCGACACGGGCAACATTTTGCTGGTGGCGGTGAGGATCGTCGATCAGGTGTGCAGAAAAACGGGCATCAGCCTGAACCCGGAAAGCAATATCGTCCCGGCCACCCTGCCGGAAGTCCACACCCTGGGCGTAAAGGAGATCGTCCTGGCCGAGCTGGAAATCGTCCTGGAAGACGCGATGGAGATGGAGTTGGTGATATAGGGCAGTCGAAGGAAGTTGGTAGGCCTGCCTGTGGTCGTGGGGCAGTTGGTAGGCCTGCCTGTGGTCGTGGGGCAGTTGGTAGTTGGTAGGTTTATATGAAAGACGAACAAACCGGCACCCGCAGTCACCCCCTCGTTCCCATGCTCCGGCGTGGGAATGCGGACCTGGCCGGCAACCTCACCCGTGATCCGACTGTGCGGGTATGCATTCCCAGGCCGGAGCATGGGAACGAGGGGTCTTGGGTATCCTTCCGCTCTTCGCAAAGAGGATAGTCTCTCATGCTTCGTTGTGACCGGAAGGTCATGTAGTCATGTAGGTTGGGTTAAGCGATAGCGAAACCCAACATCTCTTCGGGACGAAAACAGTACCCGTTGGGTTTCGCTATCGCTTAACCCAACGATCATGAAGATTTGCTTCACCCCCGGTGATGAAAACTTGCGATTTTGTGCTATTATGGCAAGCAGTCGTGTCCAGCGTAGATGGCAAGTTGGGGC
>JBAQYM010000178.1:0-50921 GCA_049300095.1 Syntrophobacteraceae bacterium
TGCGACAGGTGTGGCCAAAACAGGGCGGAGGTCTCCCCTCCCTTGGCGGGAGGGGCTGGGGGAGGGGGTCGTAAGTACTTGAAAATTCAACACCCTCCCCTAACCCCTCCCATCGAAGGGAGGGGGACTCACGTCCCGATCAATAATCGCGCAGCTTGAATATTTCTTTGGGCAACAGCCCGTCAACCCCGCCCCGGCCGAACACCTGTGTCAGGCCCGCCCATACGATTGAGCGCCGGTGTCAACCCCGCCCCGGCCGAACACCTGTGTCAGGCCCGCCCCAGCCGAACACCTGTGTCAACCCCGTCCCGATGATTGAGCGCCGGTGTCGGGCGCGCCCGATTCCCAGCCTTCCAGCCTCTCCATCTTCTCATCGATAAACTTCGCGATCAGCGTTTCATACTCCTTGCCGATAAACGAGCGGTACAGGAAGAGGTCGTACTTGATGTTGTCCCAATAGGCCCGCAGGCTTTCACGTGTTTTGAGACCGCTGATCTCCCGGTAGATGGCGTCAAGAGAGGCGTCCCGTATCCTGAAGCGGTTGAACTCCGACATCTCTTCGAGCAGAAAAAGCTGCTCCTCGATGAAGGCGAATTGCGATTTTGTCGACTCGATTTCCCGGCGGACTTTCTGAAACTGAGGGATACTCTCCGCGTGGCCGAGTTTTTCCTGGAATGTCTTGACGACGCGCTCGTTTATTTTCTTCTGCTGTGCTCGGAAAGCCTTCCGGAGGTCCTGTTCGAGTTCCTCCGCGCCCGCGGGCATTCTGTTCCTTAATTGTTCGGCCCACTGCTCGCAGGTTTCGCGGAGCGAGTCGTTGTCCCAGATATCACGGAGGGACTGGAGCATGGAATCAAAGCGCACGGTGTCCCGGTAGACCACGTTGATCGCCCGCTGCCGGGCGCTCGCCTCGAAGCGCAGCTCCCCGAACCGGTCCGGTGTGAACATGATCTTCCGCCCTTCGAAGCACTGCGCGGGGAAGGGCATGCCGCGCAGGATGTTCCCCAGGACCTCCCGCCTGCTTCCGGGTTCGCGCGCGATATTTGTAAAGCTTACCAGGCCGCCCTTTCTCGCCACCCCGAAATGATGGTGGAACGCCTGGAGCGAAATAATCAGGAGTTTCAAACTTTCGCTCAGACCGAAGTGGTCCGGCAGTCTCTGGAAATCGTAGATCCGCATCGCGCCGCCCAGGTGGTCGAGGCAATAGAGCAGGTAGTAGCGGACCTCGGGGCTCAGCGACGAGACAAGATAGAGCATCTCGACGCCGCGCAAAAGCTGTTTTTCGAATGCGGCGGGGCCGACGCTTTTCAACTTTTTCTTGTGGTAGATAAAATTTATCGGTATTTCGCGCAGATACATCTGGATGTCTTCATATTCCACCCACAGCGACCCGGAGAGTTTGAGCAGCCGCTCCAGGGCGGCGCTTTGCCTGCCCTGCCACAACCGCTCATTTTGGGCGTGGGCATCCCCGATGCCGCAGTATCCGACCTGCTCGACATGGAGAAGCTTCCCCTCGCGCGACTGGAACTGGAATTCGCTCAGGACGGCCCTGCCCTTTTCCTCCAGGACCTCCTTGAGGTAATTTTCCCACGTGTTTCCAGACCTTATCACTTCGAGCGCGACCGCCCGGTACTGGATAAAGCAGTCCAGAAGGTCCGACACCATCGCGCCTTCTTTTACGGCCGCCGATGCCAGCACGGAATGCACGAGGAAGGCGTCCCCGACGGCGGCGATGATTTCGGCCATGCTCATGAGGCGGCAGATCCGGAGCAAATCGAAAATCTCCTCCTGGTCCTCCTCCCGCGCCCGCTCCGTTATCGGTTTCAACGACCTGGCGGGGATTTTTCCGAAAACGATGCGGGTCATCGTTGTGTGGCCGACAACGATGAGAAGGATTTCGCGGAGTTGGGCCGGAGTAAAACCGAGCAGTGAGAGTTTCTCCAGGTTCTCGACAATCGAGATATCCTGCCCCTCGGATTGGTTCGGATTGAGGACCCGACGGATTTTTTCGAGCTTCGGCGCCTGGGCGAGGAGCTGTACAATGACATGAAAGTTCCCGCTCCCGCCGCGAAACGGATTCGCAAGCCGGTTCAACCCGAGTTCGGAAAGCTCCCCGACCGCGCGGTCGCGAATCCGTGCAAGCACATTCAGGACATCGAGGACGAATTTGAAGTTCTTTCTGTATTCCGCCACCAGCGGCAGGGCGCAGCCCTGCATGCCCGACTGCCTGATCTCGTCTTCGAGCGCGGCGAGCGTGACGGAGGGCCGTCGTCTCGCCGCCACCATGGCAAGAAGGCCCTCGGGCAGCGGCCTGTCGATATCGAGCCGCTCGTGCCAGTACTCCTCGCGGGCCCGGGAGGATTTCTTTTCCAGCGATTCGATGTCGAAGAAGGGTTCGAAGACCTTCCGCCATTCCCTCTCGGGCTCCTTTTTCCGCTTGTCGCCAAGGGAAATATTGAGGTGTGGAAGGCCGTCGATTGCTTCCAGGCTCAGGTCCTCGGGCCGCTGGCGGTCAAGGAGCCTTTTGAGGTGCGGCTCCGAGAAGGCGAACCGGTTGAGGTAATAGTGCAGGTCGGAGACGTGGATCTCCATTTCCGACCCTGGCGCGGGGGCCCGGTAGCCGCCTTGCGTCTTGAAGGTATGTGAAAAAAGCAGAAAGCACTTGAGTTCATCGTCGGACTTGAACCGGACGCGGCAAACCTGGTCCTCGCGCGGGGCGGGGGAATGCGCCAGGATGTGGAGCCGCCCGTCCTCCTCGAGCAGATCGAAGAGCTTGGCCGCGAGGTAGGCGGCGAGGTCGATCAGGTCCTTTTTACGCAACTGCCGTCCGGATTTGCGCGGGAAGCGCTGTTCGCGCAGAAATCGCAACGGGTCGCGGGGCAAAACGATGATATCGAGCGGAATGCGCCAGGTACGCAGCTTATCGAGCGAATCGAAGATGTGGATGCGCTGGTTGGAGAACCGCGCGGTCAACTCGTGGACGATGAGGTCCTCGGGAGAGGTAACCAGGCCGATGTCCACCCGCTCGGAGTGGGTCTCGCTGATGTGGCGTTTAATCAGCGCCTCGATTTCATCGGCCTTGGTCTTGATTTCCTGGAAGGAGTGGGCAACAAGGTTTATCGGGATCAGGAAGTAGCGCTTGCCGGTTGCGCTGAACCGGATGAGCAGGCCGAGTTTTTGATATACGGCATTGAGCTTCCGGGAGTTTTTCTGCAATTCTTTCGGATTCTCGAAGTCGATGCTGTCCAGAAAATCGGTATCGGCCCTGGTCAGCACGCCCTGCTCCATCAGGCCGAGTCCGTACGCATTGCCGCCGAAGCGGCTCGGAAGGAATCCGGGATGATCTTCGGCGGCGAAGGTCCCGATCGGCACGTCTTCGGCGTTGATCCCGAACAGCGGGTATTCTTCCGGGTTTATAAGGCGGAAAAAAGCCTCGCTGTGGTCGATTTCGGCCGGTTGTCCGTATGAATTCCTGCTTTCCATCCAAACCTCTTGGCATAAACAAGTAGATACACTATAAGAATTTCTCTCGATTTTTTCATTAGGCGAAAATATCCGCAACGCTTCACCGCAGAGACTCGGTGAACGGTTACAAATTTCCGACAACCTTGAAGCCGGAAGGAACTCCGGGATGCGTGAAAAATATTCGGCAAACGTCCTCGCGGCCACGCTATTCGGCCTGGGAAACGCCCCGGTTGCCCCCGGGACCGTGGCCACACTGGCGGCGGGGGTCCCCTGCTTCCTTGCTATCGGCTATTTATCGCCGATTTTTCAAATACTTGCCTCGGCCGGGCTGCTTGCCGCGGGCTGTATGGTATCCGACAAGGCGGAACGCGAACTCGAAAAAACCGACCCACAGCAAATCGTAATCGATGAACTCTGCGGGTTCCTCATCGCGATGATCGCGCACCCGGTTACTTTCCCTTCCATCCTCACCGGATTTGCGCTTTTCCGCCTCTTCGACATCTGGAAGCCCTGGCCTTTGCGTCTCATGCAGGAGAGGTTGAACGGAGGATTGGGAGTGATGATGGACGACGTCGGAGCGGGGATTTACGCAAATATTCTCGGGCTGATCATCCTGAGGCTCTTTGGTTATTGGTGAGATGCGGCCGCATGAGGTGCCGGATTGCGGCTATGATCAGGACCGATAACCCGATACCGGCCATATCGAACATCCAGTCCCCCACATCCGCATCCCGGCCCGGAACAAATGCCTGATGGATCTCATCGGCACAGCCGAAAACGGCGCCGGCGATTATTACCCGAAGCGCAAAACTTCCGAACCCTTTCTGATCGATTACCGGGTACCACAACCATCCCAGCAACAGCCCCAGCGTCATGTACTCCACCGGGTGGAAAAAAAAGCTTACATCATAGCCGACATCGACCCCGGCTAAACTTCGGCTGGACATCAGGCAAATGAAAAGCCCGTAGAAAAACACCGGGATTACCCTCTGCCATTGCGCCCACCGGCCGGAAGCCCCGACCTTAAAGAAGAAAAGCGTGCAAAGCCCTCCCAAAAACAGAACCAGAATCGGGGTAAATACCTCGGCGGGCGGAATTTTCACTATTCCGGCAAATGCGATCGAACACACGCCCTGGCCGAAAAATATAAACGCAATCCAAAACCTGGAGTCGAGCGGTATCCGATCCCGCAGCTTGTCCAGTGCAGTGAATTTCATCGCGGCGTACCGTGATCAACAAATTCCATAGACAGCAGATCCCTTCCGGCCCCTCTCACCTTCTTCCAATCCTCATGTGTATCGGCCATACCACCCTTCTCGCGGCCTCCGGCTCTCCCCAGGCCCGCGATATCTCCTCATGGACAAGGGTGATCGGATCGAGCCCCCGCGCCTCCCTGAACCGGTTCACGGAAGACCACGTCCCGAGGTATCCGATCAGGTGGGCCAGGCCCCAGGAAGCTTCCATCTCGAAGGCCGGGGCCGGAAACTCCGGGAAGGGAAAGTACATCGGAACGTAGTGCTCGTCTATCAGTTTTCTCTCCGCGGGCCAGTACGGCCCGAGAATGTCCGAGTACAAGGCGTCGATGACGCGATCTATACTCGGATTGATGCGAAAAAGGCTGTAACACCAAATTGAAACGATCCCTCCGGGCTTAACCACTCTTTGCGCTTCCGAATAAAATAGATCTAGGTCGAACCAGTGGGCGGCCTGCGCCGATATCGCCAGGTCGATGGAAGCATCCTTGAAGGCCGCCGATTCCGCCAGGCTGACAAGGTAGTCGACCCCGGGGGTTCGTTCGGCATTGCGAACCTGTCCCGCGCTGGCATCCGTTGCGAACACCCGCTCGAAATAGCGCGCAATCCCCCCCGCCGCCTGCCCGCTTCCGGTAGCGCAGTCCCATGCGGCTTTCCGATCCGGGCTGACGGATGCGAGAAACCGGAACAGGTTCTCCGGGTAGTGTGGACGGTATTTTCTGTAGCGGGAAGCGCTTTTCGTAAAATGGTCTTTAAACAGCATGACCCCTGGCCGACACAAAAAGAGTAATGGCGAAATATAGTTCCCCCGGCAGTTAGCCGCTTTAAAAAACCGCGGGATTAAGATACATATTATAGATCGTTTGGAAGACCACGGTAGTGTTTACCGGGGATATTTTTTGCGGGAGACATGTGAATGGATGAAACAGTAATCGAGTTTTTCCGCCACCACTCGACGCACTTTCTCGAGATGGCGTTAAAAAACGATAAACTCGAACGGATAATACACCCCGACGGCTACGGAAAACATAGCCGCTCATGCGGGGACACGCTCGAAATATTTTTGACGGCGCGAAACGGCGGCATCCACAGTGCTTCATTTTATACGGAGGGCTGTATCTTCACGGTCGCGTGCGCCAACACGATGATCGGCATGATCGAGGGAAAACCCGTGCAGGATGCGTGGTCGATCACACCGCAACACCTTGTCGATTACCTCGAAACGCTGCCCGAAAAGGAGCACCACTGCGCCGAACTGGCGGTCAACGCGCTACGGGCCGCCCTTCTCGACCTCAAGGAGACCGAGAGGCAGCCCTGGGTTAAGTTCTACCGGAAAAACTGAGCCCTGGAGGCCCCCTCTTCCGTTGCTCATTTTTTTCCTGTATAAGAGTTCCTGATGATCGATCTTGCCCCGTTGCTCCTCTTCCGGGAAATCCGGCGCCTCCGCCCGAACCACAGGCAAAGGTCCCGATAATCAGGAAAGGACCTCGACAATAGAGACGAAAATGCTGTCGCGCACAGAATGCCTCGAATATCTCGAAAAGATTAACATG
This sequence comes from Syntrophobacteraceae bacterium, assembly GCA_049300095.1. Classification (GTDB taxonomy): domain Bacteria; phylum Desulfobacterota; class Syntrophobacteria; order Syntrophobacterales; family Syntrophobacteraceae; genus SbD1. The sequence goes on from JBAQYM010000178.1 coordinate 6,272, forward strand.
CCCTGCCACATCCGCAGGCATAGCCTGCTGGTAGCCGAGGTGGCGCTGCTTCTCGGCGGGCTGCTCAACCGCAACGGCTCCAGCCTGGACATGCGCCTGATCGAAACCGGCGCCCTTCTCCACGATGTCGGAAAGGAGCGCACCCTTGGCACGGGCGAGGACCACGCCGCGGTCGGCGCTGAAATGCTCGCGGGGATCGTCCATCCCGCCGCCGCCCGGATCGTCCGGGAGCACATTTTATTGGAGCCCTCCCATCTCGAGGGCCCCCTTACCGAATCCATTCTCGTCAACTATTCGGACAAGAGGGTGATGCACGAGCAGGTCGTTTCCGTCCAGACACGGTATTACGACCTGATTGCCCGTTACGCCAAAACACCCCGCCACCGCGCCCGGCTGCTCGAAAAACTGGACCTTTACCTCGCACTCGAAGAAAAAATTTTTTCTCATTTGAGCGTGGGGCCTCAGGGGGCGGAGATAATGGGGCTGAAGCTTAACCACACAAAAGGAGCGGGGCCGGAAGATGATGGAAACCAGGAAGCTCACTGTGGCATTGCTGGCGGGAGGGAAATCCGCTGAACGGGAAGTTTCCCTCAAGAGCGGTGAACAGGTTTACCGGGCGCTCGACAAGGGGCGCTACGATGTACTGAGATACGACCCGGCCGCCGACCTGCCCTCGCTTGCGCAAGACGCGGCGAAGATCGACGTCGCCCTCATCATTTTACACGGCAGAATGGGCGAGGACGGCACCATCCAGGGGATGCTCGACTCGCTCGGCATCCCGTACCAGGGAAGCGGGGTCCTGGGAAGCGCCCTGGCGATGAACAAAATCCTGAGCAAACAGCTTTATATCCAGGCCGGGTTGCCGACCGCCCCCTACCTGGTGATCGACAGAAAGGCCCCGCCCGATCCCGCCGCAATTGTCGCCCAACTCGGACTGCCGGTGGTGGTGAAGCCCGAGCATGAAGGATCGAGCATCGGGCTCTCCATCGTAAAGGAAGCGGCAAAGCTCGCCGCCGCGTTCTCGACGGCGTGGGAGTTCGACAGGCGCTGCCTGGTCGAAAAATTCATCCCCGGAATCGAGATCACCGGCGGCGTGCTTGGAAACGACGACCTCCAGGCCCTGCCTCTCGTCGAAATAATTCCCGGAGACGCATACGAATTTTTCGACTACGAAGCCAAATACACCCCCGGGGCCACACGAGAGGTCTGCCCGGCCCGCATTCCCGCAGACGTTACGGCCAAAGCGCAGGAATACGCCAGGCGCGCCCACAGCGCCCTTTGCTGCAGGGGTTACAGCAGGACCGACATGATCGTTTCGGGAAGCGAACTCTACGTGCTCGAAACCAACACCATCCCCGGCATGACGGCCACCAGCCTCTTCCCCCAGGCCGCCGCCGCAGCCGGAATGGGGTTCTCCGAGCTTTTGGACAGGCTGATCGAGCTTGCGATGGAGAAATAGAGCCAGACAAGGCAATCAGGCGACGAGTTCCTAACCCATTTTTCTTATGGGCTTGGGGTATGAACGAGGGTGCCCAAAGTATATCCCCAGTGGAGGCTATCACACCGATAAGACACAGAACTATCGTTTAAAGTGATTTCAAGTACTTATGGCGATTTTGTCAGGTGCGGAATCGGTACAGAGGGCTTCCGGATGCACTTTCAGAGAACCGCCTCGATTCCTTTGCGACGGATCACATTTAACAACGCGAGCGCCGCGCCTGTCGGACGCTTTATGCCGCGCTCCAGTTGCGACACATAGCCTACCGTGAGGTTCAGGCAATGCGCAAAGACGGCTTGGCTCATGTGCGCTTGTTCACGAATCGTGCGAATGTCTTCGCCCGTCAGCGGTTCAACCTTGGTTTTTTCCTTCACCCCAAGGTGTCTCATAGTGATTTTGTCGTAAGCCGCCTTATCTAAAAGCCCCGCTTGCCGCATGTCCTTGGCCGTTTCAAGCATCGCTTGCGCCAAACGGCTAGGCTTTTGGGTTCCTTTGGTCATAGCTTGCCTCCTGTAAAAATCCCTCCTCGATTGCGCGTTCAAGGCGCTCGTCGTCTGCCTCAAGCCAGCTTGCCGCAATTTCTCGCAACGTTGCGAGTTCATCATCCTCGATGTTGTCGCGTTCGCTTTTTGTAAAACCGTACAAAAACACCGCTCGTTCTCCAGAGCGGTAAGCGACCAAAAGCCGATACCCGCTTGACCGGCCTTGCCCCGTCCGCGCGACCCTTTGCTTGATGACGCCACCACCTAAATCGGCATCCACAATCCCGCGTTCAGCACGTTCGATAGCTTCACAGAGGCCGTGGTCCCCGATTCGCTCGCGCCGAGCATAGCGGATGAACCACTTTGTTTTGAATACCCGCACCCTTTTCCCCCACACTATAAACTATAATCCCATGAACTATGGTATTCAACCCCGTTTGTAAAGCGTTTTTGTAGGCACCCATTAAAAAACTGGGCACAGAGCACCGACGGGTGGCCCGGATACTTGTATCCGGGCGCGGAGCGCAAGAGGTCCGAAGGAGCATGGGACTAAAACGGGGCTTGCGGTTGGCCTCCTGTCCTTCGGACCCGGATACCGAGTATCCGGGCCACCCATCTTTCATGCTCCACGGAAATTTTCTGTCAGAAAAAGCACGAATTTCGGAAATAAGTTACTACAGCCTCTCCATCACCCGCCCCACCTGTGCCCGCCGCATCGCATAAGCTTTCGCGAGGATATTCCCGAAGATTTCTTCCGGACCGTCCTTTTCCGTGTCGATTCGGGCATAAATTTCCGGCGGGAGTTCGTCGATTTCTTCAAATTGCTCCGATAGTCCCGCGAGGTGCTCCGGCCTGGCATCGGACATCCCGCTCTCGCCCGTTTTGCGGCGGCCGAGCCTCTCCCGCATAATGTGCTCGGAGCATGCGCACTCGAAGAAGACAATATTTGCATCGAGGTCCCCGGCCAGCCGCACGGCCTCTTCCCGCCATTTGAGCCGCGAGAAAGTGGCATCCAGAATGACCGAGCGGCCCTTTTTCAGCTCCTCCTGGGCGAGCCCGAGCAGGTGCGCATAGACGCGGCCCCGCAATTCCGGCTTGTAGATTCCCGTGCCAAGGGGCGCCGGTCCCGAGTGCGGGCGGTATTCGGGAAGCTCCCTTCGCGCCTCGTCGGAGCGCAGGAGCGGAATTCCAAGCGTTTTCCGGACCATCTCGGCCAGGGTGGATTTCCCCGTGCCCGGCAGCCCGCAAAGGACCCAGATCGTGGGTCTGCTGAACTGAACGGCGTAGCGGAGCGCGAGGTCGAGGTATTGCGCGGCGCGGGCCTTCATCTCTTTTTTGCGGGCGCCTTCTTCGAGTTCCGTCCAGGTCAGGCACGAGACCTTCAGTTTCACCACCGCGCGGTAGCAGGAATAGAAGTCGAGCACCGTGAAGAGCCCGAAATCCCGCGTGGCTTCGATGTAGCCGGAAAGGACCGACAGGCTGAGATCGGATCGGCCGAGCCGCTCCATATCCATGTGCAGAAACGCGAGATCGGAGGCGGCGTCCCCGTAGCGGAACCGGTCGTTAAACTCGATGCAGTCGATTATCTGGACTTGATCGACGAAGTAGACGTGCTCGGCCCGGAGGTCGCCATGCCCGTCACAGATTCTGCCCTCCTCGATCCGGCGCTCGAAAAGCCGCCGGCAGTCCCTGAAAAAGCCGCGGCCCGCCTCGGCGATAAAATCCAGAGGGTCCTTTCTTATCAGCCGCCCGACAAACGGCGCGACCTGCCTGAAATTTTCCTCCGCGTTGAAGCTGATGACGTCGGCCCGGCCATAACCGTCGATTTCCGCGTTTCTCTCGCTCCGGCAATAGAATTCGCCGAGCCGCCGCCCCAGCCGAACCATTTCCTCGTGTCCAACCCCGCCCGAGGTAAGCAAGTTTGCGAGCGAGGCCCCATCGAGGAGCTGTTTCATCTTGACCGCGTATTCCGCCACGTCGCCGCGCGCGCCCAGGTGAAACCCTTCCCCATTGCGGCGGATCGCGACCACGCCCTCGTATATCCCGTTCGAGAGCCGCTGGTTGAGGGCAACTTCGCGCTCGCACATGCCCCGCCTGGTATCGAGCCCCGTGTAGTCGAGGAAGCCGAAATTGAAGGGTTTTTTGAGCTTGTACACCCAGTTGCCGGTCAGAAAGACCGCCGAGATATGAGTGTCCCGCCTCTCCAGACCGAAGACCGGGTGGGGGTAAAAGGCCGGGTCGGCCATCGCGCGGCAGATTTTTTCAAAGGTTTTTACGTCGCCCACAGAAGAATTCCCGCAGATAGGAAGAGCAGAATGGATAGATGTTGTCCGACGATCTTACTATACAACATCTGCTCGTTCAGGGGCGGGAGAAAAGGGAAACAGGAAGCGGGACGCCCATAAAACAGGGCGGCGGGCATTATTTCGTTCTTTCGATGAAGGCGTAGGCGCTGTGGTTATGAATCGATTCGAAGTTTTCGACATCCACCAGAAACCACTTGATGTTGGTATCTTTCTTGAGATCGAAGGCGATGTCGCGCACCACGTCCTCGACGAACTTGGGGTTCTCGTAGGCGCTTTCCGTGACAAACTTCTCATCCGGCCGCTTGAGGACCGAATAGACATCGCAGGAGGCGGCGTTTTCGACCAGTTGGACAAGGTCCTCGATCCAGACGAAGCGCTTGAAGCGAACGGCGAGCCGCACCAGCCCCCGCTGGTTGTGCGCCCCATAATCGCTGATCTCTTTCGAGCAGGGGCAGACGGTGGAAATCGGGACGTTAACCTCGAGCACCAGGTCGTAGCCCTTGCGGCTGTCGAGCGAGCCCGCCACCCGGCACCGGTACTCCATCAGGCCCGCGCTTTCGGTCACAGGCGAGAGCTTTCGGATGAAATAGGGAAAGCTGATCTCCATATGGGCCGATTCGGCCTGAAGGTGTTCCTGGAGCGCCGCCAGCACGGTCGAGAACTCCCGGATATCGAGATTTCCGTGGAACTCGTTCAGGATCTCGATAAACCTGCTCATGTGCGTGCCCTTGAACTCGCGCGGCAGGTTCACGTACATGTTGATCGAAGCGACCGTGTGCTGGACCCCGTTGTTCCTGTCCATGACCGTGACGGGATACCGGATGTCCTTCACGCCCACTTTGTCGATGTTGATGTTGCGATGGTCCGACTGGTTTTGAACGTCGATCATATCGGCCGATCCGTCCCCTTCGCGGCTAAAGCCCCTCCGCTTCAGATGCCTCCATGAGGTTTTTCACGATCTTTTCCAGGCCGGCCCTGGTTTCGGCGCTCACTTTATCGGCATACTCTGACATCAGGTCCGCTTCGATGATCTGGTCGTCGTAGGGAATGAAGCCCAGAATATGCTGGCCGCTCAGCACCTTTCTCAGAAAAGCGCGGTCTTTTTCGTTTCGCACCTTGTTGCCCACAAGCCCTATCCGGGTGAGGCCGATGTCCTTGCCCAGCTCCCTTATCCTGGCTGCGGTCTCGACGCTTCGCTGCCCGGGTTCGACGACGGTAATGAGCCAGTCCACAAACTTGGACGTGCCGCGCCCGAGATGCTCGATCCCGGCCTCCATGTCCATAATCACCACCTCGTCGCGCCGCAATATGAGGTGTTGAACAAGGTTTTTCAGCAAGACGCTTTCGGGGCAGACGCAGCCGGTGCCGCCCTTTTTCACCCCGCCCATCACCATAAGCCGGATATTGTCCCCCTGCCGCACCGACAGCCGTTCCGGCAGGTCGTCCACCTTCGGATTGAGTTTAAAAAACCCCCCGTACGTGCCCGGCACCGATTCCGTCCTGTCCGCGATCAGCTCGCGCATCCGCGAAATGGGGGTCAACTCGGAGGCCCCCTCGACCCCCAGCGCATTGCCCAGGTTCGCATCCGGGTCCGCGTCGATTGCCAGAACGCTTTTCCCCTGTTCGGCAAACCATTTCACCAGGAAAGCCGACAGGGTGGTCTTGCCGACGCCGCCTTTTCCGCTTATCGCAATTTTCAATTCAGCATCTCCCCATGATGGCGCCCTTCGACCACTCTCACGAGTGCATTTTTCTGGCAAGGCCTATGAGACGATAGACCAGCGCTCCGCTCATGACCGCAATATCCTCGGCCGACAGATTCCGCTGAATGCTCTCGTCGAAGAGGATGGTGGCATCCGGCGGAAATTCCTCGTCTCCCTCCCACAGGACCAGTTGTACGCAAATGTACGGAAATACGCGAAATTCCATGCCGAAATCGCCGCTTGCAACGGGGGCCGCCCCCATTGTCTCGGCGCATTTTTTGAAAAGGCGGCCGTTACCGCCGAAAAAAGCTACAAAAGGGTCGCGCGCGCGCTTCTGAAAGGCCTCGAAGTAGAATTTGCCGTCCGTCACCTGGCGAAACGTGATGAGCTTTCCGGACGACTTCTTCCCGAATGCGCCCAGCAGGTAATGGGCGATGAGGATCTTGTCCGGAAGCGGGACCTCGTCGGCCGAATCCTGCCTGCGCACATCGACGTTGGCCCCGATATCGACCAGATATTTGCCGCCGAAATAGGGGACCCTGAGTTCGGAAATCCCGTCGCGAACCGAAATCTCGACCCCGGCCGCCTTTGCAAGGGCATTGGGGTCCCGTTTCTTCAGTTCGAGCGACGCCAGCCGGAAAGATTCTTTGTAATCGTCGATTCGGGGCAATTTCGCATACCTCGTCCAAGCGGAACCGTACATCAAAGAAAACGGGGAAATTATAACCCGGAACGTGAAATCCGGGAATCTGGAAAGGAGGCGGACACCGGAGCAGTATCGATCCCGGCTGGGAGGGCGATTCGCTTGCCATGGCGCGACATCATGATTATTCGTAGGAAATTATTACCGCATCCAGCTTTACATTCTAGAATAAATGGGGTCCTTAAATCAATGGCTCAGGACAATTTCATCGTCCGATGTCCTCAATGTCGCGCAAAAAATCGCATTCCGCCGGCCCGAGCCGCGCAAAAGGCGGTATGCGGAAAGTGCCGAACCCCCCTTCCCCGCCCCCTGGGATTTCCGGAACATCCCGTCGCAGTCTTCGACCACACCTTTAAAAGCGAAGTGCTCGGTTTCGCGGGACCGACGGCGGCACTCTTCTGGGCCCCATGGTGCGGCCACTGCGCCCGCCTCATGCCGATCTTCGATGAACTCGCCGGAGAGTATTCAGGCTTCATCAAATTCGCCAAAATCGACCAGGACAAAAACCCCGGCACCGCTTCCCAATACCAGGTGCAGAGTGTCCCCACCCTGCTCCTCTTTAAAGACGGCCGCCTGATCGAGCGCCTGGCCGGGGCCCTCCCCAAGCACCAGCTCGAGCACCACCTCAAGTCCATTCTGTAACGGAGGACGGAGGACGGAGGACGGAGGACGGAGGACAGAGGACGGTGGGCGGAGGATGGTGAGCGAAGAACGGAGGGCGGAGACCCGGTCCGTCCTCAGGCGCCTCGCCCGCGACTCCTTACAGTCCCGCCTCGCGATAGACACCCCCGCCGCCCGGCCGACAGTTCCCCACACCCGTCCCGTGAGAGATTCGTGCCTCCAGGCTTGTGCCTCCGGCTTGTGCCTCCAGGCGAGCGCTTCCAGGCGAGCGCTTCCAGGCGAGCGCTTCCAGGCGAGCGCCCCCGCCGGGCGCGCCAAAAAAAGCGGGCCGCCAACGGCGGCCCGCACAGGGGGAGAGAGGCGCGCTCCCTCCCCGGTTAACTGAATCGACTGCTACTGCGCCACAACCGGAGGCGCCACGGCCCATCCACTGGCGCCGGCCGTATTCTTTGCCAGGACACGGTAATAGTAGGTTGTGCCGGGGGCCACCGTGTTGTCGACATAGGTCACCAACTGCCCAATGCCTCCCGGGTTGACCATGTTTCCATGGTTTGGACCAACGTTGACGCTGACCCGGCTCTGCGTGAAAGCGGCATTCGTCGCCCTCTGGACAGTGAAGCGGGTCTCGTTCTTCGATCTGTCTCTCCAGGTCATGCTCACGCTCGATGGGCCGACCTGCGCCGCCGCCGCCGCGGCTGTGGGCGTAAACGGTTTTGTCTGCAGTACGAGCGGGCGCATCATGTCGTTTTCTTCATGGCCCAGGATGTGGCAATGCCAGACGTACTGCCAATCAAAGTTAAAGTACGGGTTCGGGTTGGTACTCTTGCTGTAGACGCTTCCCAAAAGACCCGTCGGCGGCATCGTCACATCGAGCGGTCGAACGCTGGTGGGAACCTTGAAGGGGGTGGAGAATTTCTTCGGCCTTAACGCCAGCACGACGTTTTCAAACGCGTTCATCCTGACGGTTTCTTTCCAGCCCATCTCGTTGGGATCGGGCGGCTTGACCACTCCGGCCGCATCCACCCGGTTGACCACTTGAACTTCGAACAGGTGGAAGTGGATGGGATGCGTGTCGACCCCTCCATGACTCACAAACCATACCTGAGTCCCGCCCGGCTTCGCGGCGCCGCCTTCGGGGATAAGCTCCGTGGGACGTTCCACGAAGTTATGGCCGAACGAATCGATGCCCTGGTTGGTGATTGACAACTTGTTGGTCCCCAACCTGGCCATCATCCGGCCGAACTCGACATCCCATTCTTCATTTATCGACTTCTGATAAACCGGAAAGCCGCCGAAGGTCTTTTCCGGCGTGGGAAACCCCGGCACATTCAGCACATATAATTCGTTGGTGCCGAAAACCCCGGCGGGCACAAGGGGCGGGGGCTGTGACGTATTGAAGATGCCCGGCAACGCGGCCTGCAGCGGCGCGGGATCGAAGGGCGCCACATTTGTCGTCCCTACCCGGATTTGCATGAGGGTCCGGGTGTTGGGGCCCCAGCCCGGCTGGGTGGACGGGGTGCCGCCCATCTCGGTCAGGTCGGGGTTGTTGGTGTAGTAGTCCAGTCGCGGATCGAAAAACGGGTAGGCCGCGGGTGCGTCGTTATAGAGAATCAGCCTCTTGCCCGCAAACTGGGAGAAATCGATGACGACGTCCGCCCGCTCGGCCGGGCCCAGCAGGAGCGTGTATCCGTTTCTGGGGTAATCGGGGGGCAGGGCGAAGTTCCTGACCGCCCCGTAGGTCATGCTCTTGCGGTCCCAGTCATAGTCGATCGGGGTGTTCGGGTGCACCACCACCGCGGGCAGAACACCGGTTTCGCAGCCGATCTGGTACATCACCGGGCCGGCTGTCCTGGGATCGGGCACTCCCCCGGCCCTGCCGTCGAACGAAACCGGCAGATTCGCGGGCTCGCCGGGTTGCGGGTTCGCGGTCGCATAGACCGCGCCGTCCGCGGGAACCATGGTGACATCCCTGCCGGTGTCATCCGCCACGTACAACTGCAGATTGAAAAACCGGTCGTTGGAGGCATTGAGTATCCGGAACCGGTAGGCCCTGGGCTGCACGCTCAGGAAGGGATAAGCGGTGCCGTTTACCACCGGCGTATCCATAAACGCCTCGGGCACGGCGGACGGATGCGGCAGGGTATTATTTTTTACCATCACGGGAGGCCCCATCCAGGGTCCGTAATCCCACCTGCCCAGAAGGTTGAACGCGCCATCCGCCGGCATCTGATTGGGTTGATACACATGAGGGAACCAAAGACTGCCCCCGGCGCCCCAGTTGAGCAAATCCCAGAGAGGATCGGTCGCGGTGGTGAATTGGGCGGGTTTCGCCGTAAGGGTGGTGCCGTCGGCCACGAAGGTCTTATCCTGGATCACCAGGGGAATGAGGTGCGCCAGGTCCGGGGCCTTGCCGGCCGCGATGGTCCCGGGGACGCCCGCGGCCCTCAGCGAGGCATCCTCGGCCGGGTCAACCAGCAGGTAGCCCGCGGCCTCGCCCGCATACACATTGAGCCGGGTGATGCCAAAGGCATGATCGTGGTAAAACATCAGCCGGCCGCTCTGATCGTTTGTCCAAAAAAATGTCTGCGAACCCGCGCCGGGATCGGGCATGTCCGGGACATTCACCATATCGAGGCCCTTTTTGAGGGTTGCAGGTTCCCCGGCCGGGGTAATCCACTGGTGGGCCGTACCGTCGCTGATCCACGGCGAGGCGCCCCCATGAAGATGGAGGGTGGCCCGGTTCTCCGGGTACAACGTCCCGTCGGGGCCCATCCCCGCCCCCATGAGCGTGGTGTCCACCGGCAGGAAGAGCTTGCCGAGGTCTCCCGTGCCAAGCTCGTTGGTGAACTTGACGCGCACCGGCCGGTTCTTCGTGGCGACGATCACGGGTCCCAGGTACTGCGACACCTGATCCGCGAGAGGGACATTCTTCTGATAATAACCCCTCAGCTTGGTGGGGGGCAGGTTCCTGTGCATCTGTTGACTGTATTCCCTCAGGCCGATCTCGTAGTAATCACTGCCAGGAATTGTTGCGGTGTCCGGGGTCGCTATGGGCAGATACTGCCCCAGGTCATTGGCCCCGTCAGGCCCCAAACGCGGCAACCGGTTTACGAATTTGTTGAGCGGGGGGCTATTCGCCCAATTGGGTTTTGTGTAATCGGGTGTTTGCGCCCAGCCCGGACTTGCTCCCCAGGCCAAGACGGCCGCTGCAAGCAGCAAACCCACGCACATTGTGAATTTTCGCCATTGCCGGTTCTTCCTCATGTTCTCCTCCTGTACCTTGGTGATCATCGGCCACCGCCATGCCACCAGGTCGAGGGGCCTGGCGGGGGACGCGAGGGCCTCCCTTTCGGTGACTGGGTGCGGGCGGTCAACTGACGGCTCGAGGGCACGGCGGATCGAGAGCTTTGAAGGGTCCTTTGCGTGGTGAGCCGTTCCGCGGGAACATTCCGTGAGTGAGACCCGATTGCCACAGTTGACATCTACTGGGAGATATCTTGCGACATTCCTCCCCATGTCTCAATGGAAGGAAGACCCCATTTTGCAGTGAAAATGAATGTATTCTCGACCTAAACAGTAGGGGGTCCAAAACCGGCGAGGGTGGGGTCTTTCTGTTAGGCGGGGCAAGGTCTTTTATGCACGTTCCGCAGCGGCATGTCTTACGACCGGGCGTACGAGGCCGGTTGCCCGCCGCGTCAGCCCGGCTGTCAGTCTGGTCACTGCAATGGGACTTCGGGGCTTGGGAGCCGCTTTTTTACCTCGGAGTTCCATTTCCACGTCTCATAGACGACCGGATAAACGATCAACTCGAGAAAGAAGGAGGTAAAAATACCTCCGATCATCGGGGCCGCGATGCGCTTCATGACGTCCGAACCCGTGCCCATGGCCCACATAATCGGGACCAACCCCAGGAATGTGGTCGCAACGGTCATGAACTTGGGCCGGATACGCTTCACCGCCCCTTCGAGCACCGCTTTCCGGAGATCGTCCAGGTCCCTGAGGCGGCCTTCCTTCTTTGCCCGCTCATAGGAGAGGTCCAGGTAGAGCAGCATGAACACCCCGGTCTCGGCGTCAACCCCAAGCAGGGCGATCAGGCCGACCCAAACCCCGATGCTCATGTTGTAGCCCAGGAGGTAGAGAAACCAGACCGCCCCGATTGCCGAAAAGGGCACGGCCAGCAGAACGATAAAGGTCTTCGGAATCGAGCGGGTATTTAAATAGAGCAGCAGAAAAACAAGGAAGATCGTTATGGGCACGACCACGGAAAGCCGCTCGCGAACCCTCATCTGAGCTTCATACTGCCCGCTCCAGGCAACCGAGTAGCCGGGAGGAAGGGCCAGTTTTTCCCTGATGAGAGGCGCGGCCTCTTCGACATAGCCCCCGGGGTCCCGCCCCTCGATGTCCACATAGACGTAGCCGGTAAGCATGCCGTCTTCATCACGAATCATTGCGGGGCCGCTGGTTGCCCCGATTTCGGCCAACTGGTCGAGCGGGATCTGCCTTTGCCCGTCCGCGGAGCGCACGAGGATCCGGCCGACGCTGTCGGGGTTTTCCCGGAAATCCCGCATGTAGCGCACATTTACCGGGTATCTCTCGCGTCCTTCTATGGTCGTGGTGACGTTCTCCCCGCCGATCGCGTTCTGGACCGCCGCCTGCGCTTCTTCAAGGCCTATTCCGCACAGGGCCAGGCTGTCACGGTTCCACCTGAAATCGAGAAAATAACCCGACCCGGTTCGCTCCGCAAAGACGCTGCGCGTCCCCCGGACCGCGGGCAGGATGGATTCGACCCGGGACCCTATCTCTTCTATCGTCGCCACGTTGGCCCCCGATATCTTGAGGCCCACGGGCGTGCGAATGCCGGTCGAGAGCATGTCGATACGCCCCTTGACCGGCATGGTCCAGCCGTTTGCCAGTCCGGGAATTCTCAGGGCGTCGTTCATTTCGCTGATAAGCTGTTCGTAGGAAATATGGTCCGGGGTAAAGCGGCGGAAGACCGCTTTGGCCCACTCGGGACTCCAGGCCGAATACCAGGTTTTGACCTTGCGCCACTCTTCCTTGGGACGCAACGTGATGACCGTTTCGAGCATCGACAGCGGCGCGGGGTCCGTGGCTGTTCCGGCCCGGCCGGCTTTTCCCAGGACCCGGTCAACCTCGGGGAACTGCTTGATGATGCGGTCCGTGAGCTGGAGGAGTTTCTGGGCTTCGGTGATGGAAATCCCCGGCATGGTGGAGGGCATGTACAGGATCGAGCCCTCATTGAACGGGGGCATGAATTCCGACCCAAGTTTCTGAAATACGGGCACGGTGACGATCATGGCGACAAGCGCGCCCGAGATCACCACCCGCTTGCGCCGAAGGGCCCACTCGGCAACCGGCTCGTATACACGGATCAAAAAACGGCTGACAGGGTGTTTTTCCTCGGAGCGAATCTTGCCCACGACCACGGCGTTCGTTACCCTGCAGAGCCAGCGGGGGCGGAAGTTGAAACTGCTCAGGTGCATGAAGCAGAGTCGCAGGGCGGGGTCGAGAGTGATCGTCAAAAAAGCGGCCACGATCATCGCAAGGTTCTTGGTGTAGGCCAGAGGCTTGAAAAGACGCCCCTCCTGGGCTTCGAGGGTGAGCACCGGCAGAAAGGAAACCCCGATAACGAGCAGGGCAAAAAAACTCGGCCCGGCGACCTGCTTGACGGCATCCACGACCACTTCGCGATAATCCCCACGGCGGCCCGACCGCTCCCATTCCTCGAGCCTCTTATGGGTCTGCTCGACCACGACGATGGCGGCGTCCACCAGGGCGCCGATGGCGATGGCGATCCCGCCGAGCGACATGACATTGGCGGTGACGCCCAGGAGTTTGAAGGGAATAAACGATATCAGGACGGCAACCGGAATGGTGATGATGGGAATGATGGCGCTGGGAAAATGCCACAGGAAGAGCATGATGACCAGTACAACGGTAACGATCACCTCGACCAGGGTCCAGTTCAAATTGTTGATGGCGCTCCGGATCAGTTGGGACCGGTCGTAGATCGGGACGACCTTCACCCCGGAGGGCAGCCCCGGAGAAATCACTTTGATCTTTTCCTTCACCCGGTCGAGAACATCCAGGGCGTTCTCGCCCTGCCGCATCACCACGATCCCCGAGACCACCTCTCCGGCGCCGTCGAGTTCGGCGATGCCCCTCCGCAGATCAGGTCCCATGACAACCTGGCCGATGTCTCTAATGCGGATGGGGGTGCCGTTTTCACTGACCGAGACCATAATGCCTTCGATGTCCTTCACGGACTGGGCATACCCGCGCCCCCGCACCATGTATTCGGTCCCGCCGAACTCGACCAGCCGCCCCCCCACCTCACTGTTGCCGCCGCGGACCGCATCCGTCACGCGGCTTATGGGAAGGCCGAAGGCCTGCAACCGGTTGGGGTCGACATTGACCTGGTACTGCTTCCCGAAGCCCCCCACGGAAGCCACTTCCGCAACGCCCCGCACCCCTTTGAGGTGATAGCGCAGATACCAGTCCTGCACGGACCGAAGCTCCGAGAGGCTGTGCTTGCCGGTCTCATCCACGACGACATACTGAAAGATCCAGCCCAGGGCCGTCGCATCCGGCCCCAGTGAGGTCTTCACCCCTGTGGGAATGTTCGGCAGCACGTCGGAGAGGTATTCCTGGATGCGCGACCGCGCCCAGTAGATGTCGGTGCCGTCTTCGAAGATGACATATACGAACGAGTAGCCGAAGTCCGAGAAGCCGCGAACGGCTTTGACACGGGGGGCCCCGAGCATCGCCGTTACGATTGGATAGGTTACCTGGTCTTCTATGATATCGGGGCTTCTGTCCCAGCGGGAGTAGACGATCACCTGGGTGTCGCTGAGGTCCGGAACGGCATCCAGGGCAACCCTGTTCATGGACCACCAGCCGGCCATCGAGGCGACCAGCATGAATGTCAGCACAATAAACCGGTTGTTGACGGAAAATTCGATGATTCGGTTGATCATTATTCCACTCTCGCCGCAAGGCGGCCGCACGGCATATCGGAAGGGATTGCCGTGAGTTCCGTTTCCCGGTTCTCTCGAATTACCGGACTTGTTTCAGATCGAGATCGGCGGGGGCTTTTGCCGGTCCGTCGGACATCCCGGTCGAGCGGGCATGCGCGGAATGTGGGGCGTGGACCTTGTTCCCCGAGTCCGGCTCGAAACGGGCGCCATGGTGGCCCGAAGCACCGGAGGATTGCGGGACCCCGGGTGTTTCGGCCCTGTGGTCCCCGGCCGGCTCCGATGCCCGCTCCGGGGGCTTTGATGTCGAAGCCTCTTTCATCGGCGAAGGTGTCTTGTCCCGCTTTTTCGCCAGAAAATGCCCGGGGTTTGTCGCAAATCGCAGCTTGCACGCTTCCGAGCAGAAATAATAGTGCTCCCCGAGATAGTCGGACTGCCGCTTCGCGGCCTTGGCCTTGGAAACGGTGACAACCATCGAGCAGACAGGGCAATGGTCGGACTTCTTCTCGCCGCCGGCAACGGACGGCCCTTTATCCCCCACGTGCGAATGGGTGTGACCATCCTTGCGCGCCGGACCGGCTGGGGGCGTCTTCACGGCCCCGATTTTTTCCTCCTCGAATTGCTTCATGCATTCCGGCGAACAGAAGTAAACGGTTTGCCCGTCCCGCTGGGCCGTCATGCCTTCGGCCTTGGCCTTGCTCTGACTCACATCCATGCCGCACGAGGGGCATTTGCTCAGGGCGCCGTGCAGGCCAGCCCTGGCAAGCTTCATCCGGCTTTCGGAGTCGATAAGGAAATTGCCCGAAATGACGATCCGCTCTCCGGGTTCGAGCCCTTCCCTGATCTCGACCAGATCGCCGAAACGCCACCCGGTCTTCACTTCCCGCGGTTCAAAGAAGCCGTTGCCGCGGTCCACGAATACAGTTTTCCGGATGCCCGAATCGAGAACGGCATCCAGGGGCGCCGTGAGCGTCACGGGCAGGTCGATCAAAAATTCCACGTCGACGAACATGTCGGGGCGGAGCGCGATTTCGGGGTTGTCGGCTTCCAGGCGCACCCTCAGCGCGCGCGTTACCGGATCGAACTGCGAGGGGACATTGGTGACGACGGCCTCGATGACCCTCGACTGTTCGGGAACGGTGACCCTTGCGCGCATTCCGGGACGGACGTAGGCCGCCTCGCGCGAGAACACATCCGCCAGGACCCACACCCGGCTGATGTCGGCAACACGAAAAAGTTCGCTCCCCTTGGTGAACCTTTGCTCCGGCGACACGTTTCGCGCGAGCACGATGCCGGTGACAGGGGACCTTATCTCGAGGTCTTTTGCAAGTTCCTTGGTGCGCGCGATCTCCTTCATCTGGTATTCACTGACGCCAAGGTTATGAAGCTCGAGTTTGGCAATCTCCAGGGGGTTGTTGTAGAAAAAAAGCCCGCTGGCCGGATTGATGCCTCCAAAACTTGTCTGGGCCATCTCATAGGAGGCAAGCGGTACGTTGAATTGCTGCCCGTGCTGGTGGCCGGCATGGGGTGTGGCGGCCAGGGCTGTGGTGGTCTGGGGCAAAGTGGGCTGGGCCGTGGCGGTTTGGGGCACAGTGGTCTGGGCTGTAGGAGTCTGGGGCACAGTGGTCTGGGCTGTGGGGGTCTGGGGCGTGCCGGACTGCTGAGCGGCCGGGGCCTGCCCTTTCACCTGCCGGCGCTCCGCCAGGTCCACTGCGTAGAGGTACTGCTGTTGCCTTGCCAGGAAGAGGTAATTGTAGCATGAGCCCATCAGTTGGTCTTTTTGAACGAGGCTGCCCGTGGTGCTCTCGCGGATATTCCACATCCACCCGTCTTCGCTCGCAAGTATCCTGTATATCAGGTTTTCGTCGGGGGCAACCCTCCCCAGGGTCCGAACCGCATGCGTCTCCGCCGTCCGCCCCACGGCAGCGACCTGGACCGCCATCATTTGCTGCTTCTGCGAACTGATCCTTACGGCGCCGGGGTGCATGGGAGAGCCGCCTTCCGCCGGACCCGCCGCCGTGCCCCCCTCATCGGCATAAACGGGCTCGAAGGGCATGCCGCACGGTGCATAGCCCGGCCTGTCCGAAGTGTGGGACGGATTCATGGGGTCCACGTAATAAAGGACCCTGCGGTCCGCCCGGACATCGTCCTTTTTTCCCACCGCGTGCTGATTGTAGAGGATCCCCGCCAGGAAGGGCACGAGGAGCAGCACGGCAACCAACACGGCGTATACGGATTTTTTGATCATGGCGTTTCTCGGCCCCCCAACTCGGATGTCGCATCAACCGTTAAAACACACGGGAATCGACCTCCGGCCGGCTTTTTGCGAAGGGAGTTGCGCTCTTTTCAAGTCCTCACGGGCGCCAAAATGGATAGACACGGCTCGTACCGCCTCACAGACGCCGTGGGCGATCTTTCGAGACCTTTGCATAACCACTCGAACGTCATTCCGGCGAAAGCCGGAATCCAGCGGGGCCGCCCAGTCCTCGGACAGGGTTTGAACGAGCATGGAACTTCATTGACCCAATGAAGTTTCATAAGTGGTCACCCAAAGCTTCCCCGGTCCCGGCGTCTCCCCCGGACTTCTGATCCGGGGTCCGCCGGGACGACCAAATTGGAGTGTTGCGCAAAGGTTTCTTCTTATCTTACCCCTACCCCGCGCACCTTCCGCAGGGGCAGGATAAGCGTTCCTTAATAATAATTTCTATTTTCATTTTAACGCTGTTCAACCCGCCGGCGGCCCAGGGGCCACCGGCGGGGCTTGCATTACGGGGTAACCTTGAACGGAATCCGGGCGGTCAGCGTGCGCTCCCCACCGCGGGTTTCCTGGAAAACAACCGCGGCAAAGGAATTGATCGGCGCGAGCGGCCTGATCAGAGCATCGAAGCGCCGCGCGGTGCTGACTTGAATCGGGGTATTGGCGGTCACCGTATAGGCCTGGTTGTACCGGCCAAACGGCGGCACCCCGAGCGCCCTGCCGTCCCAGGCGATGATCGTGACATCCACGGGGAACCTGACGACGGCCGAATTGTACGCGGCGTCCAGGCACCGCACGAGGATGGTCTGCCCCACCTTGGCGTTGACGGCGACCTGGCTCCCCGCAACGCCGCTGTTCAACGGTGCGGGAATGGTGCCGTCGCCGCCGAATGCGGCCACGGGGTTGACGGTGCCGGTCCCTCCCTGGTGGGCCGGTACGGGCACGCCCGTTACGAACCAGTAGTCCGCTTTGAAGTCGTTGAAGTTAAAGAAGCCGGCTGAGCCCGGACGATTGAAGAACTGGTCGTTGCTGCCGGGCACGGAACCGGCTTGGGGGAAGGTGGCGAAGGCGTCACTGGCCAGATCGCTCCATAACGAGTCACGGTCGTCCAGCACCCAGAGCGCCTCGACGTCGTAAGGAACGGTGAAGGACCAGGGATTGCTGTCACCCACTCCTGTGATTGGGTCGCCCGCAACGAATCCCGGAAATGCGGGCGCGTTGGCGGCGGTCCTGAACTTCCCGTCCGAACAGGCGCCGACGGGCACGGTGGGATTGAGGTTGACGGTGCCGTCCGGGTTTGTGGAAAGGATGGAGGACCAATACGCATCGGGCGGCATGATCAGCAGCAGCCCGAAGAGGCCGAACTCGAAATGCTGCATCGTATTCCGGTGGCAGTGATAGAAATAGGTGCCGATGAAGTTCGGCTGCCACTGGTAGGTGTAGTTGCCGATTTCCATGGAACAGTGCCCGACCCCATCGTTTATGGGAGTGGGCTCGATTCCGTGCCAGTGGATGGTGTGGGGCGGGGGGCCCTTGCCATTGGTAGAACCGTGAAAGACCACCTCGCGCGGGACCCGAATGGTGGTTGCCGGATAATTGCCCCCGTTAAAGGGCGATTTGAGGTCCTTATCCCTGAATGTGAAAAACGTCAGGTTCTTGAGGTTGTCCCAAGTGCGGAGCGTGACGCCATTGAGCAAATCGCAACTAAATGTATGAGGCGTTGACACCTGGCTGAAACCCTGGGCCTCCATGACCTCGGGGACGGGATTGTTCGGCGTCAGCGGCTCGGGCAACGCGGGGCTCGCCCCAACCGGCCGGGGGTCGAACATCTTCGCGTATTCGTTTTCATGGCCGACCACCGATTGTCTGAGAACGTGAAATGCTGGAAGTGCGACTGACATATGGTTCTCCTTTCGCTTACGGAGGAGTTCTCTTTAATTTTGAGTGCCGTTACACAGGTCCTGATAATACCCTGTTCTTCCTATGCCTGAACCGTTGGCGGAAACAGACCGTTGGGTCCGGGACCCTTCTGGACCGGTTCGTTGGGGAAGCCCACGCCGGGGGCGGCGCCGATATTCCGGTCTCCGCAGAAATTCAGGCCCGAGATCAACCCCATGTTGTAGTTGCCGCCCTGGGACGTCTGGCTCGGCTCGGAATGGTCGTGCATGGGGTAGCACAGGGGCGAGAGTTGCACCGAGAGATCGATCGCCCCGGCAAACAGGTTGTTCGGGATGAAATAGTTCATCTCCTCGGTCGGCGGCCAGACCGGCTGGCCGTTGTTGCTGGTTCTCGGCGTGTCCGCGCGCCCGTGGCCCGCCACGTTGGGAACATCAGGCGGCCTCATGTAAGGCACCAGCCAGTCGACGCGATTCATAGGCTTCAGTGTAAACACGTCCACCCAGAGGGGGTTGGCCTGGGGAACGCCGTCAATGCTGACCACGAATACGTGGTTGGCGTGGATGTGCATGGAGTGTACCCAGAGGCCGGCATTCAAAATCCGGATAAGAACCGGTTCTCCCACCCGGTTATTGGGGCAGATGTAGGGATTGTTATGGGAGAAATGCCCGGACTGGCCGCTGATGGTAAAATATTGCGGCACGTTGTTGGTCCGGTCCGGAGCGGCCGGGTTGAACCGGTCTTTCAGGAACTTTTGTACAAACTGGGCGGAGGGGTAATCCTGACCCGCCGCGAAATTCCCCACCTCCGCAAAGAGATTGGGGCTGGCCTGGTGCAGGAGCCAGATGTATTGCCGGAACGGGGGCGTGTTGCTTGCCGGGTCCGCAGCCTCCCACGCGAGCCCCGGCCACCAGGCGGCGGCGCCCAGGTCGTTGAACAGATTCTGGACCGCCGGCGTGGGGTTGTTGTAGGGAGTGAACTTCGCCCCCGGCGCGGCGGCCGCAGGCATGACGACCATGGTCCCGTGCAATCCCATCACCCGGTTTACCGGGGCGTTCAAGTTATCGTAATACAAAAAGGTGCCCGTTTTGTTCGGCCTGAAGGACTTGGACACGGTCGCGCCCGGCGCTATCGGGCCGCTGTTGAATATCCCCGGAATAAGCAGCGAATGCGGCTCATCGAGGGCGTTGGTTATCTTTATCCGTATGAAATCGCCCTCGCGCACAAAGATCATGGGCCCGGGGCAGTCCGCCGGCATGGTTGCTTCCTTGTATATCCAGAAGTAGCACTGGGCCGCGTTGATGTCGTTGTTTGTCGCCATATCCTTGATGGCGTCGGTGATGGTAAAATCAAGCGATTGTGCGGGCGCCGCGATCGCCTCGTTTTCGAGCATCCAGGGCATGCTGTTACCGACCACGATAGCCGCTGCCCCTCCCGCCGCACATTTCAACAAATCCCGTCTTCTGATACTTCTCATAGCGCGATCCTTTCCTTGTTGTACGTCCTGATTGCTGCGTGCTGTGAACCCTGACCCGCGTTATCGGAACCGGACCCAAAGGCGTGAAGCCTGAGGAACGGAATAAGGGAACTGTAGGTTTGAGGCGCCGAATGTGAAATCAGCGAATTGCTATTTAGTGCGAATAGGGAAATGTCGGTTTGAGGCGCCGAATGTAACATCCGCGAATTGCTATTTAGCGCGAATTTAGCACCATAAATGTCCTAAAGGTATGGGGTGAAAAGTGTAATTGCCATGCGCACCGTTCGGTATTTTTCTACCTCTTCAGTAGGAGAAGATACAAATCGATATGATGCGGGGCATAAATGCCGGCGTAAGTCCGTGCCGGCGGAGGCGAGGGGGCGGGTAATGCTGTTGCCTCAACACCAATACTGTTCACTTAAAGCGCATCCGGCAGCCAGGGTTGTGGGGCACGGCTTTCCCGGGCTGTTGCCCAAGTCAATTGCGGTAATACCGTAATGCACTCACGGTTAAGCCCGGGACCCAAGGTTCGTCATTCCCTGTTTGAGTGTTCGCCGCCCGGACCTGAAGTATAACCATTCGTCGTACTTTGACTTGGGCAACAGCCCCTTCCAGCCTGCCGTCCCCGGCAGTTTTCCAATCTTTCTCCGGCAGGCTGGAAATCCTGCCTAACGACGATGACAGCTATAGATATGTCTTATACAAATTTGCTGTCATACGAATATCATTCCAAAATTACTCGCTAACGTTCGACATGATAATGTTTAATGTGTAACAATTGACTGCTGTCAAATGTACTGTATTTACGGTATTGGGTTACTACGCTCCGCAGGCGTGGGACCGAACTAGAGCTGCCCGGCCTGTATCGAGGCCGGGCAGCGAGGTTTGGGTCAAGACCATTGCGGTCCCCCCGGGCGGACATCCGGGGGTGGGTGAAAACAGTCCCCTTTACGGAATGAACGGGGACAGGCCCAGGAAAGGCTGGAGCGGCGCGGCATTCCCGGCGGCGCCCACCGCGGGAAGGGTCGGGCCGTTGGGGAGCACCAGCGCCGGATGGTCGAACGGCGGCAGCTCTCTGGCCACACGGTTATCGAGCATGCCGTATGCCAGGAAGTCGACCAGCGCGTTCTTCTCGACGGGAGTCAGTCTCAACGGCCTTACATCCGAATCCGTAAACTGGCTGGGGAAGTCCCCGCCCCTGTCATAGAAGTCGACGACCTGCATAAGGGTCGACATTCCGCCGTTGTGGAAATAAGGGCCGTTCAACAGGTTATTGCGCAGTCCGGGTGTCTTGAACTTTCCCTGGCCGGGCTGGAGAACGTCTCCCCCGTCCTCGCGAAGCGGCCTGACGGCGGTGTTTAAGAAGCCTTTCAAGAGGTCTCCCTTGGCCTGGCTGACCGCGGCCTCGGTTAACTCGGCCCCGCCGTGGCACTTATTGCAGCGCGCCTTTCCGATATATACCTGCATTCCCGCCTGCTGGGTCGGGGTAAGGGCGGCGGCGTTGCCCAGGAGGAACTGGTCAAGCGGGGTCTGGTCGGAGACGAGCGTCGCCTCGTAGAGCATGACGGAGAGTCCGAAAATAAGCGAAAAGTTTGCCTCGGTCACGGTCCAGCCGTTGGCGGCGACAAGAGCATCGGAGTACCACTGCGGGTCGAAGGCGGCCGCGATCATGGCCGAGTAGGTCGTGGCGAGGCCGGTCCCGCCTGGATTGGCAAGAGATCCGAGCACGCTGTCGGTCGGGTCCACTACCTGCTGCGCCAGAGGCACGCCGAGGCCGATCATCTTCCTGCCGATGTCGGGCCAGGTCCTCCCGGCCGCCGACATCTCGACGGCGCTGAGGGGAGGTCCCACCGCCTGGGAAGCCGTGCTGGCGTTGGGGATGGAAACGCTCACCCAATGCGGGACTCCGTTGATTATCTTGTAAACGAACGCGTTTTGTGCGCCGCCTATGGTTCCGGAGGGGGTAACTCCGTTGAAGTTGTTGCTCGCCCTTCCATCATAGAAATTGCGAAGATTGTAGACCGCGTTGACGGACGACGGAGCGTTTCTTCCCGTGCACTGCCTGACATTGCCCGCGGCATTTTTGAAAAGCGGATCGGGTATCGGGAGGACATTGTCCACGGCGGTGAGGGGATTGCTCAAGCCGAGGAAGTTCATATCGAGTACGCCCCCGGAACCGGCGATGTCATCCGTTTTGATGAAAAACTTCTTCGCAAGCACGGTCGCGCCGGGCTTGGCGGCCTGGAAGAGCTGGTTCCTGCCGGGGTTAACGATATCGCTCGCCCGGGTATCGGCCCCCGCCGACCAATGGCAGCTCGCGCACGCCATAACGCCATCGCTGCCCAACTGGGCGTCCCAGAAAAGGGCCTTGCCCAATTGGATCGCCGCTTGCGTATCGATAATGTATTGACTCAGAATATTTGCGGGGGGCAAGGGAACGGGCACGCTGCTTAGCGGTTTTAATCCCCCGGTCCCGGCGGAGGAGGCCGGACCGGCCGCCAGCCCCGAGACAAACAGCATGACCACGGCAGTGCAGATCAAACGCTTCGATTTGGATGCTTTCATAATGTCTTTTCCTTGTGCCACAGGTGAAATGTCACATTTCGCTCCGGTTAGGCGAAACAAGCTCAAATACCTCTACTCCTCCTCCGTTCTCACCTCCTTTCCTTAAAACCAACAGGATATTGAAAAAAGGGTCCCTTGCGACTTACGGTCTTTACGGGAGTCTTTTCTTGAAAAAACACATACACTCACGGCGTGTTCTTACCGACCACAACGGTCGCGGCCGCTTCTGCCGCACATTTCCACAAATTTAGCGGTCTAGTACATCTCGTGGCGCGATCTCTTACCGGTCATCGAGTTCATGCCGGCAAGCGTTGCAAACCCGAACATCGTATCAATGTGAAACAGGCCAATACGCAGAAAACCAGAGAAACGAACCAGGGACATCATTGGATTGAAAAACGAATGATTATTGAATCCATGAATTTCTAACTGGTGCGAAGTTAGCACTGACAAAATCTCAGCGGAATGGGGTAAAGAGAGTAATTGTCATTTACACCCTCTGGTATTTTCTTTGATTCCAGGTAGGAGATTTAAAAAGCTGATATGATGCGGATCACAAATGCCTGCATATTTCCGTGTCAATGCGGGTGGGGGCGTGGCGGCGCACTTAAGGGGCGGAGCTTGCTGATGGCATAGTCACTCACAGTAATGCGCTCTACCGGCACGAATACAAAAAAAGGGGCACCCCGCATGAGCGGGATACCCCTTTAAGGGCCCTGAGGCCTAAACTAAAAACCGATTATTCGGCTTCCTGCCGTGCTTCGCTAAGACGCCTCGCGGCAACTTCGTCGGTCGAATAGTCGGGCAGCAGGATCGGCGCAACGATCGCATCGGCTATCCCGGCTTCCGCGAGCTCTTTTTCGAACTTGACGACGTGGTCCAGGGTGGGCTTCTTGAGATCGACGCCGGCCTGTACATACTTGGCGGCATTCACGCCGGCCCTTCTTCCGAAGGTGATGACATCCTGGAGGCTGTTGCCCATCAGGCGGTTTTCGCCGTGCAGGCCGCCCGTGCACTCACCGGCCGAGTACAGGCCGGGAACGACCGTTTCGCAGGCGGCGTTGATGGCAATGCCGCCATTCTGGTAGTGCAGGGTCGGGTAGACGAGCATCGGTTCCTTGCTGATGTCGATGCCGTGGCGGTCGAACTGGATGAACTTCGCGGGAAGTTCCTTGCGCACCGTGCCCTCGCCGTGCAACACGTCGATCATCGGGGAGTCGAGCCACAGGCCGAAGCGGCCGGTCGGGGTGATGACGGCCTTGTTGACTTCGACGGCTTCCTTGATAAGCTCGGCGGATTCGACGTCGCGCGGCTCAAGAGGGAAGCAGAACTGCTCGCCTTCCTTATTGAGCACGTGGGCGCCGAGGCCGCGGACCTTTTCCGTGATCAGAAGGCCGACGTTTTGTTCGGGATAGGCAACGCCGGTGGGGTGGTATTGCGTCGAGGGCAGGCAGGTGGTGCCGACACCGGCGCGGTAGGCCATGACGACGCCGTCCATCGTTGCGCCGTAATGGTTCGTGGTGGCGAAACCCTTGATGTGAAGACGCCCGTTGCCGCCCGTTGCGATGATGACCGCCTTGGCGCGGGTGATGAAGAATTCACGGGTTTCCATGTTGTAGAGGATTGCGCCGGCGCACTTCCCGGCCTCGTCCAGGATGATTTCGACCGCAGGGCAGAATTCGAGGACCCGGATTTTGTCTCTGCGGTTGCGCGCTTCGTCTCTGAGAACGCGCATGATTTCCGCGCCCGTCATGTCGCCCGAGGACTGCATGCGCTTCCGGGAGGAACCACCAAAGGGGCGGGAGTCCATGCGGCCGTCGGGCAGCTTGTTAAACATCATGCCGAGGGCTTCGAGCCAGGCGATCGACAGGGGCGCATCGTGGGCCAGCGCGGCCACCAGGTCGGGCTGGTTCGTGAAGTGACCTCCGCCGATGGTGTCCATGTAGTGGTAGAAGGGCGAGTCGCATTCCTGCGTTGCACCCTGGATGCCGCCTTCGGCCATCATCGTGTTGGCGTCGCCGTGGCGGAGCTTGGTCGCCATGATGACGCTCAGTCCGGCGTCGGTTGCCATGAGGGCCGCCGAAGTGCCGCCGCCGCCCGCCCCGACGATCAGGATGTCGGTTTCAAAATCGGGCGTCGAGAGGTCCACCATGTCCGAGCGCAGCAACGAGCGCGATTCCATTATCTTGGCGATTTCCTCGGGTACGACCAGGCCTTTGTCGGGGCCGACCCGGAGGGCCCGGCGGCCTTCCTGCTGGTAGTCGGGATGGAACTTGCCGAGCACCACCGCCCGCTCTTCCAGGCTCAACGCCGGAAAGTTCTCACCGCGCTTGGACCGGGCAACACGTTCCGGCCTGGTTGCTTCAACCTTTTTTATCAATTCCTTCAGTTCAGGTGTGTAACCCATCTGTCTCTCCTTGAAACTTGCCTATATTCGATAGATTCTTATCAGTCGTGGTATCGGAAGAATTAGAGGTACTGGGTGTCCTTGGGCATCCAGGCCCCCAGAACCGACATGTCGGGCTCGCGCTCGCGTTCCTTGTATATCTTTTCGAGCTCGGCGTGGCTCATCTTCTGAAGGTCTTCGAGCGCCTTGTCGTATCTTCCGGAATCGATCTGCTCGACACGCTGCTGAAGGTGTTCGGCCCGGGGCTGGATGTATTTGCCGTACAGGCGGCGGACCAACTGCGCGATATGGTACTGCGGCAGCTCGCCCATGCACCGGCTGGCGCACATTCCGCACTGGATGCAGTCGAAGGAAAGCTTGGCGGCCCGTGCGATGTCGCCCTGCTTGATCGCCGAAATATAATCGAGGACTTCCACGTGCATCGGGCATGCCTTGGTGCAATTGTTACAGGCGACGCAGCGGAAAAGCTCGGGATAGAGCGCGTGGACGGCCTCGGCGACCGGCTCGATCTGCTCGATGTCGAATACCGCGCGGTTTGCCGGATAGAAAGGAATCTGGGCCAGGTACATGTTCGGCTCGACAACGGTCTGGCAGGCGAGGCCGAAATAGAGCTTGTAGTCGCCCTCTCTGCGGTAGACCGTCGGGCAGGCCCCGCAGACGCCGCCGCGGCAGCCGGCGCCCCTGAGGAACTTGAACCCGGCGAATTCCATGGCCTTCATGATGGTCAGAGTTTCGGGGACTTCGTAGCGCTTGCCCATTACATAGATGGGGATGGTCTTCGCCCCCTCGGGAAGAATAGCTCGATCTCCAGTTGCAACCTGTTTGGGTGCTGACATCTTATTTCTCCTTAAACGTAAAAAATATGTATTTAGCTATTTCTTACCGGGAACCGGGGCTACACCTGAGCCGCCGCCGATCCGACCGGAAAATTTTTCGCCTTCAAAAATTCGAATGAACTCGCGTCGCTGAGATCGAGCCTCAGGGTTTCGGGGGCGAGCCCGAGGGCGATCGCCAGGAGCTGCGTAAAGTAGAGAACGGGCAGCTTGCGGGCGATCTTGCCGCTCGCGACCAGGTCGTCCTGCTTTTTCGCGAGATTATATTCGCAAAGCGGGCAGCTCAGGATGAGCGCCTCGGCGCCGGCCGCGGCGGCGCTTTCGATGATGCGCCCGACCGCGTCGACCACCGCCTCCGGGTGGGCCAGGACCTGGTACGAGCCGCAGCACACGGTGCTTGCCGCGAAGTCAACCGCCGAACCTCCGAGGGTCTCGACGAATTCGTTCATGACCTTGCTTCCGGCCGGCTCGATGGCGACGTCTTTTGGCCGCACGAGCGTACAGCCGTAGTAGGCGGCGATCTTCATCCCGTTTAGCGGCGCCTTCACCTTGGCCCGCAGTGTGTCCCAGCCCACGGCGTCGCGCAAAAACGTCGCGAAGTGCGCCACCTCGACTTCACCCTGGTAGTCCTTTTCCTCGCTCATGAAGTCGTTGATGGTTTTTCTTTTAACCGCGTCGTTTTTCATCAACAGGTTGGCTCGGGCGAGCGTGTTGTAGCACATGGAGCAAAGGGTGACGACTTTGTCGCTTCCCTGCTCCATGGCGCGGATGAGGTCGCGCACGGGGGCGACATGGTGGATGAGGTCGTCGTCAGCCAGGGAATGGACGGCGCCACAGCAGTTCCACCTCGGCAGTTCCTGGAATTCCACTCCCAGGGCCGCCATGGATGCAACTGCCGCCTCTTCCAGATTCTTCGCTTTGGTTTTCAGGGTACATCCCGGATAGTAGCTAACTTTCATGATACTCCTCAACTCGTCAATTTTCTGAAGCAGCTTACCAGAGCAATTTGAGGCAGCTCTCTGATCGTTTCAGCGGGCAACCCGGAAACATCGATCATATTGATGTTCTTCCTCAGGGTCAGGAGCCGCACGGCTTCCATGACCCTGGCGAGATCGATGCCCCTTGGGCAATTTGCCGTGCACGTGTGGCAAGATGCACAAGTCCAACTCGTCTGGGAACCGGCAACGCCTTCCTCCATCCCAAGTTGAGCCATGCGCATAATTCTCCTGGGCAGCGTTTCCATCTGTCCCGACATGGGACAGCCGCCGCCGCAGGTGCCGCACTGAAAGCACATGAAAATGTCCTGGCCGCTTAGCTGACCGACCTTCTCGATGAACTCGTGCTTGATGGTTTTTTCAGAAATCTCGATTGGCATTTTCTTCCTCGTTTCCTTTGCGTTCAGGAAATAACCCGGATCGAGCGGCGCTCCGCAAGCGCGCGGGGGCGCGCCGCTGCCTGACCGGGGCAATTCAAGGACAATCGTCCGCAAATAGACGGTCGTCCCGGGAATCAAGGTTTCGAAACATCCGGATTATGAAACGGGTTTGCAACGGCAGCTCTAAAACGGGTGGAACAGCTTTGACCGGCAGAACAGCAGGAATCCAGAAATCTTTCAAAACCGATGGTCCTAAATCGTCAAGTTGAGCGTCAACGGCAACAGTCGCTGTAATTCCAATATGTTGTTCCTGGTGTTGCACCCGGACCAGGGCCGGTTGGCTGGCATAGGCTAGAGTTGGCTTTGTAAACCAAACAGGGCATTTTGTGAAGAGAAAATGCACAAGATCACCTAAATATTTTCTCTCCGATTGAAAACGTTATCTCAATGCCCCGCCGCCCCGGATGAGGCATCAATGCCGTCCCGGATGAGGCCCCGATGCCGTTGCCTTGAGCGCAATACCGTTCACCTTAGTACACAGTTACATAATTACAGTGACGTATCGAATGCATGGGCCTGACGCAAAGGAGCGGGCTATACAATCGTCATTCCCGCGGCGTTTCTGGGCGGGAATCCAGCGTTTTCGCAATGCGTTGAAGCAAAACGATTTATCCCAAAGTCGCTGGATTCCCGCCCAGAGACGCCGCGGGAATGACAATGTGGCGGTCCATACCGGAAGGCGAACAGAACATAACGCTCACGATAATACGTCACCGAATTTATGGAATAGACCACTTGGCTTTGCCGGTATTTAACCTTGTTAAGACAAGATTCTTTCGGCCTTCCGCTCCCAAGGTGGCGTCCCGCGAAGCGCTGAACGCCACCTTGGGCTGAGTCTTTTCTGATTCGAAGGCGTCCGGGCGGCCCGGAAACCCGTTTTCTGTCGCGGAGCGCGGGGGGAGATGGGTCGCTCATCCCGCCTGCGAGACCGAATCGGTCGATGGCGCTCGCCTCAACCTCCTTTCCTGACGGGGCCGGATCACAAGATCACGACGTTATCCGGGCCGCCCACTGAATTTTCAATGTGTTTTCAGGGCATTCTAAGGTAGAAGCATTTTTAATCCGATATCTTGTTGGTGACGCCGAATCAACCGGCGCAAGGACCAGGCGCGACCGGTCCGCTGTCCTGTTATCTCCAGCTCTGGTGGCGATGCGGCATCACAGGTGAATGGGGTCTTTGGATACGATGCCGTCAAAAGGAACTGTGTTGAAATCTTTCTTCCGGAACGAAAAAACTCTCTTGGCCGGGGTCCTCTGGCTCGCGTTGGCCTATATCCTCGAGGCAACGCCCTACTTCGGGCAAATCGGCCATTACGGCAGCATCACCGAGGTCATGTTTTTCGCTATCGGCGGGGTTATCCTGCTTGTGGCCAAAAAGGTGGTAGAGCATGCGGAGTACCTGGCCATGCATTTCGGAGAGCCCCTTGGGACGCTCGTCCTGATCCTTTCCGCCTCGGCGATCGAGGTGATCATGATCCTGACGATAATGCTTCACGGCCCGACCCAGGAGCCCACATTGGCAAGGGACACGATCTTTGCGGGAGTGATCCTCTCAATAAATGCCGTGCTCGGGATAGCCCTGCTGATCGGCGGCATGAAATTCAAGGAACAGGAGTTCAACCCAAAGAGCGCTTATTCCTATATAACCAAGTTGGGCGCCATGTGCGCGTTGGGATTTTTTATTCCGATGGTTGTCCCGTTACACCTGATGGGACCATACAAGGTATTCGTGACAGTGATCTTTCTGGTCCTCTATGGGTTCTTTCTATTCTTTCAGGTCGGCAGCTACAGTTATTTTTTCAGCTATGAAACAGGTAAGGGCGGGGAGACAGGCGGCGAGGCGGACGAGGCGGACGAGACTCGGAAAATGAGGCCGGCTTCCCGGATGGTGATGCTGATCCTGTATCTGATCGTTATCGGTCTTCTCGTGGAGCTTCTCAGCATATCCGTCGACGACAGCATATCCAATTATGGAATGCCCGGCGCCACTGCCGCGCTTATCGTCGCACTGATATCCAAGGCCCCCGAATCGCTGGTCGTCCTGCGCGCGACCATGAAAGACGACATGCAGCTCGTTATAAACGTCGCGCTCAGCTCGGCCCTTTCCACCATGGCGCTGACAATCCCCGCAGTGTTGCTTGTCGCCTGGATGAACAAAATAGCTGTCGTCGTCGCCCTTTCATCAGCCCAGGCCCTGATCCTGGCCAGCACGATCATTCTTGCCTCCATGAACGTGGCCACGGGAAAAACGAATGCCTATGGAGGGACAATACAATTGTCGCTGTTCTGCGCCTACCTGTTCACCCTTTTCTTTTAAGCTCCGGCCGCGTACCTTCCTAACATTCCAAGCCGTTTCAAGCGGCCATGGGAGCCGATTGGGATCACTATTAATCGAGGGCCGAGGCATCGCGAAACAATCGCAAACGCAGCTTGATCCCATGTCGGGAGCATGGTAGATTGCTTGCATGCGGACCATCTCTCGAAAGATGCTCAAAGAATTTTGGGAAGCGCACCCGGATGCCGAACAACCTCTATTGGCGTGGCACGCAGGTGTGAAACGGGCTCATTGGAGATCGCCTTCAGATATCAAGAAGGATTATCGGCATGCAAGCCTTTTGGCCGGTAATCGAGTGGTTTCCAATATTAAAGGCAACAATTACAGGCTCGTAGCAGCTATCCGGTATGAGTTCGGGATTGTCTACATCCGATTTGTGGGCGCTCACCGAGAATTCGATCACAGCGATGCCGCCACGGTTTGACTGGAGTTTTGAATATATGGATATCCGCCCCATCAAAACGGAAAACGATTACAAGGCGGCGCTGAAGGAGGTGGAACACCTCTTTAATGCCGCCCCGAACTCTCCGGAAGGGGATCGGCTGGAGGTATTGACCACCCTTGTTGAAGCCTACGAAGAAAAACACTACCCGATTCCACTTCCAGACCCGGTTGAAGCCATCCTATACTTCATCGAAAGCCGTGGGCTCTCCCGCCGGGACCTTGAGCCGTTCATCGGCAGCCGCGCTCGTGTTTCCGAAGTTTTGAACCGGAAGCGGCCACTCACCATCGGCATGATCCGCAAGCTTCATTCGGGCCTGGGCATCCCGGCGGAAGTCCTTATACAGCCATACTCCGCGGAAGAGTCTGCCGCGTAGCATAGAAGTGGTACGGGTGGCGCGGGGACTGGTTTGTCCGTGCGCGGTTCGCAAGAGGCGGTCGTAGTTAATCCCTGGTGAGGCCGAATTGGTCGATAGCCCTTACCCAAACCTCCTATCCTAAAGGACCCGGATAAAGAAGTTATCCGGGCCACCCGCGGGTCCAGGTCATGGGGACCTCAGTCCTTGCCCGATAGTTATTTCTGAGGTATCCTGAAAAAGAAAAAGCGCAAAGCTCAGCGGGTCTTTGCCGTAAAGCGCGGACAGTTGATGGGAAGGCAGGAAAATATATGAACGCCACTCTAACAATACGTGAAGATTTAGCCAAGAGACTGGAGTCCTTGGCGAAAACTACCCATCAGTCAGAGTCTTCACTTGCACCCCAGGCCATCGAGGATTTTTTGACAGTCCAGGAATGGCATATAAAGGCGGTAAAGGAAGGCATTGCCGCGGCGGATAGGGGGGATGTCGTAAGCCATGAAGATGCGCTTGCCGAACTGAAAAGATGGGGCAAGCATGCATCTTGAGTGGGCGCGACCCGCGCTCAGGGATATCAAAGAGGCTGGAGACTTCATCGCATCCGACAGTCCTCAAATGTCGTTTTAGGGCTAATAAGTGGAAACGGCAACTCTGCCCCCGCCCGTGAGTGCCCCCCGAAGTGTTATGAAGATTGGTAGCAAGCGAGACCCAAATCACATTGTCATAACTCGGATGTAACCACTTACCGGGCAAACCCACGCAGGACAGGATTTTTACGAGTTCCGCCTGACGTATTCATCAAATGGTTCATAGTTCTTGTTTTGTCCTCTGGCCTTATTACTCTTAGCCAATAAAGTACCATCTATTCGAGTTTGTATATAGGATGCAAGTTCCTCAAAGCGAGTGATTGGGATATTATAAATTGTGCGCGTCTTGCCGATCTTGAATCTTGCCTTAATGTTGGACGGGAAAATGGCATAGTTCATACCGGATTTTCCTTCCTGGAACTCTTTATATTCATGATATCGGTCGATTAGATATCCAATGTAATTGGCTCTTAGCGTGTCAAAACCTATGCAGCCTTCTGGATACTTGCTCTTGACGCTTTTCCGAGTGGTTATATTAACAGTAGTATGGTCACCAATTATGGCGTTTTCCACCTTTGAACGAAAGTTAATTATCTTGGCTGACATCTTGGCTTCTCCATCACTCTTTGCTTTCAGCTTGTTTTTAGCAGATATGACTAGATGTTGCTCAATATCGCCTTTGGTGATCTTAGAGTGACATAGTGGACAGACAAGAAGCAGGTTTTGAATTTCATTATTGTTTGGGTCTTCGTCAATATGGTGTACTTCAAAGTGATCCACGTCTTCATTGGAACAAAATGGACATCTTGACTCATTTTCCTTTTGAAGAAGCGCTCTCAATTTATTTGGAACGGACTTCCGCTTCCTTTGCTTTCCAGAAGCCGGACTGGCAGCTTGTTTATGATTCATCTCAAACATTGAAAGCGCTGAATCCCGGTATTCATCAAAACGAGTCTGCATCTTTTTTATCTCCAGTGAGACATCTCGTGGGGGAACTTTCTGAGGGTAGCCTTTGCCTCTCAGCCTTCGGTCGATATCCTGCATTTCAATATATACTTTGTATAGACCATTGGTCAGGCATTGATGTGTATGTATTATGACATCCTGGTAATCGGCTTTCCGCTTTTCGGCACGGTCAGTAGCAAAATCAAAAGCCCATGCGCAAATAGCTTCCAAAAAGGGAACTATGAAGTTACCCCAGAAGAAGTCACGCGGCGTACCCTCGAATGCTAGTCCTCGATACTGAATGGAGTTCCCTAGAAAATCATCGACTGGCACCATCTTCCCAGTATTGAAAAAGACCCAAGGTGTAAGCTTGTCCGCTATGAGCCTCTTAAATTTATTTCCAACTTCAAAGCTAATCTCAGGGTACCTGTCCATGCATGTTCTCGATGCTCAAAAATTGATCCATTACCTACTGATTGGAGGAGGACGGGAATAGATCTCTGGCATTGGTCAAATCCAAGCTGCATTTTTCTTCCGGCAATTTGCTTGAAATCGCGAGGGAAATATTTGGACTACCGGGTATTATTTTGTATTTTATTCCAGCGTGAATCACTGCGGCAATGAATGCTCCGTTATGAACATATACTCCCGACCAACGTTCCACCTCGTGCTTCAGGCCATAGGAACTTCCCACTCTTGGATTAATCGTCTTGATAGGTTTACAAAATTTGAGATATTCCAAACAAACCTGGAACATTTCGAAGCTTTTCGCGAGGATATCTCTCTCCCGCTCAAAATTGGGTTCTCGATTAGAACCATGCAGCCCGAAGGCACTCAACAGGAGTTCCTTTTCCATAGCGGAGATCAAATCTTGTCTTTTTAATTTCATCCGCGATCCTTTCTATGGCAGAGGTCCTTTTTTGATCGGAGTAAACTGAGGAGTTCATTCCAGCTTAGATCAAACCATGTTTGGTTCCCATACTTTTTTAGGATCGCAGGCGGCATGTATGATTCGTCACCCGGAATGCTCTTTGGGGGCCGCTCTAGCTCATCTCACCTAATCCTCGACCGAAACTTTTTCCGACCTCTTCTTTTTTAAAATGCCGTGCTGCTTTTTCTCCTCAAGCCGCCGGAGCTTTGCCCCCTTGCTGACTCGGGTCTTTTTCCTTATTGGGACCTGCTTTAATGCATCCCGCAGCAGTTCAATAAAACGATTTACAGCCAATTCCCTGTTGGCTGCCTGGCTGCGGGTTTGCTGCGATATGACGCGAAGAACCCCGTCCTTGCCGATGCGGGTTGCAAGGCGGCGCCTCACCAAATCCTTCTGCTCCGGGGAGAGGTTGGGGGAGTTTACCACGTCGAACCACAGGGTCATGCGGCTGGACACTTTGTTGACATTCTGCCCGCCCGGCCCGCTGCTATGAGAGGCCGTGAAGGTGAGTTCTTCGTCGGGGATGGAAATATGATCGTCTATTTTTATCATATGCTCGATTGGCGCATGTCGTCAGGTGGTGATTTCTCTTAGATCCAATCGACTTCAACCACATGCTCGACATTCTTGAATTCCGGGTCTCCCGTCACGACGGAGGCGTCGTGCTTTAGTGCGCTCGCCATGGCAAAGCAGTCGGCATAAGAGAGAGCATATCTTGCCTTCAGTTCCGATGCCGATGCGATGATGTCCCAGGAGGCCGGCGCCAGTTCGATAGGAAGGCTGTAGAAGTGTTCGAGGAATTCCTTTGCCGACTCTATCCCCAGCCTCCTGATGGTGATGTAATAGATCTCGCCCAAGTTGATCTCGTTCATAAAAGCCCGAATCCTGCCATCCTGCGAGGCCGTAAGGAGTTCCTCGACCCTGTTCGCGCCAGCCTCGTCCTGGGCGAACTTCAGGATGGCGTGCGAGTCAAATACCACGTCTTTCATCGATTTCGCTATCCTTCCTTCTTTCTCCAAGCAACTCTTCCGCAAGCGAGGTGTCCGACCTGAGCATACCCCTCATCGCCTTCACCGGTTCATCAGGCAGGGGAACGATTTCCGCATGATTCCCAACCAGCCGCAACAATACCTTCTTGCCGGGTCCGATCCCGAGCTTTTCCCGAATCTGTTTCGGAATGACGATCTGACCTTTTGACGAGGTTTTTACTATGGGCATGTTCGTTCTACCTCCGAAGATAATTTCCTACCGTAGTACTTACAGTTTAACATAACCATGACGGGTATGCAATTTCATCTCGGGCGCGGGGTTCGTTCCGGTTCTTGTCGGGCGAACCCTGCCGGGCTCAGTCTTCCCAGAACCGGAAGGCGATCAGTGCGGTGATCAACTGCATGCCGATGATGATGGCCACGCAGCCGGGCCATCCGGTCTGTTGCCAGAAAAAGCCGGGCAGGATCGACCCCATGCACCCGCCGAGGTAATAGAGCGATACGTAGAGGCCGGCGGCCGAGGAACGGGCGCTTTGGGCGGCTTTGCCCACGTTGCTGGACGCGGCCGACTGGCAGATGAACACTCCCGTTGCCCCGAGGGCAAGCCCGCCGATGATGACGGGAATCGAGCGGATAAGGGTAAGCAGCATGCCCGCGGCGATTAGCCCGGCAGCCGCCATGATCGCCCGGCGGTAACCGACGCGGTCCAGCAGTCGGCCGGCTATGGGCGTTACCGCCGCGCCGATCAGGTACACGGAAAAAATTAGTCCGAGCGCGGCGGGGCCGAGATGGAAAGGCTTGTCCGCGAGGTAGAAATTCACGTAGGTAAACGCCGCAACCATGCAGAAGAGCACGCTGAACCCCACGGCGCAGGTCGCCAGGAGCTGGTGATTGCCAAAATGCGCCCGCACGGACCTCAGGGATGTGGCCCGGTCGTTTTGACGCACGAATTTTCTGGCTCGCGGGAGAAAACGCCAGGTGACCAGGGCCCCGGCCACGGTGAGCGCGCCGAGCGCGACGAAAGGAATGCGCCAGCCCCAGTGATGCGCGATCAAACCGGTCACGAATCGCCCGGCGAACCCGCCCACAACGGCCCCCGTTATATAAATCGACATGGTCGACCCCACGATGTGGCTCGGGACCTCTTCACTGATGTACGCCATTGCGACGGCTATCACTCCGGGTACGAAGACGCCCTGGAGGAAGCGCCATACGATGAGCTGGTTCAAATTGGAGGCCGTCGCCGCCAGGGCGGTCATAACAGCCAGTCCCAGCATTGCGGCGACAATCACGCGCTTGCGCCCGAGAGTGTCGGCGACCATTCCGATCAGCGGAGCGGTGAGGGCGACCGCCAGGACCGGCCCGCTGACCGTCAGGCTCACCATCAGCTCGGATGCCCCGAAGAGCTGCCGAAACTCGGGCAACAGCGGTTGAGTGGCGTATACGTTCAGGAATGTGGCAAAACCCGCAACGAATAGCGACAGCAAAACGGCCGCCCGGCCGGACGCGTTTGCCTGAGTGGGTGAGACCGCGAATTCTCTCAATTGCACCTGCTCTTGTATAAAGTTGTGTAAGCAGCAACATCCAAATTTTAAATTATAACGGACCGGCTTCGAAATTGGAACGAAACAGTCCGTGCCGGAAATCCCGCAAGGGGGCGCAGCGCGGAGGTGGACCGGCGCCTTCGGAAATTGCAGCGCCTCTCCTGGATGATTATCGTACTCCGACGATAACGTTAATCCAACCTTGCATGAGGGGAGTAGCCATGAACACCAATAAAGCCATTCTATTGATCCTGTTTGCGGCTTCAATCATTTTTCTAGGCGGCCCGGCATATGCCGGGGGCCTCCAGTCATATTCAACAACCGACTCGACGGCACAGAATTGGGAACAATTCGCTCGACGCGGCGGCGGTGACGTCGGATACGATGACAGCAGGGGACGACAAAGAGGCGGGGACCACTTCGAAGATAGCGACAGGCATCGCTCCGACCATCATGAAGACCATCATCGGTCCATGTCCGATGATGACGGTTCCCGCTCGGGCGATGCCTTGAACTTCGATGACAGCGGCCACCACTCGGGGTTCGACGACAGCGGCCACCACGGGGGAGATCGAAAGTAACAGGTTGGAACACCTGCCGGGACCATGGGCCGGACGGGCATTCCGGCCCGGCTGTTCTTGCGGGCCGGTGTCGAGAGCGGTTATCGTGGCGGCGATGGATACGCCGGGGTCACTCGGGCAGCGACGCGTCGGGTGAGCTCGGGATGAAACAGGTCATGCGGGTCCCTTCCCCTTCCTTGCTCTCCACATGGACCTTGCCCCCTAACCGGTCGAGGATTTCTCTCACGATCACCAGGCCCAGTCCGGTCCCCTCCTCCACCAGTTGTTTGGCTCTTTCGGTGCGAAAGAACTCGGAAAAGAGTCGAGGGACGTCCTCCTCGGGGATGCCGATCCCCGTGTCCGAAACCTCGAAGCGGACCCGGCCGTCCTCTTCCAGGCCAAGAACCACCTCGACGCGGCCGCCCGCGGGGGTGTACTTGACGGCGTTCGAGATCAAATTGGCGAAAAGGTCTTCGAGGAGAGTCTCGCCGGCCTGGACCCGCAATTCCGAGCGGCGAATCTCGAATGTCATGTCGATGCCCTTTTGCAGCGCCTGGTCTTTGAACAGGGGCTCGAGCTTTCTCAGGACCGCGTCGGCGGCTACCGGACGCAGCTTGCTCTTCCCGAGTTCGGTCCGCTCCTTGCCGAGCCTTAGCAAGTCGCTGATCAAATCCGCCAGCATCTCCATCCGCACTTCGCATCGCTCCAGGGTCTCGTTCTGCTTCTCGTTAACCGGGCCCAGATAGCCTTTCCGAACCAGTTTCACCATGCTCAAAACCGCGCCCAGCGGCGCGCGAAGGTTGTGGGTCACCTTGGCCATGAACCATGATTTCGTCAGGTCCCATTTGACCCTCTCGATGGCGATGCTCGTCAGGTCGCTCATGAGACCGAAGAAGTCGACATCGCGCTGATCGAAAAGATAATGCCGCCGGCTGTATATGCAGAAGACGCCCAGGATCTTGTTGTTGCCGCGCAACGGCAGACAGAGCATCGAGGAAATCCCCTCGCGCTCGATGTTTTCCGGATACTGAAAGTAGTCCTTTTCGTCGATCCGTCCGATCACATGGGATTTTCCCTCGATGACCTCACGGTTGATGGGGCTCTTTTCCAGGTCAAACTTTCCCTTGCTCAGATAATCTTCGCTCAGTCCGTAAGTGGAGGCAAATTCCAGAAACTTCTTATCTTCATCCAGGAGCTTGATGGCACAGGCCTTGACGCCCATGAGGTTTGCCGCCTGACGCGTTGCCGAATCCAGGAGTTCCTGGAGACCCGATGGCCGGCCGATTTCCTTGATCACCTCGTAGAGGGCGAACAGCCGGGCATTGTTGGT
The DNA here is from genome assembly GCA_049300095.1 of Syntrophobacteraceae bacterium. GTDB lineage: Bacteria > Desulfobacterota > Syntrophobacteria > Syntrophobacterales > Syntrophobacteraceae > SbD1. The sequence continues at coordinate 43,465 of JBAQYM010000178.1, forward strand.
TTCCAGTTCTTTTGAAATCTCGAGAAGGTTGTGTCCCTTGGAGCGCAGCCCCCCCCTGATGGACGTGGTGAGGAAGGCCGAAAACAGGATTACCGCCGCAAAAGTCAAGTACTGTAACAGGCCGACGCCCGGATGCGCATGGAGTTGCGAGGCGAAAATCCCGGAGGCCGCCGGTTGGAACCCCAGGCCCGGGGCCTGCTGCGCGAGGGTCAGCAGTCCCGTTATGAGAAGCATGGCGCCCCCGTACAGGAAAGCCGATGCCGGGGGGAGTAAAATTCCCGCCAGAACGATGTGGAAAATAACGAAAATCAGGAACGGACTTGCCATGCCGCCTGTGAGGCAAACAGCAACGAAGAGCGCCGCCAGATCGCACGTGATCTGGATATGGAGAAAGACGGAATACAGTCGGACGTCCGGTTTGTCGGCGCGCTCGAGCCACTTGGCGGACCAGGCAAAGACGGCATTGTAGGCCAGTACGGCAACGCAGACCCCGACCAGGGGAAGCATCGGCAGGTCGAGTATCATGGGTGTGGTGACCGCCAGGCCCGTCAGCGCCAGGGCGGCAAACAGCCACCGGACCTTGATCACCCAAAGCACTCGCTCCCGGAGTTCCTTGCGGATAAAGATCTGTTCCCTGACCAGTTCATACCCGGGTTGCATAAGGCCCCCATGAAGGCCGGTGCGAGATTAAAATGGAAGTGAGTCGAGAGAGGCGAGGGACACCGACCTTCGAACAGAGTATCGCACGTCCCGCCGCCTCTGTGTCGACGTTTCAAGGACCCGGGACACAGAGGCGCAGAAAACGTGGTCATGCGATTACGGCTTCTACTGGTCCTTCAAGACAGCTTCCACGGCGGCGACTATCTTTTCGGGGTCCACGGGTTTTTCGAGTAATTTGGCCGCGGGCCAGCCGTCATCGAGGATGCTCTGAAACTTCTCGGGTCCCGCTTCGGCCATCTCCTTGGGAAAGCCGGTCACAATGACGATGGGGATTTGCTGGAATTCGGGGTTGTCCTTCAGGTAGCGGGCCAGGTCGAACCCTTCCGTGGGCGTGGTCATCATGACGTCGAGGATGATGGCGTCGGGTCTTTGCGCCCGCAGGGCGTCGGACCCTTCCTTCCCGTTGTAGGCGGTCCTCACGGTGAATTTCTTGCTCTCGAACACGACCTTCATGGTGTTCACCAGGTCCTTGTCATCGTCGATAATCAATACATTGCGTCCAGTGCTCATGATTTCCTCCCGCATGTGTGAGATCCATAGAAAAGTGCTGTCCAAACGAGCAAACAACTGAGATCAAATGAGGCTACCCTCCATCATACATGAGCTTGCTAATTCCCCAAGCAAAAACCGGTTCCACGACGGCAATTTTTGCGGAGTCCATTCCCCCGGCTGAGGGTCACCCTCTATCTGATTGGATCTACGACTGATTCGTCGCTTTGCCTATTCCCTTTCCTCTGCCTGAGCAGATTTCAGCTCCGGTTGTGCGGCCATGTCCGTTAAAACCATGGCCATGGACATCTGTTCGGCATTCCCCCCCTTTCCACAGGAATCCGACGGTCCGGCCCGTTGCGACGCGGAGCGGCCGGGAATTCGTCTTTGGTGACCTGCCCATTCCTGTTTGTGTCCGGAGAACGAAATCGTTCCCGGCGACGCAAGCTTCGTTTCGACCAACTAATGTTGACACATTGACAGTGCGGCTTCAGTTTTAGAACGGGAAACGGCGGGCGCGCTTTGCACCCTGAATAACGCATCGAGTTGTGTGCTGTGCATCCGAGCCGCGTTTTCGGGTCGGGTTCCGCCCGAAAAAACGCTTTAAGCACCTCGGATCATTCCACGCACCAACCAAAGAAGCAAATGACAGGCGTTTCATGAGGCTTACCCGGTCATCCGGTCGTAAGCATATTTACTTGCCTTCTCGCAGGCACGGAATCTATCCATCAGTCAAGCGTAAACTTAAACACCAACGTATGCTGAAGCAAATCTTTCACCCATAAAAATGTACTATTATCGCTGCCGTTCACGCGAATGGCGCGGCAATGCGGCCGGTTCAGGCAATTTCGGCCCGGAAGATCCCGAAATGGGACGCCATTTCCCGCGCTGAGACCGACAATGCCTGATTCCAGCCCGTCGACATCCCGTGGGCCTGAGTGGTCCAATTGCAGCGACAATTTTTGGTGGAAATTCCCGGACGGGCCGCTGTTGCCAAACCGCACCCACGGCGGACCGGGAAAAGAGTCGTGTCCTCTTATCCCATTGTGCTGTATGTTCAGGATACGGAGCGGCGTCATACCGGCGAACCCCGGATCTGGTCCGGGGCGGGCGCCCCACGATGATACCCTGAAGGGGTTGCATAATGATGGGAAATAACCGCTTGCCTACGCGAATCCGGCAGTTTGCCGGTATGTAACCCCTTCAGGGTAAAAACTTTTGTGCGTCCCGTTCCCAGGGTGGCGTCCCGCGAAGCGCGAGAATGACCCTGGCGCGCAGCGCATTTTGTCCAATGTTTGGGCATCGTGACATGGTGCGAACCCTTGTCCAATCTCAAGATGCTGGCCGTAAACGAGACAATAATTCTAATTGTCTCATCTTCCGGCATCCTCAAGCGACAATCCAAGCGGCCGACTGCCAGGTCTGGGCGAAGACGATTTCCCACCAGCTCATGCGGCCTCGCTGAAAACTCTTGACACGCGGCAGCCAGGCGACTAGATTGTTAATTGAGTAATCAATCAACAACATTGAGATCGTATTCTTACTCTTTATGCGTGAGAAAGCTCGCAGAGAGTGGAGGCGACTTAAGACGTGTTTCACGAAATCCCGCAAACAGTCCGTGAGCGCATGAAGTATCTCGAAGATTTGGACGCGGGGGACCGGAAGGACGGGACCCCCCGCGAAAAAAGGCTTCGCCAGATTCCGCCGGAGATGGGAAAGTTCATAGCCATACTTGCCGGGGGCGCGCCCGAGGGGGCCATGATCGAGATAGGCGCGAGCGCGGGCTACTCCGCGCTCTGGCTCGCGCTCGCGTGTGGAAATCTCGGCAGAAAACTCGTTACCTTCGAGGTCTGCGATGAGAAGGTGAAGCTTGCCCGTGAGACATTTCAGTCGGCGGGCGTTCAGGATGTGGTGGACCTCGTGGAAGGCGATGCCCGCCGGCGCCTTGACTCGATCGAGGACATTGCGTTCTGCTTTCTCGATGCCGAGAAGGACATCTATCTCGATTGCTATGAAGCCTTGATACCCCGCATGGTTCGGGGGGCGATCATGGTCGCGGACAACGCGGTGAGCCACGGTCATCTGCTGCGGGACTTCCTCGATAGGGCCCTTGGCGACCGGCGGGTGGATGCGCTCATTGTTCCCATCGGGAATGGGGCGCTGCTCTGTCGCAAAGTCTGATCGGGATTATCGGCCATCGTCGCGGGCAAGGTCGCGGTCCGTGTTGACAATAATCAGATGCTTTGTTACAAACCCATGACGGAACGTACCTTTGAAGATCGGATGCCTGATAGGTGAAAAAGACTCTGTTTCTGAACCCGCCGTCCTTCGAAGGTTTCGATGGGGGAGCGGGCGCTCGTTATCCCGCCAGGCGCGAGATAACGTCATACTGGTATCCCACATGGCTGGCTCAACCGGCGGCAATGGTCCCCGGGAGCAGACTGCTCGACGCCCCGCCTCATAACATTTCCCTCCAGGACGCCATCAGGATCGCGAGCGGCTACGAGCTGGTAATCATGCCCGCGAGCGCGCCTTCACTCCGAAACGACATCAAGTGCGTCGAGGCCATTAAGGCCCTGAACCCGGGAGTGGAAATCGGATTTGTCGGCCCGCACGCCACAGTGCTCCCGGAGGAGACGCTCCGGCAGGCGCCCGTGATCGATTTCGTCTGCCGGAATGAATTTGATTATACCTGCGTCGATCTTGCGAGGGGAAAGGCTTACGATCAGATAAACGGCCTGAGCTACCGCGCGAATGACGGCGCCATCCGGCACACACCGGATCGCAAGCAGTGCGAAGACCTCGACGCGCTGCCAAGCGTTCTGCCCGTTTACAGCCGCGATCTCAGCATCGAGAAGTACTTCGTGGGCTATCTCCTGCACCCCTATATCTCTTTCTATACGGGGCGAGGCTGCCAGGCAAAGTGCACATTCTGCCTTTGGCCTCAGACCATCGGCGGACACAGTTACCGGACCAGGTCCCCGGAGGTGGTCATCCGCGAGATTGAGGAGGGAAAAGGCCTTTTCCCCCAGGCGTCGGAGTGGTTCATCGACGACGATACTTTCACCCAGGATCGCGCCCGCGCAATTGCAATCGGCAAGGGCTTCAAGCGGCTGAATCTTACCTGGTCGTGCAACGCCAGGGTCAATATCGATTATGATACCCTGAAGCAGCTTAAGGCGAATGGGTTACGCCTGCTGGTGGTCGGCTTCGAGTCGGGCAACCAGGATATTCTCAACCGGATCAGGAAGGGCGCCACGCTCGAAATGGCCCGCGAGTTCATGAAGAACTGCCGGCGCCTCGGCATCAAGGTGCACGGAACATTCATACTGGGGCTTCCGATAGAGGACAGGCAAACAATCGAGAACACCATACGGTTTGCCCAGGAACTCGATCCCTACACCATCCAGGTCTCGATAGCCGCGCCGTTTGCGGGGACCGAACTGTACCGGCAGGCAATTCAGAACGGCTGGCTGGAAAATGGTGATTTCTGCTACGAAAGCGGAATCCAGACCGCCGCCCTTCGCTACCCCGACCTCAGCTTCGACGAGATCGAAGAGTCAGTGGCGAAGATGTATCGGCGCTTCTACTTTCGGACAAAGCCCCTCCTGCGCATGCTCTACGAGATGTCCATCGACCGCAGGGTGTTCATCCGCCGTTTGCGGGAAGGCAGGGAGTTCCTCCAGTATCTTCAGGTGCGAAAGGAGAGCGGCTCCAACCAATCGGCGCCGCATCGGGCATAATGGAAGACAAGTTCCGAAGATGCAGAGCGATTCTCCTCGATTTCGGCGGCACCCTGGATTCGGATGGCGAGCACTGGTTGGATCGCTTTTTTGAACTCTATGAACAGGCCGGCCTGGATTGTCCCCGCGAGGAAATCAAGCGAGTCTTTTACCTGGCGGACGAAACCTGCTGCAAGAACCCCGAGGTGGACGGGCTCGGCCTGAGAGAACTGATGAAATACCACGTCCACCTGCAGTTTACCGCCCTGGAACTGCGGGACCGGCCGGGAGAAGAGCATCTTGTGGAAGCGTTTTGTTCGAAGACCGAAAGGGTCCTTCGGCGCAACGCCCTCCTGCTTGCCCGGCTCAAGGACCGCTATCGGCTCGGGGTGGTTTCCAATTTTTACGGAAACGTCGAGGTTCTATGCGACGAGGCCGGGTTGTCCGACCATCTCGACGTAATCCTGGACTCCACCCGCGTCGGTTTGAGCAAGCCCGATCCCGGGATCTTTTTGCTGGCGTTGAACAGAATGAACGCCGGGCCGACTGAAACCATATTCGTCGGAGATTCCTTCGAACGGGACATTATGCCCGCCCGCAGCCTCGGGATGAAGACTGTCTGGCTGCGGGGACCCAATCCGAGGCTGCCCGAAAACCCCGGACCGGTCGATTGTCAAATATCGAGCCTGCCCGAACTGGAGTCGCTTCTACCATGAGAGCGGGAATCATCGCCGCCGGCCTTGGAGAACGCATGGCCAAGGGAGGAGTGACAACTCCCAAGCCGCTGGTCTCCGTTGCGGGCCACCCTCTCATTTCACGCATAATACATACGGCCGCGAAACTGAATGCAAGCTCGATAGCGTGTATCGTGAACGCGGAAAATCCCGCCGTCGCCCGCTACCTGCGGGAAAATTCATGGCCTCTCCCGATCGAGCTTATCGTCAGGACGACGCCGAGTTCCATGGAAAGCCTCTTTGCCCTGGCGCCCCTGCTCTCGGACGGGCCGTTTATTCTCTTTACCGTCGATGTGGTCGCGGGTTGGCGAACAATGCAAAGTTTCCTGGATCGTGCGCGGGTCCTGGGGGACGGCGAGGGGGCCCTTGCCCTTACCGATTTTGTCGATGACGAAAAGCCCCTCTGGGTTTCCATGGACGCGGGGAACAGGATAGTCGCGATGGGGGATGCCGCCAGGGGCGGCCGCTATGTCACGGCCGGCTTCTACTATTTTTCTCCCGAGATTTTCGAATTGGTCGACGCGGCGCGGGCAAAACGCCTCAGCGCCCTGCGGCAGTTCCTCGGGCTTCTCATCGACCACGGCTATCCCCTCCACGGGATTCCCGTATCGAAGACCCTGGATGTGGATTTTCCCGAAGACATCGGGAAAGCTGAAGCATTCCTGAAAGAGATCGGCGAGATATGAGACCGCCCGCGCTGCTCGGCATTTACAGGGAACAGGTTTACTCGCCCGGAAAGGTCCAGGCCGACGCCGCCGTTCTCGACGCCGCGCTTTCCGGGTTGTCCGGCATGGGCTTCAGGACCGAATCCCGCGGGGCCGAGTTTCTCGACAGCTCGATGCCCCGGCCCGAGATCGTATTGGCCATGGCGCAATCGGATCGCGTATTGAGCATCCTGGATGAGTGGGGCGGCAACGGGAGCAGGGTCGTCAATTCCGCGCAATCTATTCGCAATTGTTACAGAAAGCCCCTGATGCGGATGCTCGCCGAGGCGGGGGCCCCCGTGCCGGAAGGCTACCTGGTCGAGCTTGACAAAGCGCGGGAAGATGAGCTGGGCCGTTTTCCAAACCGCCGGTGGCTCAAGCGCGGGGACGTTCACGCCATCCATGAGGGAGATGTCGCCGCCGTGGCATCCGCGGAATGTCTTGCCGCCGCGCTCGATCATTTCCGAAAGATCGGGGTTCGGGACCTGCTCGTTCAAGATCACATCGAAGGTCCCGTGGTCAAGTTCTACGGCGTCGGCCAAAAACGGTTCTTCAGGGCCTACCTGGAATCTTCCGGCGAAGAGGTCACGGCGCGGATGGACTCCTTAAGGACGGTTGCGGCCCATGCGGCGGCCGTAATCGGCGTCGAGGTCTATGGAGGCGACGCGGTCCTGTCGGAGGGCGGCCCGGTCCTGATCGACTTCAACGATTGGCCGAGCTTTTCGAGATGCTGCCGGGACGCGGGCCTGGCCATTGCCGAATACATTGTGGATAGTTTGGAGGGTCCCGTTGCTTTTGGGACTCAAGCCAAGTTGTTTTCAAAGAGGTAAAGGGCCGCGGGTAAAATCCCATAAGCGCTAACTTAGGGATGTAGAAAATAATATTATGCCGTTTTAGGGCAGATTTTTATGTACCTCTACCGGAGTATCCCTCGTTCCCATGCTCCTGCGTGGGAATGCATATGGGGAGTTCCTCATCTTCTTCAGTATGCATTCCCACGCAGGAGCATGGGAACGAGGCAAAAAGTTCCTCCGGTAACCAGGGATGTGGGGCAGGCTTTCCAGCCTGCCAGCCAAGGAGCACGGGCC